>CAZAKZ010000048.1:0-35542 GCA_964485695.1 uncultured Planctomycetota bacterium | reverse complement strand
CCATTCAGTTGGCCCTTTCAGGGAAAATTTATACTGAGAGGGGTGAGTAGTTACTGCGCACGTTTCTCTTTTTCCCCCCAGGCATGACCTTTGCGTCTCTCCCTGCAAGATCCATCCCTAGAAGGAAACGGGAAAGACCATGGACTTGAACAAGCTGACCACCCGGGCCCGGGAAGCCCTTCAGACCGCCCGGGCCACGGCCCTGCGAAACCACCATTCCGAGCTCACACCCTTGCACCTGCTGGGCGCCCTTCTGGAGCAGGAGGACGGTCTGGTGCCCCGTTTGCTCACGCGCCTGGGACGGGATCCGGCCTCTATCCACGGCCGCACCGTGGAGGTGCTGGACCGCCTGCCGCGCCTGGGCACCCCGCCCGCCGAGGTGGGAGCCGGCGGCGAGGTGGTGAAGGTGCTGGACGGCGCCGGCCGTACGGCAAAGCGCATGGGCGACGACTTCGTGAGCGTGGAACATCTTCTCCTGGCCCTCCTCCAGGAGGCGCCCCGGTCCGATGCAGCCGCGGTACTCCGGGACATGGCCATCGACCGCGACGCCGTGCTCCGGGCCCTGGAGGACGTGCGCGGCGGCCAGAAAGTCACGAGCGAGGACCCCGAGTCCACGTACGAGGCCCTGGACCGCTACGGCCGGGACCTGGTGAAGTTGGCCCGGGAGGGCAAGATCGATCCGGTCATCGGCCGGGACGAGGAGATCCGGCGCATCGTCCGCATCCTGTCCCGCAAGACCAAGAACAACCCGGTGCTCATTGGCGAGCCCGGCGTGGGCAAGACCGCGGTGGTGGAAGGCCTGGCCCAGCGCATCCTGCGCGGCGACGTGCCCGAGGGCCTCAAGGACCGCACCATCTTTCAGCTCGACATGGGCGCCCTCATCGCCGGGGCCAAGTACCGCGGCGAGTTCGAGGAGCGCCTGAAGGCAGTACTCAAGGAGATCCAGACCTCGGACGGGCGGATCCTGCTGTTCATCGACGAGCTCCACACCATCGTGGGTGCGGGGGCGGCCCAGGGGGCCATGGACGCGGGGAACCTGCTCAAACCCATGCTGGCCCGGGGGGAGCTCCACTGCATCGGCGCCACCACCCTGGACGAATATCGAAAACACATCGAGAAGGACGCCGCCCTGGAGCGGCGCTACCAGCCCGTGCTCCTGGAACCGCCCTCGGTGGAGGAGACCGTGTCCATCCTCCGGGGGCTCAGGGAACGGTTCGAGGTGCACCACGGGGTGAGCATCCAGGACGGGGCCCTGGTGGCGGCGGCGCGGCTGAGCGACCGCTACATCTCCGACCGGTTCCTGCCCGACAAGGCCATCGACCTCATCGACGAGGCCGCGGCCACGGTGCGCACCGAGATGGACAGCCTGCCCGCCGAGCTGGACGACATCACCCGGCGGCTGCTGCAACTGGAGATCGAGGCCCAGGCCCTGAAGAAGGAGAAGGGCCGCGCCGCCAGGGAACGCCTCGATCAGGCCGGAAAGGAGATCGCCGACCTGAAGGACCGGGAGAAGGCCCTGCGGACGCAGTGGGAAGGCGAGAAGGAGGTGCTCGGTCGGGTGAGCGCATTACGCGAGCGACGGGAGGCGGCGCTTCACCAGGTCGAGGAGGCCAAGCGCGACTACGACCTGAACAAGGCGGCCGAGATCCAGTACGGCACGCTCCAGACCCTGGAGAAGGAGCTGGAGGAGGCCGAGGCGCGCATACAGGAGCGAGGCGGCACCCAGCTGCTCCGTGAGGAGGTGACCGAGGAGGGCGTGGCCGAGATCGTCTCCCGGTGGACCGGCATCCCGGTGACCCGCCTGGTGGAGGGCGAGGCCGAGAAGGTGCTCCACCTGGACGACGAGCTGCATCGCCGCGTCATCGGCCAGGACGAGGCCGTCACGGCCGTGACCGAGGCGGTCATCCGCGCCCGGTCCGGCCTCAAGGATCCGCACCACCCCATCGGCACCTTCCTCTTCCTCGGCCCCACGGGCGTGGGCAAGACCGAGCTGGCCAAAGCCCTGGCCGAGGCGCTCTTCGACGCCGAGGACCACATGGTGCGCATCGACATGACGGAATACATGGAAAAGCACGCCGTGAGCCGCATGCTCGGGGCGCCGCCCGGATACATCGGCTTCGAGGAGGGCGGCCAGCTCACCGAGGCGGTGCGGCGGCGGCCCTACTCGGTGATCCTGTTCGACGAAATCGAGAAGGCGCACCCGGACGTGTTCAACGTGTTACTGCAACTCATGGACGACGGCCGCCTCACCGACAGCCAGGGTCGCACCGTGGACTTCAAGAACACGGTGGTAATCATGACCTCCAACATCGGCTCCGACATGCTGCTGGAGGGCATCGACGCCGAAGGGAACATCCTGGCAGGCACCCGCGACCGGGTGATGCAGGCGCTCCGGGCAGCCTTCCGGCCCGAGTTTCTGAACCGGGTGGACGAGGTGGTGCTGTTCAATCCCCTGACCCGGGCGGACCTGGAGAAGATCGTGGCTCTCGAGGCGAGGAAGATCGCTCTGCGGCTGGAAGATCGAGGCATCCACCTCCACCTGACGCCCGAGGCCCACGCCTTCATTGCCGAGGCGGGGTACGATCCCGCGTATGGCGCCCGGCCCCTGCGCCGCTACCTGCAGCACCACGTGGAAACCCTCCTCGGCCGCCAGATCCTCGAGGGCGCGGTGGGCGAGGGTGAGCATATCGTCCTGGATGTGCGGGAAGGAAAGCTCGCCTCAAGGGTGGAACAGCGGGAGGAGCAGCGCCACGAGGCGGCCGGGTAGGCGGGCCCCTACCCTTCCTCCCCTGATTTGAGCCCGTCGTGCAGCTTCCTGAGGTGCTCGAAGGTGTAGATGCCGGTGCTGTGCTTGTCCGACCACTCGATGGTGAGGGCGTAGAGGCCCACAGGATGGATATTCACCGGTTCCACATTCGGGTCCACCGACTCCGGATCCAGGATGCGCTCTCCGGTCATCTCGTTCACGCACTCGGCGCACGGGCACTGCTGGCGGAGGAACCGCACGGGATACCGGGAAGTCGCGCCGTCGGACCACTCGATGCCCAGGGTCTTCTCGTCCACCTTGGTAAGGCTCGTCGGGGTCACGTCACTCATGTTGCTCGCCTTTCTACCAGGTCAGGTGCAAATCGCCGCCTGGGGCTCCGGTCTTCTCCGCGATCACCTCTCCGAGACGCCCGGCCATGGCCTCAGCCGCGGCCTTGAAGGCCAGCGCGCCGGGAGCTTCCGGGTTGCGTGACACAATGGGCACGCCCTCGTCGCCGGACATCACCACCTCGGGATCCAGGGGGATGGACCCCAGCAGGGGCACTTCCAGCTGCCGGGCGATGCGGTCCCCGCCGCCCTGGCGGAAGACGTGGGTCACCTCACCGCAGTGGGAGCAGGTGAATCCTGCCATGTTCTCCACGAGACCGAGAACGGGCACGTTCAGCGTCCGGAACATCTCCAGTCCCCGCCGGGCGTCGATGAGGCTGATGTCCTGGGGCGTGGTCACGATGACCGCACCTGTGAGGGACACGGACTGACAAAGGGTCAGCTGTGCATCGCCAGTGCCGGGGGGCAGATCCACCACGAGGGTGTCCAGGTCGGGCCACGCCACCTGGCTCAGCATCTGCTGGAGCATGTTGGACACCATGGGACCGCGCCAGATCATGGGCAATCCCTCTCCGGACAAAAAACCGATACTCATGAGGTGCACGCCCTGGGACTCGATGGGGAGTATCCTCCCGTCCGAAGAGGCCTGGAGCGGTGATGTGACCTGGAACATGGTGGGCATGCTGGGCCCGTAGATGTCGGCATCCAGGAGCCCCACGTCGGCGCCGGCGGCCTTCAGGGCCAGGGCCAGGTTGGCCGCCACCGTGGACTTGCCCACCCCGCCCTTGCCGCTGGCCACGGCCACCACGTTCTTGACCCCCTTCAGGATAGCCTCCCTCGGGCCGGAAGCCTCCACCGGGAGGAGGGGGGTCACCCCCACCTCGCCCGCGCCGTCCAGGTCCTTCACCACCGCGTGAGCTCGGGCCAGGAGCGCCTCCCGCTCGGCTTCCTCGACCGTGGACAGGTCGAGGCCGAACCGGGTGATGCCCTCCTGGACCTCGAGGTCATGAATAAGGCCCAGGGTGGCGATATCCCCCTCCCTTCCGGGATGACGAACGGTTTTCAATGCATCGATCACAGCGCTGGGTTGCAAGACGGCCATGGAAGGAATACTCCGGATCTTGACGTCAAAAAATCAAAAAAGAACAATTTTAGTACGATTTCTTTATGTATTGTGAATCCCGGGAGGGATTTCAAGAGAAACCCGCTCCAGAAGGCAGACCGGACCTGAACAGGTTGTTTTTTTTTCGTGGACCGGTTATCAAGGCGGTCCAGGACGCAAGGGAGACGGCTCACCATGGCAAAAACCAATGCAGGAGGCCGGAGCGGCCTCCATCTCTTCGATACGATCCAGGGCCCCTGCGGTCTGGCCTGGACCGACCTGGGCATCGATCGGGTATGCCTCCCCCACCGGGATCGAGCCGCGGCCGAGGCCCGGCTTCGAGGCCTGGCCCCCGACCGGGATCTCGTTTCCAGGCTGCCCGGCGCCGTCCGCGCCGCCTCGCGCCGCATGATCCGGCACCTGGCCGGAAAGCCGGACCCGCTCCAGGACGTGGCCGTGGATCTATCCGGCACTCCCGATTTCCAGCGCCGGGTCTACCGGATCCTGCGTCGCGTCCCGCCGGGAAAGACCGTGACCTACGGCGGCCTGGCCCGAAAGGCCGGCCGGCCCGGCGCGGCCCGGGCCGTGGGCCGCGCCATGGCTCTGAATCCCGTGCCCCTGCTGGTTCCGTGCCACCGCGTGCTGACCTCGGGTGGGAACCTCGGCGGCTTTTCCGCACCGGGCGGCGTCACCCTGAAGGCGAAGATCCTGTTTGCCGAGGGCGTGATCCTGGATCCGCGCCATGCCCAGGGCGTCGAGCACCTCAGGCGCATTGATCCCAAGCTGCGCTCCATCATCCAGCGCGTGGGTCCCTACCTTCCGGGACTGGGCGAGACGGAAGACTCGTACGGCGCTCTGGTGGAAGCCGTCATCTACCAGCAGCTCTCCATGAAGGCCGCAGCCACCATTGCCGGCCGGGTCCGGGCCCTGACCCCGGGGGCCCGGTTCCCCCGGCCCGAGGAGGTTAAGCGCATCCCGGACGCCCGGTTCAGGGCGGCCGGGCTCTCGAGGCAGAAGATCGCCTACCTGCGCGACCTGGCCTTCCACGTGGCGGGCGGGACGCTGCCGCTTAAGCGCATGCGGTCCATGGACGACGAGGCGGTCACGGATTCGATCACCCGGGTGAAGGGCTTCGGCCGGTGGTCGGCGCAGATGTTCCTGCTCTTCCACCTCGGACGGCTGGACGTTCTGCCCGTGGACGACCTCGGTTTCCGCAAGGGCTTTCAGAAAACGTACGGCCTGTCGGACCTCCCCGGCGCTGAGACCCTGGTCCGGATGACCGAGAAGTGGCGGCCCTATCGTTCCATGGGCACGTGGTACTTGTGGCAGACGCAGAACGCGGGAGGGGTGTAGTGCCGAACCGTTCCCACTTCAACTCCGGCCACCGGATGATGAACCGGATGCGCCGCGACAACATGGCCCACTCGAGCCACCGGGACGCCGAGATCCCGGCCGAAACCCTCCACTGCGTGCTGCCCGGTACGGACTGCCTCGACCTGCTCGAGGGCCTGCCCGACGCCTCGGTCCAGCTCATCGTATGCGACCCGCCTTATAACCTGAACCTGGCCGACTGGGACCAGCGGGGCGACTACGTGGACTGGGCGTTCACGTGGCTCACGGAGTGCACCCGGGTCCTCGCCGACTCCGGCAGCCTGGTGCTCTTCGGGGGCCTGCAGTACCAGGACAACCGGGCCGGCGACCTCCAGTCGCTGATGCACGCCATCCGGGAACGCCTGCCGCTGCGCCTGGTGAACCTCATCATCTGGCACTACCGAAACGGCATGAGCGCCCACCGGTTCTTCGCCAACCGCCACGAGGAGATCGCCTGGTACGCCCGGACCCGGAGCTACACCTTCAACCTCGACGCCGTGCGCATCCCCTTCTCCCCGGAGGTGAAACGAGCCTACCTCCGCGACAAACGCCTGAATCCCGACAGCGTGGAAAAGGGGAAGAACCCCACCAACGTGTGGGAGATCCCGCGCCTCAATGCCAACGCCAGAGAGCGGGTGGGGCATCCCACCCAGAAGCCCGCGGCGCTCATCACGCGGCTGGTGCGCGCCCTCACTTATCCGGGCGATCTATGCCTGGATTTTTTCGCGGGATCGGGAGTCACCGCGGTCGTGGCCGGAGTCGAGGGACGGCACAGCATCGTGAGCGATCTGGACCCGGACCTGAGCCGATACCTGGACCGCCTGCGGGATGGGATTGGAGGAGAGCCGAAGGCCGGTGTCAGGATGTGCAGCGACATGAACGCCGTGCTGGAAGCTACGAATCCATCTCCATGAGGTCGTCGGTGCCGCGGCCTTCTGCCCGGGCTTGCGCCGCAAGGCTGTCCGCCCGATCGAAGAACTCGCTGCGTCTCCGGGATCGAACGCGCACCAGTTCGAGGTCGGTGAAGGACTGCATGAGGACGCGGATCTCCTCCACGAGGCCACGGTTGGCTCCGGCCTTCCAATCCCCGGTGAGCACACCCAGGACGTGGGCCGAGTCCACGTGGAGGCGAACCCTGCGGTGCCGGTCCCGGACGCGGCCCAGGGCTTCCCGCACCGCCACCAGTTCGGCCACGCTGAGGGTGGCTCGGGGGAAGTAAAGGGAGATCTCACGGCGGTAGCCGTCCGCGAGGAGCACGATTCCGGAGCCGGCCGGCCCATCTCCGGCCTCGGCCCCTCCGGCCGTGAAGATCCGGATCGTCGCGGTCTTCCGGCGCTTCTTTTCCCTGTCTCGTTCCAGGGCCTCCAGAACCTCGGGAGTGAGGCGAATCAGGTCCCGCGGGTGCACGTTGTATTCCCGATCATCCCCGGTGCGGTACCGGACCACGGCCAATCCCCGGTCGTCCAGGACGGGACGGCCGGTCTCGTCCGTGCGAACGTAGACCTTGTTGTTCTTGTAGACGTACCGCTCCCAGTCGGTGTCGCTCATCGGTCGCATCCCGGGTCAGCCAGAACGGGCGGAGTCGAACTCCATTTTTATCAAAGATTTCCGCGGGATTCTCCGGTGACGATCGTATTCGACGCCTTTCCGGATCACGGAACTTGAAATATGGAGTATAACTTTGAATTCCTCCAGGGCATACGATGCCCGCGGAGGCGCGAAGTCGCCGCCGGTACCGGTCACTCATTGTAAACGGGAATAATCGATATGAAGTCCTTCACATCCTGGTTCTTCATCTTCTTGCTGGGCCTGGCTCTGGGCACCGTGGGGACCTATTCCCTGAGCCTGGGCAGCACGAATCCCGACCCCTTCGCCCTGTCGTTCCAGGAGCCCCCGCCCGAGGATCTCCTGGAGGACGAGAAGAATACCATATCCATCTACAACCGGGCCGCCGCCTCCGTGGTCTTCATCACCAACAAGGTCACCCTCCTGGGCTCTTACCTCTCCTCTCCGGGTCAGGAGGTGCACCAGGGTTCGGGAAGCGGATTCGTCTGGGACAAGACCGGGCACATCATCACCAACTACCACGTCATTCGCGGCGCCAGCAAGCTCTTCGTCAAGATGATCGACGGGTCCAACTTCTCCGCTTCCGTGGTGGGCATGGAACCGGACAAGGACATCGCCGTGCTCCGCATCGAGGCCCCTGAAAAGAAGCTGAGACCGCTCGGCCTCGGCAGCTCCCGAAGCCTGAAGGTGGGCCAGAAGGTGCTTGCCATCGGCAATCCCTTCGGCTTCGACATCTCTCTCTCCACCGGCGTGGTGAGCGCCCTGGGGCGCAAGATCAAGGCCGTCACCGGGGAGCCCATCGAGAACGTGATCCAGACCGACGCGGCCATCAATCCCGGCAACTCGGGCGGCCCGCTGCTCAACTCCCGCGGCGAGGTCATCGGCATCAACACCGCCATCGTCAGCCCCAGCGGAGTCTACGCCGGCATCGGATTCGCCGTGCCCGCCGATACCGTGGCCCGGGTCGTACCCCAGATCATCAAGCATGGCAAGGTTCGCACCCCCGGCCTGGGCGTGCGCGTCACCCGGATGCAGGGCGTCCGGGGCCTCATCATCGTGGACGTGCTGCCGGGAAACGCCGCGGACAGGGCCAAGCTCATCGGCATCCAGCGGGACCGGGCCGGACGGGAGTACTTCGGCGATGTCATCGTCAGCGTGAACGGAAAGGCCGTGGCAACCACCGAGGACCTGCACTCCGCCCTGGACAAGCACAAGGTGGGCGACCCCGTGTTGATCGGCCACACCCGCGGGGGGAACACCCGAATTTACGAGACCACCGTGACGCTGCAGGCCATGCGCCGGAGCCGGAAGTAATCCTTGCATTTGTCGGCCGGAAGAGACAAGCTGGAAGGGTGTCCCCGGGGCCGGCGGATCCGGCAAAAGGGGGTAGGACCGAGATCGAAAGGGCCTGATCGGGCCTCATCTCAAAAATAGACTCCGACGTATACAGATATCACGACAAGGAAAGAATCATGGTACGCACTGCCCTGGTCCTCGGATTTTTCCTCCTGGCACTGGCGGTCACCCTCCCTGCGCAGCCCGGAATCGAGATCGAGGGGAGCGGCATCGTAGGCACCGAGGTCAAGGTGCACCTCACAGGAGATACGGGGGACTACTACCTCCTCTACATGGGCTTCTTTGCCGAACCCATGAAATCCTGGACCGGCCAGACCCTCGGCATCGGCCCCGTGACCCTCCCCGTGGCCGTGGGTCAGTTCGACACCACGGGCCGGGCCCTGTTCCGGTTCCCGGTGCCCAATGTGCCCGTACTGGTGGGCATCGGCATGGCCTTCTTCCAGTTCGAGACCTTCGAGATCAAGATCCTCCCCCCCGCCATCATTGCCAAGGCCGTGAGTCCGGGCGCCTACTTCGTGGTGGCGGCCGAGAAGAGCGGCCAACCCACGAAATTCAGCGTCGAGGGCACCGATTCGGTCCTCGGCTCCATACTGAAGTTCCACTTGAAGGGCCAGCCGAACGATTTCGTCCTGGGCTACTGGGGCATTATCGCCCTTCCGGTAGCGCTTCCCGACAGCACCATCGTCGCGGCCCTGCCCCCCGTTCCCTTCACCCCCTTCCCGGCCCTTCTCGACGCTCGGGGCGAATACAAGAGCAATTTCCAGATCCCGGAGGTGCCGGGTCTGGTGGGCACCAACCTGTGCTTCCAGTTCCAGACCTACACGTTCCAGCTGTTCCCACCCGCGCTGGTGCTGAAGGACTCGTCGGGCTGCCTCCTGGTGACGGTGAAGGGGAAGACGT
This sequence comes from uncultured Planctomycetota bacterium, assembly GCA_964485695.1. GTDB lineage: Bacteria > Planctomycetota > JAFGQW01 > JAFGQW01 > JAFGQW01 > CAZAKZ01. Next base: position 26,154 of record CAZAKZ010000048.1, on the reverse strand, counting down.
AGACATAAGGTACGGAACATCGAATCGACCAGGATAGCGATTCCGATGTCCGTCCCCTTTTCCATGAGTACCATGCGAACCCTGCGACTCGTCCTCCCGGTGATCCTCCTCCTCACCGCAGTCGCGGTGCCGGCCCAGAAAAAGCCCACGGCCCTGGTCTTCGAGCACGTGGACCGATGGACCCATGCCCGGGGGGCGCGCCACCTGCTCGAGGCCGCTGGATTCTCGGTGCACCCGCTCCCGGCCGGAGCCCCCGAGCGCCTCACGGCCGTGGACCTCGTCCTGTTCGGCAGCTTTTCAAGCGAATCCAGGGACTACAAGGCGTGGATTACCCGCCATCGCCAGCGCCTCCTCGAATTCATGCAGGCAGGCGGGGTGGTGATGCAATTCACCCAGGCCGACCAGACCGAGTCCGTCCCGCCGCTGCTGCCCGAAGGCCTCGAGGCAAGACGGGGCGACAGGGATTTCTCGAATCTCATTGTCCTGGAGCCCGACCATCCCCTCCTAAAGGGTCTCCCCCTCGGCAAGGGAACACCGAAGACTCTCGTTCTCCCGCGGCACCTGAAGCGACCCGCCAGCTGGGAGTCCCTCGAGGCGGAAAAGGGATTCCGGATTCTCCTCACCTCGGACGTGGAGCTGGAGCACCCCGCGTTCCTGGAGGGCGCGGTGGGCCGCGGCCGGCTGCTCCTCACCTCCCTCTTCCTGGACAAGGTCCAGGACTCGAAGGGGAAACCCAAGGGCCCCCCCGCCATCCGGAAGGCAGCCGGCCGGTTCTTCCAGAACCTGGCGGCGTACGTCCTCTCGGTGCGGGCGGGCACGGCCCCGGCGGTGAAGCCCACACCCGAGTACGTGCCGCCCCCGCCGCTGCCCTTTGTCCGGGGCTCCTGGACCCTGGTAATGCTGCCCGACACCCAGGTCTACGTCATGCGGTATCCCCACATCTTCGACAGCCAGACAAGGTGGATCGTGAAGAACCGCCGGAAGCACAACATCGCCTTCGTGCTCCACGTGGGCGACATCGTCAACAACAACAACCTGCCCCAGTGGAAGCACGCGCGCAACAGTCTGCGGATCCTCGACGGCAAGGTGCCCTACGCCCTGGCACCCGGCAACCACGACTTCGGCACGAAGGGCCGGGCGGACACCCGGGAGACGATGTTCAACCTGCTCTTCCCGCTCGAGCGCGCCAGGAAGCAGCCCACCTTCGGCGGTGTCTTCGAGGCCGATCGCCTGGACAACAGCTACCACCTCTTCTCGGCCGGCGGCGTGGACTGGATCACCCTGGCCCTGGAGTTCGGCCCCCGGGACGAGGTCGTGGCGTGGGCCGGCCGCGTCCTCGAGGACCATCCCGATCGCCAGGCCGTTCTGGCCACCCACGCCTACCTCTACTCGGACGACACGCGGTACGACCACCGCCGGCGCCCCGACCAGCACTGGAACCCGTACCGCTACGGCGTCTCCGGCCAATCCGGCGGCGTCAACGACGGGGAAGACCTGTGGCAGAAGCTGGTGTCCCGCCACGCGAACATGGCCTTCGTGGTGTCCGGACACGTCCTGAACGACGGCCTCGGCCTCCTCTCGAGCCAGGGGCGATCGGGCCGCACCGTGCACCAGATGCTGGCCAACTACCAGATGAAGAACCAGGGCGGCGACGGATATCTCAGGCTCCTGGAGTTCCTGCCCGGGAACCGCAGGATTCAGGTGAAGACCTATTCTCCGTACCGCAACCGCTACAAGACCGACCCGCAGAACCAGTTCGTTCTGGAGTGGAAGCCGGAGAAGGCCGACCACGAGGAGTGACGGGCGGAAGTCATTTCTTCGAGCGCTTCTTCCCCGTCCTCTTCGGCTCCTTTGCCTCCTCCGGCGCCGGCGGCACCGCATAGGCGGCGGGATTCGCCGGCCGCCGCAGCACCCAGAGGGCCAGGCCGAGGCCCAACAGGAACAACGGAATCGTGAAGGCCTGGCCCTTGCTCATCCATCCAAAGAACACGGCCTGGCCCGCGTCCGGCTCGCGCCAGAACTCGCCCACGAAACGGCCGATGCCGTAGAAGAGAAAGAAGCAGGCCACGGTGAGGCCGGGCCTGCGGTGCCGGGCATGCAGCGGCAGGAGCAACGCCAGGAGCAGGAACCCCTCGAAAAAGGCCGCGTAGAGCTGGCTCGGGTGCCGCGGCACCTCCTGGCCGTTCACCAGGGCATCCGGGTGTGGAAAGATGACGGCCCACTTCACGTCGGTGACCCGGCCCCACAGCTCGCCGTTGATGAAGTTGGCAATGCGCCCCATGGCGATGCCGAGGGGTGATACGGCCGCGACCTGGTCCAGGAGCGCCGGAAAGCTCCGGTGCCGGCGCCGGGCAAAGAGCCCGATGCCCAGCAGGGCCCCGAGAATGCCGCCGTGGCTGGCCATGCCCCCTTCCCAGATGCGGAAGAAGTAGAGGGGATCGTTGAAGAACTTTCCGCCGGCGTAGAGGATGCAGTAGCCGAGGCGGCCGCCTAAGATCATGCCCAGGCCGCCGTAGAGCGCCAGGTCCGCCGCCTCACCGGGCCGGAGCGGCGCCCGCTCCTTTCTGATCCACCGGTTCAGGATCCAGATGACGGCCAGGATGCCCAGGACGTACGAGAGGCCGTACCAACGCAGGCCCACATCCCCTGAGATCCGGATGATGAAGGGATTCAGGTCGTGTCTCCAGTATTCGGTGGCAAAGACGCCCATGGGTGATATCCTGTCGCTGGTGGTTCAAGAAGACCAATTCATGGGGCGCAACGCCCGTTTCGTCAATGGAGAACTGGATTCTGGTATGAACTCCGCGCTACTCATCGGAAACTCCGACGGCATCGGCCTCGCCGTGACCGAGAAGCTCCTGGAGGCGGGATGCCCCTTAGTCGGCCTCTCCCGCAGCCCCTCCCCGATCCGCCGCGAGGACTACCGCCACCACGTCCAGGACGTGGCCGCCCCGGACTACCCGGAGGTCCTCGCCCGCATCCTGGCCGACGCAGGCCCCATCGAGGTCTGCATCTACTTCGCGGGCATCGGCCAGGGCTTTGAACTGGACGACCTCGCCGCAGACCGCCGGGTCTTCGACGTCAACGTCATGGGACTGATCAAGACCGCGGAGGCGGTGATCCCCCCCATGGTAAAGGCGGGCCGGGGCCACCTCATCGGCCTCTCCAGCATCGCCGACGTGCTCCTCTCCGGGGACGCCGTGAGCTACTGCGCCTCCAAGGCCGGCATGACCGGCTACCTGAACGGCCTCGCCCTGGCCATGAAGAAGCACGGCGTCCACGTCACCAACATCCGGTTCGGCTTCGTGGACACCAAGATGGCCGACGCCCGGGTACGGCCCATGATGATCTCCCGGGAAAAAGCCGCCCGCCTCACCCTCCGGTGTTTAAAGCGAAGACCGATTCAGTTCACCTATCCGAAGACCATGGGCTTACTCACCTTACTCGCGCGGGGCCTGATCTGCGTGCGGCTCTGGTTCTCGTGAGGTCAAGCGCACTCACACTCCTCGGGATCGGCCGAGAATTTTCCACCCGGCCTGAACCCGCCTGTTCCCGGCTCGTTTCAGGGCCGCAGAACGAGAGGTGATCGCATGATCCGGCTTGCACTGTGTCTGTCCTTCCCTTGCGTTCTACTTCTGTGGATTCCTTCCTGCACCCGGGCCTCCACGGATCCTACCCCGCAGGGCCGCGTGGCATCGACGGTCCCCTCAGTGGTCATCGAGAAGGCCGAGGACGTCCCCCTCGAGATTCGTCTCTCGACAGGCTCCGAAAGCAAGCCGTACAACACCACCATCAACAGCGGCGCGGCCGGCACCTCCGACGGTCAGCGCATCGTCAGGCGTCGATACGGCGGCATGAGCCCGGCCAATGTCGTGGACTTGAATCTCGAGTGGCTCGCCAAGCACCAGATCCAGGACGAGGAAGGTTGCATCGGACCACGGAAAGGGACGTGTCTCTACTCCCATGCCGTCTGCACCCTGGCCCTGGCCGAGGCGTACGGATTGACAAGCAGCCCGCTTCTCCGGCAGCCAACGGAGAAGGCCGTAGCGTTTCTTCTCGCCTCCCAGCTCGATAATCCGGTCGGCGCCGGCAAACTGGGCTGGAGCGTTCTCCCGGGCAAGAAAGAAAATCGCCTCGAGGTCACGGTCTGGGCAACCATGGCGCTCCGGAGCGCAAGGGAGGCGGGCTTGGCCATTCCGCAGGAAGCTTTGGACGGAGTCAAGACGTGGTTGCACAGCATCACCGATCCGACCACCGGCACCATTTGCGGCCTGCCCGCCCTGGGCAAGGGGGCTCTTCCGAACGCATCAACCGAGGCCTGTACGGCCATGGGCATGGTGATGCGGCATCACCTCGGCGAGGATTTCGAAAAAAGTGCAATCCTGAAGAAGGGCGCGGCGTACCTCGTCTCCAGGCTGCCGACCCTGCAGGACAAGAACGGATTCCTCGATCTCGTCTCCTGGTACTTCGGGACCCTGGCACTGTTCCACACGGGCAACCAACCATGGAAATCCTGGAACCACGTCTTCAAGAAGGCCGTCATCGCTACCCGGCGCAAAAAGGGCTGTGAAAAGGAGTCCTGGAATGCACCGGACGCCTGGGGCGCGTTCGGAGGGCGTGTATTCACCACGGCCCTGCTGGCCATGGCCACCCAGGTCTACTACCGGTACGGCAAGGTGGCCGGCACCCGGTACCTGGGTGGCTGCCCGGAGCCGGAGAACCGGGACGACCTGCCCGGCGCGGGCCTGCTGAAGGTGCCCGGGGGGGGACCCAATGCCCGGTTCCCGCTGGAGCACACCCACGTCCGGGCCGAAGTCTCGGGGTGGCTCGCCACCACTCGCGTCACCCAGACCTTCGGCAATCCGTTTCAGAAGGCCGTGGAGGCGGTCTACGTGTTTCCGCTGCCCACGAGCGCCGCCGTGAACGACTTCGTCATGGAGATCCAGGGCCGGAGGATCGTGGGCGTGGTGCGGCCCCGGGCCGAGGCCCGGCGCATGTACCGGGCGGCCCGGGACCGCGGCCAGACCGCGAGCCTCCTGACCCAGGAGCGGCCGAACGTCTTCACCCAGAGCGTGGCCAACATCGAGGCGGGCGGCCGGGTGAACGTGCGCATCACTTACTTCCACGAGTTGAAGTTCGAGAACGGGAACCACGACTACGTCTTCCCCATGGTGGTGGAGTCGCGGTACATGCCGGGTACGCCCCTAGCCAGGTCGAACACCCCGGCCGGGGACAGCGCAATCCGCGGCGGCGGCGGCACGGCCGCGGACACGGATCAGGTCCCGGACGCGAGTCGCATCTCGCCGCCCGTGCTGCCCCCGGACATGCGAAGCGGCCACGATGTTTCGATCCGGGTGGACATCCACGCCGGCGTTCCCCTCCACGGCCTTCAAAGCCCCACCCACGATGTCACGGTGCTGAACCGCAGCACCTGCGATGCCGCCGTGGAACTCGCCCCCCACGATACGATCCCCAACCGCGACTTCGTGCTCCGGTGGACCGTGTCCGGTCCCGAGACCCGCGCCGGCCTCCTGGCCCATCGCACGCCCGGCCGGGGCGGCTTCTTCACCGCCTTCCTGGTGCCCATGCTGGATCCGTCCGACGCAGACGTGAGTCCGCGGGAGGTGACCTTCGTGCTGGACACCTCGGGCTCCATGCGAGGGTTGCCGATCGAGCTCTCCAAGCGCGTGGTGCGCCGCACCCTGAGGGGACTCCGGCCCTACGACCGGTTCAACATCATCCGGTTCTCCGGGGACTCTGGCATGCTCTCCCCCACACCTCTCGAGAACACGCCGGGCCACCTGAAACAGGGCCTCGATTTCCTCGACGGCCTTCACGGCAGCGGCGGCACCGAGATGCTCAGAGGGATCCGCGCTTACCTGAAGCAGCCCGGGAATCCCCGGTTCGTCCGCATTGTCTGCTTTCTCACCGACGGATGCGTGGGCAACGAGGCCGCCATCCACCGCACCATCCGCACCCAGGGCCAGAGCGCCCGGTGGTACGCCTTCGGCATTGGATCGTCCGTGAACCGTCACCTGGTGGAGGGCATTGCCGAGCACGGAAACGGGGTGGCCGAGGTGGTGCTCACCCGGGATCCGAAAGCGGCCGAGGCCGCGGCCGAGACCTTCCTGCACCGGCTGGACGCGCCCATGCTCACCGACGTGACCCTGCTCACGAGCGGCTTGCCCGTAACCGACGTCTACCCGCGAAAGATACCGGACCTCACGGCCGGGCAGCCGCTCCGCCTCACGGGGCGCTACTCAGCGCCGGTCGAAGGAACCCTGGTCTTCCGCGGCCGGGTCAGCGGCCGGACCGTGGTCCTGCCCTTTCGGGTGAAGCTGCCGGAAGAGGAGAAGAGCCACGCGGCCCTCGCTCCGGTGTGGGCCCGGCACCGCATCCGTGATCTGAGCCGGCAGATGCTCACAGCCGATTCCGCCGGGCAGGAAAACCTTCGGCGGCGCATCGTCGACACGGCCGTGGATCATCGCCTGGTGAGCCCATACACCGCATTCGTGGCCGTGGACGAGACCCGCGTCGTCGGCGACGGCCGCCCCGTGCGGATCCTGCAGCCCGTGGCGCTCCCGGAAGGCGTCGACTACGAGGGCGCCGTGGGATCCCGTCCCGGCGGGAAAGCCCGGCGCATCGCCGCCTGGGGCGTCACCCTGGCCGAGCTCCCCGACGCCCGTCTGGTCGTGGCCGGGGTGGACGGTGGCGGCCCCTGCGCCCGGACGGGCGTGAAGGCGGGGGACGTGCTGGCCGCCCTGGACCGCCACGCTCTCTTCGGAGCGCGGCACCTCGAGGCCCTGCTTCTCCAGGCCGGGGGCGAGAGGTTGAACGCGGGCTTTCGGCCGGGAAACGGGGACGCCGCAGCAAGGCTCCACCGGGTGTGGCTGCCGCGACCGTGAGGGGGTGACCTACCCGCCACCCCAGTGGAATCTCCGCTTCAGGCCGTTGAACTGATCGTACCGGATCACGCCTTCTCGCTGGAGCCTTCCGACCACGATTCCGGGAGCGATGCCGATGAAGGCGGCAAATCTCTTGATTGCCTTCCAGCTGTTCAGTTCCCGCAGCGCACCGGTGTACCTCCGGGGAATCAGGTGATGGGCTGCAAAACGATCCGCTTTCGCCTCTCGCTCTTCCCGGGTGTTACGGTCGCTGTCGACGAACTTCTCTTTCTTCCCGTCATGGAGGATGTGACCGGCCTCGTGAAAGAACGAGAACCAGAAGTGGTCGTTCGTCTTGTACCTGAGGCTGAGCTGGAGAATTGCGCGTTCCGGGGTCACCCATTGCGTGGCACCGCTTGCCGGTGCACCCTTGATCTCCGGGACGAGCACCACGGCGACTCCGGCATTGGCACAGAATTCCCGGATTTTCGGGACGAAAACACGGGGGGCCTCGAGAGTCAGACCGCGAATCGCATCGAGAGAAGCCTTGAACCGGACTCTGTCATGAGGCCGGCAAGAAATGGTCCGGGCCTGGAGTTCTCCGAGGCGCAGCCAGGTCGCCATTGCACCGGGTTTCGCAGCAAATGCCGGAGACTTCCGGAACGAAAAACGGGGAGCCAGCCAGAGCTTTTTCCACGCGTCCACCGTCGCGACACCGAAAAAGGACAGCACCTGCTGGAGCACCAGCACCCGGTCACGCTTTCTTTCGACCACGCCTCGATTCACGAGCTCGGCACGGGGGATTTCCTCGAGCCAGTTCAGGTTTTCCAGCAGCCGCCTGCGCTCCTCCTTTCTGGCCAGCCCCTCGCGGTAGTTCATTTCCAGGTTGTTCCAGAGGTTCGCAGGAACGTCTGTCACGCGTTCCAGACGGATGGCTGTATTCCGCGTGATGGGTGCCAGGCCCTTGATGATCTGGTTGACGGTTTTCTTGTCCAGACCCAGGCGCACGGCCAGCTCGACCTGGTCGATTCCCAGGGCATCGATGGTCTCCTGGAGAGTTGCACCCGGGATCACGTCATAGTCGGGCTTGAAACCGTATGGTTTCACCGTTTTGTCTAGCTGACTCATGATCGCCTCGGATTTCAGTGGGTGTCCACGACCTCCGTGACACGGATACGAGTGACTCGTTCCCGGTCCAGACCGCCGTCGGATTTCGTCGGCACGGGATCGTGATCCGGAACAAAAATCAGACGGTACGGATGAACCAGGTCCACGGAACACTCCCCTTTCCGGTCCCCGCCGAGTTCATGGCATCGGGCTCCAGGCAGGCGGCCCATGTCTTCAAGTGTGTCTGCCGCATGCAACTCCGCCAGCCTACGCTTCAGAACCCTGGCCATGCGGTCCCCGACCTTCCGCCACATCTCTCCTGCGGAATTACAGATCTTCTGGAGTTTTCGAGAAGAGAACTCGATTTCCATGATAGCATTACTCTGAATTTTGTTTACAAAAAAAGTAAACTGTTTTTCAAATCAATGCCACCGCCCGGATGTGCGCATTTCCGGCAGGGGTGGAGTCGAAAAATCCCAAAAAGAGTTTCGAACCCGAGCCGTTTTTCAGAGGACCGGCCAGGAATTGCGGGGCTGTGTTGAAGAAGGAGGCGCTGGCCTCTCGGATCAAATGAAAAGGGGTGAGTGCTCCATTTCGTGAGCATCCGGCAGCTTTCAAGGTCTTGAAAGAGCCTGAATGCACTCGTAATGAGCAAAACAGGCCTTTCAGCAGGGAGGGTTTCAGGCCCCACTGGAATCTGTCCGTGGCGTGGAAGGCACGCCTTGCAGGATCCCCTCTGTGCTGAGATCCTCATCCAGCTCTGGCCAGTGGATGCCGAAGCCTCCCCCGCAGACCTCCCAGTTCAGGCGCTGTTCCTCCGTTGCCTGGAGCAATCTGGGGTACGCAGGTCAAGGGGACAGAGATCATCCGACCGTCCTGGAGATCCACGATCAGTCTGTCTTCGGAAAACTGGACATTCTTGACGCGATTTCCGGGGTTACTCTCCGAAATGTTCATGTCACGCCTCCCGAAGCTGAGTCCACGTGAAGGTGCAGGGATTCACCCAGCTCAATACTGTAGAAGTATACTCGAAGGGGCCCGGTTCTCAGTATCGCGGGAAGAGTTTCGCACCCGGCCCGTTTTTCCTCGGAGACCGACTGCGGTATCATGGGGACGGAAGCAAAGACCATGCAGATACTGACCGACCTGGAGCTCGAAGACCTGCGCCGGCGCCTGGAGGCGCGCCTCTCGGTGAAGATCCGGCCCGGGCGCATCCGGGCGCTCCGGGTCAACTCCGCCCATCACTGGCAGCCGCCGCTGTGGATCGAGGTGGGCGGCCTGTGCTCCCACCTCGAGAAGGACGGGCCGCCCGAGCGGATCCTCGCCATCTTCGAGCACGCCTCCTTTCTGGTGGTGACCCCCGACCACGGCCTCGAGGACGACACCCTGCCCTACCTCTTCAGCCGCCCGGACGTGCGGGAGGTGGTTCCCTGGGCGTAGATCACCGGAAATGTCGTGGCAGGTGGGCGCTTTTCCATTAGGATTCGGCCCTCAATGCACGGTGGTCTCCTATCCTCGAAGGCATCAAACAGAATGGACATCCTGGACGGCCTCTACCAGAACTTCCTCCGGTTCTTCTCGGGGGAGGAGATCGCGTACCTGGCCACGCCCACCGGTCTCCTGGTCATGACCAACCTGGTGCTGAGCGAGGGGCTGCTCTCCCTGGACAACGCCCTGGTGCTGGCCGTCATGGTGAGCCACCTGCCGAGGGATCGCTACTACCGCCTGGGGCCCGTCCGTATGTCCGTGCAGCAGTGGGCCCTCACCACCGGATTGCTCAGCGCCTACTTCTTCCGCATCGTCGCCATCGGCATCGGCACCTACCTGATCCAGTTCTGGTTCCTGCAACTCCTGGGCGGGGTGTATCTCCTGTGGCTGGCCCACAGCCACTTCACCGGCATCGGGAAGAAGGACAGCGAGGCCCGGGTGGGCGGCCGGGGGTTCTGGGCCACGGTGGTGAAGGTGGAGCTCATGGACATTGCCTTCAGCATCGACAGCATCCTGGCCGCCCTGGGCATCTCCCACAAGGTGTGGATCATTCTCATGGGCGGGGTCATCGGGATCCTGTGCATGCGGCTGGTGGCCGGGGTGTTCGTTCGCCTCCTGGAGCGATTCCCCTTGTTCCGGCACACGGGCCACGCCCTCATCGCCTTCATCGGATACCGCCTGGTGAGCGAAGTGGACTGGTCCCACCTCGAGGCCTTGGTCCGGCCCCTGGGCCCTGAAGGCCTCGCCGCCTCGGCTCTCGCCGTGGTCACGGTGTGGAGCGTTGCCCACCTGGCGCGGCCCCGCCTGGACTTCCTCAAGGCCCTGATTCACCTGGCCGCCGCCGTGGCGCTGTTCTCCTGGTCCAGCACCCGGTTTCACCTCCACATGAGCGACCTGGCCTTCAGCCTGGTCATGATCGGCACCTTTGCGGCCACCTTCCTGCTGAACGGGGTGTATCTCCGATTCCGGGAGTCCGGTGGCCATTGACGCTCCCGGTCACGCCGGCGCAGCGAACCGGGCGATGATGCGATCGGCCTGCTCCATGCCCTCGATGGCCGAGGACATGATGCCCCCCGCGTACCCGGCGCCCTCACCCGCGGGGTAGAGGTTCCTGACGTTCATGCTCTCACCGGTCGGGCCCCGGAGGATGCGCACTGGACTCGAGGTCCGCACCTCCAGGCCGTAGACCGTGGCGGGACTCTTCAGGAAGCCGGGGATGCGGCGGTCCGCCGCAAGGAGGGCGTTGCGGATGGAGGAGGCGATGCAGTCCGGGAGGAGCCCATGCACCTCGGCCATGCGCTTCCGGGTGACGCGCGGCCCGGGCGGCAGTGCCCGGGAGGGGCGGCCGTCGTGGAAATCCTGCAGAGCCTGGGCCGGAACGCAGTAGTCCCCCCCCCCGGCCCGAAATGCGGCCTCTTCCAGGGCGCGCTGAAACGCCACGCCCTGAAGCGGTCCGGCGCCGCCGTAGTCGGCCACCTCCACCGGCGCGATGAGGGCACTGTTGGCGAAGCCGCTCCGGCGGGAGTAATTGCTCATGCCGTTCACCGACACGCCCCCGGCCTCGGTGGCCACGGCCACCACCTCGCCGCCGGGACACATGCAGAACGAGTGCACGGGCCGCCGGAGGCCGTCCGCCTCCGAGGCCCGGAGGGTCAGAAAATACTCCGCACTGCCCAGGCGTGCGTCCCCCGCGGCCGCGCCGTACTGATTGGCGTCGATGAGGTCCTGGGGATGCTCCACCCGCACCCCCACCAGCGTGGGCCGCGCCTCCAGCGCCGCACCTGCAGCCCCGAGGCGCTTGAACACGTCCCGGGCGCTGCCCCCGGTGCCGAGGATCGCGGCCCCGACCTCGAGGCGCTCCTCCCCGATGCGCAGCGCGGTGAGTCGTCCTTCCTTCACCTCGAATCCCGTCACCCGGGTCTCGAATCGAAAGGCCGCACCTCGGGCCGTCAGGTGTGTGCGCAGCCGCGGAAGCACTCTGGGCAGGAAGTTGGATCCGATGTGGGGCCGAGCTTCCACCAGGATGGAGTCCGGGGCTCCGGACCGGTGGAAGATCTCCAATACCTCGTCGATGAGCGGGCTCCGGTTCCGGGTGGTGAGCTTGCCGTCCGAGAACATTCCGGCCCCGCCCTCCCCGAAGAGAAGGTTGCTCTCGGGATCCAGGTCCCCGAAGAGGCGGAATCGCCGGAGGTCCTTCATGCGTTGTTCGGCGGGTTTTCCCCGGTCCAGCACCACGGGCAGGAACCCCCGCTCGGCCAGGCGGTGGGCGGCAAATAGACCGCACGGTCCCGCCCCCACCACCACCACGGGGCCACGCAGAGACTCGGTGCCGGGCGCAGGCGGTTCGGGCCTGCCGGCGGGCACGATCCGGGCCGTGATCTTCCGGTCCCGGCGGCGGCGCACTCCGGGACCAAGGGCGGCGGTCTCGTCTCCGCGCACGTCCACCTCCACCTGGTAGACGAACCGGATCGGCCGGCCCCGGCGCGCGTCCACGGACCGCCGACGGATGCGCACCGACCGCACCTCGGCCGGACGTACGCCCAGCCACCTGAGCGCCGCGGCCTCGGCCGCTCCCTCCGCGTGGTCCAGGGGGAGGTGAATGTTGTGGAGGCGTATGGACATGGTTCCATTTATACCCGCTCACGGCGCCTGGATCACCGGGTTTCCCGGCCCCGCCTTGACAGACACCCACTCTTCTGGCAGCCTGTTATGCAGGGAACACGGGTTGAATTTCAAGGCTCGCTTCGGGGGAGCACGACATGAAACAACTCCATCTCCTCTTCGCTGTCACGGTATTCACCGTCCTTGCGGCCGTCGGGATCTCCGGCCAGACCTACGCCTACGTCACGGATTCCCAGCCCGGTCAGGGTTCCTGCAACACCATTCCCTTCAAGGGAGATGCCGAGTGGCGGTACCATGTCCTGGTCACCCCGGCCCAGCTCGGCAGCAGGCCGCTGCGCATCACCGACATCGCCTTTGCGCCCTGTTCCTCCGGAACCTTTACCGCCAGCCAGTTCGAGGTGCGCATGGCGCACTGCTACTCCGGCAAGCTCTCGAGCTACTTCGACAACAACCTGTCCGGAAACGCTGTATCTGTTTTCCAGGGCCCCGTGACCTGGCCGTACACCCAGAACCAGTGGAGCGCCATCGGCCTCACCACGCACTTCGACTACAACGCCTATTACAGCCTGGTGGTGGAAGTGCGGTACCGCGGCGGAAGCGGCGGCAACACTTTCCGGCGCACGGGCGTGCTCCCACGGGCCTATCAGTTCGGGGCGGGGTCGTTCGGATTCGGCCAGGCGCGATACCTGGACACCGGCGGCCTCAAGATGCGGTTCACGGTGAAGGACATCGCCCTCACGGGCAGCGGCGCCGGCGCACCCGGCACGACCTACACGTTCGCCCTGCTCTCCAAGGCCGATGCCGGCCGCGCCTACCAGGTGGGCACCAGCCTGGGCCTGGGCCCCATCCCCCTCGGCAAGCGGCGCCTTCATCTGAGCCCGGACTCGCTCCTGGTGGCCTCGACCTCCAACACACTGCCCGGTGTGTTCGCGAACTATGCGGGTGTTCTGGACGGAAGCGGACGGGGCCAGGCGAAGATCCACATCCCGATGATCGCCGCGCTGAAGGGCAACACCCTCCACACGGCCTTCGTTGTCCTGGACCCCAAGGCCCACCTGGGCATCCAGGAGATCTCGGGCACCCTCAGCTTTCTGATCCTCTAAAGGTGAGGTAGACGTCCCACCGCACGGTCTTGCCCTTGTGGGTCGCCGATGTGTCCGGGGCCAGGGGCGGCGCGTGCACGGGCCTCTTCACCACCACCTTTCGCCTGGCAGTGCAGCGCGCCACGGCGAGAAGTTCTTCCGCGTCCGGCTCCGGCCCCACCAGGACCTGGAACAGCTGCATCTCCTTCTTCACCCGGGCCGACTTCTTCCGCGGCGGAAACATGGGGTCCAGCACCACCACCTCCGGCCGCCCGTCCCCCTCGAGGGTGGAGAGGTAGGTGCGCGCGTCATCCACCACAAGGCGGAGCCTGGCCGGCACGATGGTTCCCAGGTCCGGGTCCGACACGGCGCGGATCAGGCCGTCCTCCAGGAGCGCCGCCACCACGGGACATCGCTCCACGGCCGTTACTACCCCACCCAGGGCGGCCAGGACAAAGGCGTCACGGCCGAGGCCGGCCGTGGCGTCCACCACGGTGACGCCTCCCCGGGCCAGGCCCACGGCCCGGGCAATGCCTTCGGCGCGGACGCCGCCGGACCGGCGTCTCCCGGCGGCCCGGGCACCGGAAAAGTCCACGCACACCGGGCCGAAGGCGCGGTCCGAGGGTCGAATCTCCAGGCGGCCCCGGACGTAGGCGAGGAAGAGATCAGCCTCGGCCTCCTGGCCTGGCGGCAGGAGCGTGAGACCGAGACGCATGGCCAGACTGCGCGCCCGGCGCGCCTCTGGCTCCTTCGCGGCCAGGACCGCCACCCGGCGCCCTGTGTCCGAAGATGAGAATCCTCGATCCGGCCTGACTTGCATTGCGGATTATACCTACGGGTTCGTTACAGATGGAACCTCGAGTTCCATCTCGATATCGGGCCTCCTTGGAGTGTTGCCCGGTGGAATCGTGAGATTCCATGGTGCCACAACTCGAATCCCCCGAACAGGGGAGAGTATTACAGGATTGAATTCATGAACTGCAACCCAACAACCCCGTCGAATTCGTCGGATCAGAATCCTCTCATCCAGGTGACCTCCGATGCCAGGACCGAGATCAAGCGCCTCCTCGAGGCCGAGGGCCAGGAGGGCCTTGGACTCCGCCTCGGCATCCAGGGAGGCGGCTGCTCCGGACTCACCTACTATTTCAGATTCTCGAACCAGGAAGAGGGGGACACCGTGGTGGACCACGGTGATTTCCAGATCTTCTTGAATCCGCAAGACCTCCAATACCTGCGCGGCGTGAGCATGGACTTTCAGGGAGGCCTGGCGGGTCGGGGATTCAAGATCCACAATCCCAACGCGGTCAGCTCGTGTGGATGTGGTGAGAGCTTCTCCCGGAATCCCGGGGCTTCCGCACCCGGAGCCTCCGGGTGCGGCTCGTAAGTCATACCCTTACCCGCGGTCGGTCCAGAGCACGGCACTTGGCGCAGTTTGGATTTTTTCCGTGAAAAGGCCGTGAATCCGGTCAAACGGTTCCTCTGAGTCTAAATGGTTGGTCATGATTCGTAGCCGACCATTTTGACCCCGTCGCGGTGCAGAGCCGGTTCTGGATGTCCAATCGTGGAGGAGAAAGTGAACCGAGAAAACGTCTACATCACCCGCATGGCCCGGTCCACCGACGCCGTGACCCTCTGCCTGGACCGACGGGTCTCCCCCGGGGGCACGGCCTGTTTCGAGAATCCATCCGAAGCCGAGGGATGGCCCCTGGTGGAGAAGCTCTTCCAGGTGGATGCAGTCCGCTCGGTCAAAGCCAGGGAGAACGAACTCGTCTTCACCCGGTCGCCGGAAGGAGACTGGGACACCCTGGTGCCCGTGCTGGAAAAGACCATCCAGGACCACTATGATTCGAATCCCGACTCCGATGAAAGGATCGACATGAGCAGCAATGAATCGAATGAGGACGGCCTCAAGCAAAAGGTCCAGGAAGTGCTGGACACCATCATCAATCCCGGCATCGCCGGACACGGCGGCAGCATCAGCATCCTGGAGGTGAAGGACTCCCGGGTCTATCTCCAGATGGGCGGCGGGTGCCAGGGTTGCGCCATGGCCCAGGCCACCATGAAGCAGGGCGTGGAGCGCATCCTGAAGGAGAAGATCCCCGAGATCACCGAAGTGCTGGACCAGACCGACCACGGGGCCGGCACAAGTCCCTACAGCTAGTGCTTCGAGTGCCACACCCGGCCCGGATCTCTCCTCCGGGCCCGGTCCCTCTCCCCTTCGGAAGTGCGTGAAATCCTCCACCGGTTGTGTTACCCCTTTTGCTCCCAAAATGGTCGGTCACGATTCGTAGCCGACCATTTATATAGTGGAGGGTGTGTCCGTTCGGCCCCTCCAGTTCATCGAAGAACAGAGGATGTGAGCCAACGACCGGACGGAACCACAGGGACGGGACGCCCAGATGCAGAACTCCAGCCTGAATCCCACCGACGCCTTCGTGGATCGCCACGTCGGCCCCCGACAGCGCGACATCGAGGCGATGCTCCACGTCCTTGACATGCACTCCCTGGACGACCTCATCGACCGCGCGGTGCCCGCCGGGATTCGCATGAATGGGGAACTCCGCATCGGCGAGGCCTTGAGCGAGAACCGGATTCTCAAAGACCTCCGGAACCTCGCCGACAGAAACAAGGTGCTGCGGTCCTACATCGGCCTCGGGTACCACGACTGCATCGTGCCGCCGGCGCTGCTCCGGAACATCCTGGAGAATCCCGGCTGGTACACCCAGTACACGCCGTACCAGGCCGAAATCTCCCAGGGGCGCCTCGAGGCGCTCCTGGCATTCCAGACCCTGATCTCTGACCTCACCGGCCTGGAGGTTGCCAACGCCTCGCTCCTGGACGAGGGCACGGCCGCGGCCGAGGCCATGACCCTGGCCCACCGCGTCGTGGGCAAGAAGGGCGCCCGCGCCCTCTTTGCCTCGGACCAGTGCCACCCCCAGACCCTCGAGGTGGTGAAGATGCGCGCCGAGCCCCTCGGCTTCGAGGTCATCGTCGGGGATCACGAGACCTTCGACTTTTCCACCCCGGTGTTCGCCGTGCTGGTCCAGTATCCGACCACCGACGGTACGATCCGTGACTACCGCGCCTTTGCGGAACGCGCCCACGAGAACGACGCCCTGGTCATCGTGGCCGCCGACCTCATGAGCCTCACGCTTCTGATCCCCCCCGGCGACTTCGGCGCCGACGTGTGCGTGGGCTCGGCCCAGCGCTTCGGCACGCCGCTGGGGTACGGCGGCCCCCATGCCGCCTTCTTTACCACCCGGGATGACTACAAGCGGAAGATGCCCGGCCGCATCGTGGGCGTGTCCAGGGACAGCCGGGGCAAGACCGCGTACCGCCTGGCCCTGGCCACGCGCGAGCAGCACATCCGGAGGGAAAAGGCCACCAGCAACATCTGTACTGCCCAGGTGCTCCTGGCCATCATGGCCGGCATGTATGGCGTCTACCACGGGCCCCGCGGCCTGAAGAAGATCGCCGGCCGCATCCGCCA
Organism: uncultured Planctomycetota bacterium; assembly: GCA_964485695.1. Taxonomy (GTDB): domain Bacteria; phylum Planctomycetota; class JAFGQW01; order JAFGQW01; family JAFGQW01; genus CAZAKZ01. The sequence continues at coordinate 9,481 of CAZAKZ010000048.1, read as the reverse complement.
CCTCGCCGCCATCCTCGGTGAGGGTCTCGAACGCCTCGGCTATGACGTGAATCCCGAGCCCTGGTTCGATACCGTGAAGGTAGACGTGGGCTCGGGCCGGGCGGACCCTGTCCTGGCCGCGGCCCTCGAGACAGGCATCAATCTACGGCGCCTCGACGACGCCACCGTGTGCGTGGCCCTGGACGAGACCGTCACCGCTCCGGACCTGGACGACCTGTTCCGGGTTTTTGCCCTGGGACGCACCGTGGATTTCAGCGCCGAGGATCTCGCCGGTGAGGTGGACTCGGCCCTGCCCGGAGCCTTCACCCGGACGGACGCCATCCTCACCCACCCCGTGTTTCACCGCTACCACTCCGAGTCCGAGCTCATGCGCTACCTGCACCGGCTCCAGGCCATGGACCTCTCCCTCACCACGTCCATGATCCCGCTGGGCTCCTGCACCATGAAGCTCAATGCCGCGGCGGAACTGCTGCCCATCACGTGGCCGAAGTTCTCCTGCATCCACCCTTTTGCTCCAGCGGACCAGGCAGGAGGATACCTGCGGCTCATCGTGGAGCTGGAGGCCATGCTGGCCGACGCCACCGGATTCCAGGCCCTCTCCTTCCAGCCCAACGCCGGCGCCTCGGGCGAGTACACCGGCTTGCTGGTGATCCGGGCGTTTCACCGCAGCCGCGGTGACGCCCACCGCACCGTGTGCCTCATCCCGGAATCGGCCCACGGCACCAATCCCGCCAGCGCGGCCCTGGCCGGCATGGACATCGATGTGGTGAAGTGCGACGCGGCGGGCAACATCGACGTGGAGGACCTGAAGGTTCGGGCCGAGAAGCACGGCGACAACCTCGCGGCCCTCATGGTCACCTATCCCTCCACCCACGGCGTGTTCGAAGACTCGATCCGGGAGGTATGCGACATCGTCCACGCCTGTGGCGGTCAGGTCTACCTGGACGGGGCCAACATGAACGCCCTCGTCGGTGTCTGCAAGCCCGCGGACATCGGCGCCGACGTGTGCCACCTGAACCTGCACAAGACATTCGCCATCCCCCACGGCGGCGGCGGCCCGGGTGCGGGCCCCATCGGCGTGAAGGCGCACTTGAAGCCCTTCCTGCCCGGCCACCCGCTGGTGAAGTGCGGCGGCGAGGAGGCCATCGGGCCCGTGGCCGCAGCTCCGTTCGGCAGTGCCAGCATCCTCCCCATCTCCTACGCCTACGTGGCCATGATGGGCGCAGCGGGCCTGAAGAAGGCCACGCAAGTGGCCATCCTGAACGCCAACTACATGGCCAAGCGCCTCGAGGCCCACTACCCGGTGCTCTACAAGGGGCCGGGCGGCCTGGTGGCCCACGAGTTCATCCTCGACACTCGCAGTCTCAAGGACACCTCCGGAATCAAGGTGGAGGATATCGCCAAGCGCCTCATGGACTTCGGATTCCACGCGCCCACCGTGTCCTTTCCCGTGCCCGGCACCCTCATGATCGAGCCCACCGAGAGCGAATCCAGGGAGGAGCTGGACCGGCTCATCGAGGCGCTGATCTGCATCCGCAAGGAGGCGGCGGACATCGAGAGCGGCAAGGCCGATGCCGACAACAATCCCCTGAAGCGCGCGCCCCACACAGCCGAGGAGGTGACGGCCGACGCATGGGACCGGCCCTACGGCCGGGAGGAGGCAGCCTATCCCGCTGCCTGGACCCGGCTTCACAAGTACTGGCCGCCCGTGAGCCGCATCGACAACGTCTGGGGCGACCGGAACTTCTCGGCACGGTTTTCGGAATGACATCTCGGCCTTTTCATGATGCGTCCCGGGGGCGTTGCGGTGTGGTAGAATGGCCCCCCATTTAGAACAGGCCCCCCATTTCCGGAGCTGATACCATGAACGAGCCCCGATCCACTTTCCAGTACGTTCTCTACGCCTCGGCCCTGGTCTGCATCCTCGCCGCCCCGAGTCTCACGCCCACGGCCCTGGCCGACGGCAAGCTCATGCCTCCGCGCGACTACAAGGGATCGCTGGAGGAATCGTCCCAGGAGGCCATCCTCATCTTCCACGGCTCGAAGCGCAAAGGCGAAGCCGTGGAGGAGCTGATCCTGAAGATCACGGTGGAGGGCGAAGCCAAGACCTTCGGCTGGGTGGTGCCCTTTCCCGAAACACCCGAGGTGGCCCGCGAGGACGCCAGGCTCTTCCGGGAGCTCTTCGCCTACGTGGAGACCCGCACCGTCCGGGCCCGCCTCGGCAAGAAAGGGAAATTCGACGGAGCCACGAAAGCCGCTGAGGGCAAGGAGGTGGAGGTGATCTCGCGCAAGGTGGTCGGTTCCTACGACGTGGCCGTGGTGCGCGAGAGGAAGCGGGGGGCACTGAACGAATGGCTGGAGTCCGAGGGATTTCAGACCCTGCCCGACGGCGAGGAGGTCATCGATTTCTACCGGAAAAAGGGCTACGTGTTCGCCTGCATGAAGGTGAGCGGCGCGGCGCTGGAAAAGGGCAAGGCCGTGGACCTGCATCCGCTCCGGTTCACCTTCAAGACCGGCGGTCGGGACGGGATGTTCTTCCCCATGAAGATGACCGGACTCCAGACCGCGCCCTTTCACGTGAACCTCTACGTCTTCTACAAGGCCTGGCTCAACAACAACCTGAATCGGTACGGCTTCGTGAATCGCGGCTTCCGCCTCCGGTTCCGGGACTGGGACTCCCGGGACTGCGAGGCCAACGCGGGCAAGAACTGGTCCGCTCCCTCGGAGGATCCCTACCTGCGGCCCCTGGCCCGAAAGATCCCCACGGTGGCGAGTCTCTTCCAGAAGCTCCACCCCGGGCAGCGCTACTACCTCACCAACCTCCAGGCATGGAACCTGAAGCCGCGGGACGTCCGGGACTGGTCCGACGACCTGTGGCTCTTCCCCTATTACACGGACCCCGACTTCGTGCCTTATGACGCCCGGGAGGGCGGAGTAGCCGAGGCCGCGTGGCGCCGGGAGTGACGGGTGATCGTCGGTGTCACCGGGTCCACCGGCCTCCTGGGCACGGCCCTGATTCGTACGCTCGGTCCGGCTGGCCACGAGGTGGTGCGCCTGTCACGGGCGACCGCGCGGGCCGGAACGGCGGCATGGAGGCCCGCGGACCTCGAGGATCTCGACGCCGTCGTACACCTGGCCGCCGAGAACATCGCCGCGCGCCGGTGGTCTGAAAAACAGAAGGTCCGCATCGTGGAGAGCCGCGTCAAGGGCACACGCCTTCTGTCCGAGGCCCTGGCCGGCCTTGCCCGGCCGCCCCGGATCCTGGTGAGCGCCTCGGCCATCGGCTACTACGGGGACCGCGGGGACGAGGTCCTCACCGAGGAGAGTGCCGGCGGCAGGGGATTCTTTCCCGACCTGTGCCGGTCCTGGGAGGCGGCCACCGGAGCGGCCGGGGCCGCGGGTATCCGCGTGGTACATCTCCGCACCGGAATGGTCCTGACTCCCGAGGGGGGTGCGCTCGGAAAGATGCTCCTCCCCTTCAAGCTGGGCCTCGGCGGTCCCGTGGGCACCGGGCGGCAGTTTGTGAGCTGGATCTGCATCGACGACTGGACGGCCGCAGTCCGCTTCGCCCTCGACCACGACGCCCTCTCCGGACCGGTGAACGCGGTCGCTCCCGGTCCGGTGCCCCAGCGGACCTTTGCCCGCACCCTGGGCCGGGTGCTCTGTCGCCCCGCATGGGTGCCGCTGCCCTCTTTCGCGGCGAGATGCCTCCTGGGCGACATGGCCGACCCCCTCCTCCTCTCCGGAAGCCGGGTGGTGCCGGCGAAGCTCGAGGCGGCCGGCTACCCCTTCGCCTACCCCCGCCTCGAGGAAGCCCTCCGGCACGTTCTCGGAAAGGCGCAGTGATCGGAGAACGGCAAAAAAAATCCCCGCCGTAGATCGGCGGGGATTCGATTCAGGGGGCGATTCACCTACTGAACGGTGAAGACGAACGTGTTGCTGATGGACTCGATGCCCAGGGGCGCTCCGAGCTTGAGGGTCAGGAAGGCGGTGTGGAGCCGGACACCCTTCAGGCCGGGCAGGTTCGGGATGTTGATCCTCGCCGTGCCCTTGCCGCTCGCGTCGAGAACGCCCGTGTAGTTCTGGAAGATCATGGGCAGGTAGCCGTTCACCGACGCGTCCAGGATGGCGTCCAGGCTGAGGCCGAGCAGGCGGTTGCCGATGGGAATCGGCCCTCCGCCCAGAGAAGAGCCGACCTGGTAAGTGAGGCCCGCGTCCGCGGCGGCGAGGAGCGACAGCATGATGGAGGTGCCCGGGGCGCCGCTGCCCGAACCCACGATGCGGACGGCGATCTCGTCGGCGCCGACATCCACCTTGGAGCCGCGGGTGTCCCCCTCGAAGTCGAGGGTCACCGTCAGGTTCTGATTGATGCTCTGGTACGCTTCGGGGTACTTGTTGGTGCCGGCGTCGATGCACGGGGACCCCGCCTTCAGGTGGATGTCGTAGGGTCGCACCATGCTCACGAGCATAGGGTCGGCCTCGAAGCTGTTGGCGTCATAGGTGGCGGCGCCGCCCGGGCGGATGATGTTGTTGGCCGGGGTGTTCACCCAGGTCTTGATGTGGGCCAGGTCCAACTCCATCAAGGACAACATCATCGTCAACCTCGGCACCGGCATTCTCAACGAGTACTGGTTCTGGAACACAGGCACCCCACCGCGAAACCAGATCACCGAGACCGTGGTGGACTACAATTGCTACTACTGCCCCAACAACCCCACGACTGTTTCCTGGCCAGAAACGGGCCATTTCAGATTCGTGGGGTGCTCCACGAGTAAGGTACGGCCCGATTCTGGCCATAAATCCTGCGTGAAATCAATGGCGGACACTGCCGCGTTGCCGGGACCGGAACCATCGGTCATACTACGAGGAAACGATTACCTCTTCGAATCCCGGATGATCGAATGACACGATGTCCCCTGGCGCTCCTTCTCCTCATCGCGCTAGCCGTCCCTGCCGGGGCCCAGTCCCGTGCCTACCAGGACTGGCGACAGGTGCTGGACGACCGGCAGATGGACAACCTGGATCGTGCTGCCTGGTTCCGCAAGCAGCTCAAAGGCAGGGGCGAGGCCGGCATCGCCCGGCTCCGTGGATTCGTCCTCGATCCCTTCGGAGCCCGGGGTCTCGTCGAGCGCACCTGTGCGGCCCTGGCCCTGAAGTACCGCGGCCTGCGTCAGCTGGAGGCGGCCCTGGGGGAAATTGCGGCCGATGCCCTGGCTGCCATGGCCGTGGAGCCGTCCGGGAAAAATCCCTGGTTCGCCGATCCGGACCTCGAGGATGCAGCGCTTGTGGAACGCCTCGGCAGCACCGATTCGACCACTCGAAAGGCAGCAGCGCGCACCCTGGTCGCGAGCCCGAAAGAGAAGTCATTGGATTTCCGCGCCGCTCTATCCCAGGCCTACGGCGTGGAGGTGGAGACGCCTGCCGCGAACAAGAGGTGGGCCCGGCTCCCCGAGATCATGGCTTCGGCCACGCCGCTCCCGGCCGAGGCCGTCCGGGTAGCCGACCGCCGGTTGCTCCTGGCCCTGGCCGCCTACCCGGCGCGCATGGTCCGGCCGCGACTGGAGAAGATCGTGGTCATGAAAAAACTCAGAGTGCGCGGCACGAGCTACGGCGGCACGTACCGGGACAAGGTCCTCTACCTCGCGGCCGGCGGCCAACCGAACCTGGACTTCACACGCGCCTTTCACCACGAGTTCAGCTCGCTGCTGATGAAGTCGGCCCCTTTTCCCGACGCCGCCTGGCAGGCGATCCACGATGCCGACCCCGTGTACGGCCATGGCGGCCGGTGGGCCATCTACATGGGCCGTACCGGCGTGGGCACCGTGGACCTATACCAAAAGGGGTTCTTCAGGCCCTACGCCCTGGCCGATCTGGAGAACGACTTCAATGTCTTCTCCGAGACCGCCATGACCTATCCGCACTGGGCCCGGGTCATGGCCGCCCGGTTTCCACGCCTCGGCCGGAAGTGGAAGACGTGGTGCGCCTTCCTGAAGAGCCTGGATACGGCCTTCACGCCGCCGCTGCCAGCCGCGAGGTGATCCCGAGAATCCAATCCCTCAGTGCAGAATCACCACCTGCTGGACCACCACCTGGTTCGGCGCGGGCTGCCCCTTCTGACGGGGCCCGATATTAAAGGTGATGCGGAACCGGAGGAACCGCAGGTTCTGCCCCCGGAGCTTGGTGATATCCGTCTCGAAGGCGGCGTACGGATTCTGCTGCGTGTTGCCCGCGGGCAGCCAGTGGGTGGGATCCGGATCGGGCTGGCCGCTCACCTCGGGCGCCCCCTGGAAAGCAATGGTCACGGTCTGACTTGCGCCCGGCGGGTTGGCGTAGGTCAGGTGGGTGCCCTGGATCACGGCGCCGGTCTGGGGGTTACTGGCGTTGAAGGCCCACTGCGGATTCGAGGTGTTGGAGTCGTACCACCGGGACACGGCCGTGGAGGCGCCGTTCGCGGCCGGCGCGTACATGGCCCGGCCGGGCACCGAGGCCGGGGTGTTGGTGCTGCCCACCGAAGGCGTGCCGCCCAGGTCCCGGACGATCACATAGCCGCGACCGCCGTTCCCGTTCAGGGTGGGTTTCGGCGGGTTCGGGTTGCCCGTACCACCTGCTGCGCTGAGTGCAGCACCGGTCTCGGTTACCACCGAGGTGCCCGAGAGCCAGAGGCTGCCGCCGGCACCGCCCGCGCCGTACCCGCCGTGGATCGTGGTGGGGCTAACCACCTGCACCACCGTGGAATACCCGGCGCCGCCGTTTCCTCCGTTGGCCAGGATGCTGGCACCATTCTTTACCGTGAACGTGCCGGCGCACACGATCTCCACCCCGCCCCCGGCGCCGCCGCCCGAGCCGGCCACGATGTCGTCCCACGGAGGCGGATTATGACCGGTGGTGATGGCCGCATTTCCTCCGGCCCCGCCGCCCGCACCCGAGGTGGGTGTTTCCACCTGGCCGGTGCCCGAGGGCAGGACCCACAAGATCCCGAATTCCCGGCCATACGCGGCGATATTGGAACAGTGGTAGTCGGTCTGAATCCCGTTCGAGGCGTGGCCGCCGCCGTTGCCGCTGCAGCCGCTGCGCAGAATCGTGCCCGAGGGCAATCCCCGGTTGCCGCCGGTGCCGCCTCCGCAGTTGGGCTCGAAGACGGTGATAAGCCGGTTCTCGGATACGTTTGGAAGTCCGCACTGGTACGTCTTTGGGTAGCCGGCCCCACCCCTGAGCTCCATGGGCAGGGAGCCGATGGGATTGTTGGGGTGCCTGTTGGCGTCCCCGCCCGCGCCCCCCCCGGGCCCCCCCGCACCGCCCTGGATCAATCCCACCACCGAAGCCTTGCCCGCCGGTGCGTTCAAGCCGTTTTGGCCCGAGGCGTTCAGGGTTCCCTCGAGGGTACAGTCGCCGACCACGTTCAGACGGATGGGATACGTGCCCTTCAAGGTCAGGGTGGCGCCGGCCGCCACCCGGAGGCTCTCGTAGTTCCATTCCACCACCCCGTCGGCCGAAGGCGGGCGGTTCGGATCCTTGCCCGAGGTGAGGGTAAGCTGGCCCTGGAGGTCCAGGGCACCGTCGGCGCCGTGGCCGCCATACCCGTACGTGGCGAAGAGGCCGTTCTGGCCCCCCAGGGTCCAAGCTGCGGTGGTGGCGTTCGGGTCCCGGTCATTGGCGCTTGTGAAGTCCTCGGTAATGGACGGGAGGACGAGGACCAGGTCGCCGGTCTTGCTCCGCCTGCATCCGTTCAGGAGTAAGGCCGTCAAGAGCGCCGCCAGCATGACCAGGAAACTGGGGATGGGGAAACGTTGCATTGGATTGCACTCCTATCAGTACTGAATCTCCACCCGCCGGACCACCACCTGGTTCGGCGCGGGCTGGCCCTTCTGACGCGCCCCGATGTCAAAGGTGATGCGGAACCGGAGGAACCTGAGGTTCTGCCCCTGGAGCTTGGAGATGTCCGTCTCGAAGGCGGCGTACGGATTCTGCTGCGTATTGCCCGCAGGCAGCCAGTGCGTGGGATCCGGATCGGGCTGGCCGCTCACCTCGGGCGCCCCCTGGAAGGCGATGGTCACGGTCTGACTCGCGCCGGGCGGATTGGCAAAGGTCAGGTGGGTGCCCTGGATCACGGCACCGGTCTGGGGGTTGCTGGCATTGAAGGCCCACTGCGGATTCGAGGTGCCTGAGTCGTACCACCGGGACACGGCCGCGGAGGTGCCGTTCACGACCGGCGCGTAAGTTGCCCGGCCCGACACCGGTGCCGGGGTGTTGGTGCTGCCCACCGAGGGCGTGCCGCCCAGGTCCCGTACGATCACGTAGCCGTCGCCGCCGTTTCCATTCCGGAGGGGCTGCGGCGGGATCGGATTGCCCAGGCCGCCCACGGCGCTTATTACGGCACTGCCTTCAGTCACCACCGAGGTGCCTGAGAGCCAGAGGCTGCCACCGGCGCCGCCCGCGCCATACCCACCCTGAATCGTGACGCTACTCACCACCGTGGAATGGCCGGTGCCGCCGTTTCCGCCGTTGGTCAGAAGGCTGGCGCCGCTCTTCACCGTGAGGGTGCCGGCGCACACGATCTCCACCCCACCCCCGGCGCCGCCGCCCGACCCGGCCACGATGTCGTCCTTCGGACTCCAGTTGCTCACGGAGATCGCCGCATTCCCTCCGGCCCCGCCGCCCGTGCCCGAGGTGGGTGTTTCCACCTGGCCGGTGCCCGAGGGCACGATCCAGAGGATCCCGAACTCCCGGCCGAACGCACCGACGTTGGAGCAGAGGTAGTCGGTCTGAACCCCATTCGCGGCGTGGCCGCCGCCGTTGCCGCTGCAGCCGCTGCGTAGCGTCGTGCCCGAGGGCAATCCCCGGTTGCCGCCGGTGCCGCCCCCGCAGTTGAACTCGATGACGGTGATGAGCCGATTGTCGGAACGGTTGAGATCTCCACACCGATTCGCCTTGGGATACCCCGGGTAACCCCGGAGTTCCATGGGCAGGGCGCCGATGGGATTGTTGGGGAAAGGATTGGAGGCTCCGCCCGCGCCGCCCCCGGGCCCGCCCGCGCCGCCTGAGATCATCCCCACCACCGAGGCCTTGCCCGCCGGCGCGTTCAAGCCGTTTTGGCCCGAGGCGTCCAGGATTCCCTCAAGGGTACAGTCCCCGACCACATTCAGACGGATGGGATACGTGCCCTTCAAGGTCAGGGTGGCGCCGGCCGCCACCCGGAGACTCGCGTAGTTCCACTCCACCACACCGTCGGCCGAGGGTGGGCGGTTCGGGTCGTTGCCCGAGGTGAGGGTAAGCTGCCCCTGGAGATCCAGGGCGCCGTCGACGCCGTGACCGCCGTACCCGTAAGTGGCGAAAAGGCCGGGCTGGCCCCCCAGAGTCCAGGCTGAGGTGGTGGCGTCCGGATCCCGGTCCTTGGCGCTAGAGAAGTCCTCGGTAATTGACGGGAGCACGAGGACCAGGTCGCCGGTTTTGCTCCTCCTGCATCCGGGCAGGAGCAGGGCCG
>CAZAKZ010000047.1:0-36153 GCA_964485695.1 uncultured Planctomycetota bacterium | reverse complement strand
AAGGTGTCCGCCTTCAGCCCTGAGCACTCCGGATAGAATCCTCTTCATTGAAAGGGGTCGAATGCCCCCTTTTCTGGACATTCGACCCCTTTCAGTTCCGCGGGCCGCCCCCCTGTCAGGACGACTTCACCAGTTTCACCCGCGACTGCTTTGCGTTGACGCCCTTGTGGAGCGTGACAATGTAGGGGTAGGCGCGGGTTTTTCCGGGCGCCACCGTGATGCGGGTCTCCACGGTCTGGAAGTCGAAGACTCCGGTGTCGACCTCCGACTGGAAGTCGACGTCGCCGGAGTAGCGCAGGCGCAGCTCCAGGACCAGCGGCTTGCCGGTGAAGTTGCGGATCTCGTCGTTCCAGTTCTGTCTCTCGTCCCAGCCCCGGACCCACTCCCGGCCCTTGCGGTCGCGGTGGAAGGTGAACTTCTGGCGCCGGGTCTCCAGCATCCGTTTGCGCAGCACCACCAGCCGGTCCGGTCCCAGGTTGATCTCGGCCCGGGCCTTGACGGGCACGTAGTGGATCTTTTGCTCGCCCAGGAACGCCAGGCCCTGGCGGCCGTTGTCGCGGAAGAGGCGCACCCGGCCGTCCGGCAGGGGGCTGTCTCCGAGATTGTGGTCGGTGTCGTTGGTGAAGATGAAGAACCGCACGGGCCACTCGCCGTATTGATAGGCCCGCACGCGGTGGACGATGTCGAATTTCACCCCGTCGGCTTCGATGGCCACCATGCGCTTGGACCAGCCGTCCGGGATCGTCTCGGTGCCGGGGACGGAAAACATGAAGTACTCGCTGAGGCCCTCCTTGACGATGCGCTTGGGCGCGGCCACCACGGCGTTCTTGCACTCGGCCTCGGCGGCCTTGTCAAAGGACTGCCGGGCCGCCCGCCGCTTCAGGGACTCGAACCTCGCAGCGCCGGGCTTGGGCACGGCGATGCCGTAGCGCCGCGCCAGGTCGGCGATCTTCTCCACCAGGTTGATCTTGCCGACGATGAGGCGCACCTCGGCGTTGTCGAACGTCTCGCCGGACCGGTTGAACAGCCGCACGAATCCACGGAAGTCGAGGGCCGATTCGGCCGGGTTGCACGTTGCCACGTAGTCCATCTGCCAGGTGAGGCCGCTGATGAAGTAGCTGACCTCGACCCGGGCCATGCCGCTGAACTCCGACTGGACGATCCAGATCAGGTGCTGCGGTTTCTGGCCGGGAAAGACCGTGGAGACCACCTCGATGTCGGCGGTGTGCTCCAGGGCACGAAGGTCGATGCTCGTGGGATCGATGAGGGTGTTGGTCCAGGCGAACTGCAGGCGGTTGGTGCCCTTCTTGAAGGTGAGGAACCGCGTCTCCTTCACCAGGGTGACGTCCTCGGAGTTGTAGATGGTCAGCTGGACCGACTGCCGGGTGGGCAGCGTGACGAGATCGATGTTCTGGGCCGGCGCCGCTGTGGCGACAGCCACGAGGATCAGGGCCGCGATTGCGGGTCTGGGATTCATGATGGCTCCTGTCTATTTCCAGAGGTTCTTCAGGGTGAACTGAAAGGTGACCACGGTCTTCACCGGCTGGCCGGTGCAGGCGGGCAGGTCCACGTGCAGCACGGGGCTGGCCCCGCCGAAGTCTCGGGTGATCCGGAGCATCTTGCTCGTCCCCGGCCCGACCTCCCACTCGACCTCGCCGTGACGACCGCCGGAATGGAACCGATCCGCCACGGGGTTGAGCTGCTCGACGATGTCCAGGCGAACCGGATGCGGCTTGAAGTTCTCGATCTCGTACTTGAGGCGCACCTGCACCTCGACGAGGTTGCCGCGGACGTGCTGGATCTCCTTGAACTCCACCCTGCGCTTGCAGACCACGTCCCGGGCCTCCCCCACGTAGAGCCGCAGCCTGGAGCCGATGGGCGTCAGCTTGCCCCAGTCCTCGCCGAGAAACGCCCGGCCTCCCCGGCCGTCCCGGAGGTAGATGCGCACCTTGCCCGGCTCCAGGGGCACCCCGCCCAGGCCGTTTTTCCTGTCGTTCACGACCTCGTAGTGCATCACCACCTTCGAGGCGTTCGGGCGATCCTCGTCCAGGGGGCCGAAGCGGTGCCAGTCGAAGGTGTAGGTCTTCGTGATGGGGACCTTGCGGTGGCGATACAGCAGCATCTTGACGTCCTCCTGCTGCCCCACGGCCCCGGGCTTCAGCAGGCGGTCGGCGTAGCCCAGCAACACGCCGGTGCTCCCGAATCCCTCGCCGGAGTAATTCCTGAGCTGGATGTACTCGCGGAGCTCCATCTCGGTCTCGGCCTTGTTCGTGACGGCGGTGTAGTGGAACGTCCGGGTCAGGTTGTTAATGAGGTAGCTCACGCGCACCTTGACGGCGCAGCCTTCGGCCGCGAACACCTCCCACACCAGGGCGTTCTCGTCCGGGGGGTAGGAGACGTTGATGACGGCGACCTCGGCCTGGCCGCCCGCGGTCCGGATGGGCCGGGCCTTGCCGTTGTCCATGACGGCGATGGCCCTGAACTGGATCGAGCTCTTGTCAATCTGGGTTTTGGACCAGCTGAAATCGATCTTGTTGTTGCCGGTCTTGATGGTGGACTTCAGCAGGGGGATGATCCTCTCCTCCTCCACCAGGGTGTAGCGACCGTTGTCGAGCTGGATCTCCACACGATCCCGGGCCGGCAGGGCCGTCAGCTTGATTCGCGCCCAGGCCGGCACTGCCGAAAGGAGCGCGGCGGCAATGAACGCAAGGATTCCACAGGTCTGCTTCATGGTGATCTCCTGATTGTCGAGGGTAAAGGGCTGTGATCCCGTTCACGCCGCCCTACGACGCACGGACTCCAGGACGGTTCCGGAAAAGTGGAAATGCATGGAGATTCTGTAGCAGAGGAATGCGCGTGTGGGCCGGCGTGAGAAAATTCTTCAGCCCGTCACCGGCGGCTCGTAGCGCTCGTAGTATCCCAGAAGCCGCCCCTGGCCGTCGCGCACCGCCCGCATGTAGATGCGGTGCTTCTCGTCATCGGTGATGAGGCGTTCGGTCTCCCCCGCCTGCAAGGCCTCATACACCTCGTGGATCTTCTTTATGGAGGCCTCGTTGTGGCAGGCGAAGACCGAACGGCCGATGAGCGCCTCCCCCTCGTCGTGTTGGGCCACGGCCGCTCGGTTCATGTACCGGATCACGTGGCCGGTGTCCACGAACACCACCGAATTCTTGAAGCTGTCGAGGAGGTCTCGGAGAAATCGTTCGTCGATCATGTCGGAGTCCGTTGCGTAAAATGAGAATAGAACATGCCCTTCTCCGGAGGTCAATGCGCAGCGAGGAAATCCACCTGCCTTGACAGCCCCTCCCTCCTCCCGTACGCTGCATGCATGTCTGAATGCAACTTCGAACAGGGACCCATCCGCCCGCCCTCGGAAGCCTCCAGCATGCTGGTGCGGGTGTCGCGGAACTGTCCCTGGAACAACTGCGCCTTCTGCCCGGTCTACAAGGGCCAGAAATTCTCCCTCCGGAGCGTCGAGGAAGTACTCTCTGACCTGGACGCCATGCAGAAGACCTTCGGAGACCGACACCGGACGGTGTTTCTCCAGGACGCCAATCCCCTGCTCACCAAACCCGACGACCTGGTGACCATCGTTCGCGGCATCCGGGAGCGGTTTCCCGGGGTTCAGCGCATCACGGCGTATGCCCGGTCGCACACCCTGGCCATCCGGTCCCTCGAGGACCTCGAGCGCATCCGGGCGGCCGGCCTCGACCGGGTGCACATCGGACTGGAGTCGGGGGCCGACGCGGTCCTCGAGCTGGTGAGCAAGGGCTCCACCCGGGCCAGACAGATCGAGGGCGGCCAGCGGGCCAAGGCCGCCGGTTTCGAGGTCTCGGAGTACGTCATGCCGGGCCTCGGCGGGAGGGAACACACCGAGGTCCACGCCGACGACACGGCCTCGGCCCTGGTGGAGATCCGGCCCGACTTCATCCGGCTCCGCACCACGGCGGTGATCCCAGGAACGCCGCTGGCCGATCTGGAAGCCCGCGGGGCATTCACGCCCCTGACCGAGACGGAGCTGGTGCGGGAGGTCCGGAGGTTTCTCACCGGCCTCGAGGGCCTCACCACGCGCCTGGAGAGCGATCACATGCTGAACCTACTCATGGAGCTCCACGGAAACCTCCCCGGAGACCTCGAGAAGCTCCTGGGCATCTGCGACGCCTTTCTCGACCTGCCCGACGAGGAGAGGGTGAAGTTCATTCTGGCCCGGCGCATGGGCTGGAGGGGTCGGGTCAAGGACCTCGGCCGCCGGGGCCTGCCCGCGGAGATCGACGACATCCTTTCTCGCCTCGAGGCGGAGGGCATGAATCCGGAAGCGTTCTTCTCGGAGATGCGCAAGCGGATGGTCTGATTCCGCACCGTCACACCCCCGCCGTCACCCTCGCACCAGGATGAAGATCCTGTCCGGGCCGCCCGGAAGCCAGCGGTCGAAGTGGCGGACCTCCAGGATCTCGTACCCCTTGAGGGGGCCGAAGGCGAGAACCACCTTGCGGGTGCCGTTCCAGGAATCCCCGGAAGGGGTCCGGCCTTCTCCGGGGAACCTGTAGCGGTGCCAGGCGTTGAACTCGAAGCCGGCGTCCAGGTCGCCAAGGTTCATGCCGCGATCCTGGACCAGGTATCGGGCCGTATCCCACCGGGTCCGGTTCCACGCCAGGTAGTCGTGGGTGCCGGCCACTGAAAATAAACCCAGAATCCCCAGAAGCCCTGCACCCGCAAGGGCGCTGAACCGCCCCGGCCGGGGGAGACCGGTCGTTCTCCCGCACGATCCGAGGAGCACCAGGACCAGCGGCACGAGAAGGAGCATGTAGCGGTCGAAGAAGTAGAGCGACAGGAGAAAGGGCCCGAAGTAGAGGCAACCGGCCACGCTCATGGCCAGGAAGAGCCCGGGCGGCCCGAGGCGCGAATCGTCGCCGCGCCGTATGCAGAACACCCGGAGGAGCATGTCCCACCCGTGCTGGAGGAGGCGATGGAGAATCCACACCCCGCCCAGGGCGCCGGCGAGGGTGACGACGGTGCGAAGCACCCGCGATCCCTGCGGGATGTGTTCATGGCCCACGAGAAAAGAATCGCTCAGAGTGGGTGGGCCGAGGCTCAGGCCGGCGAGGGTGTTGGAGGGAAACTGCAGGCCTTCCAGGATTCCAAAATGGGGGAACAGGCGTCCCGTGGATATCAGGGTGTATACGGCGCCAGCGGACACGCCCAAGGAGATCCAGAAGGAGATCGAGGTAAAAGTGAAGCGGCAGTGGGCCAGGGCGAAGGGCAGACAGAAGAGGCCCAGGTAGATGAACGTCGCCACGACCCGCCAGTAAACGAAGGGAAGAATGATCCTGAGCCCTTCCACGGGATCGTGCTCGAAGACCACGAGGTGCCATCCCGCGGTCATGTAGGTGTAGGGCAGGCCGAAAGTCGCACGGGCCACTGCCTTGTATGCGAAGTAGACCGCCACGGGCACCAGGAACAGGAGCCCGGCCGCCATGGCCCGGCGCCACCTGAAGGCACCGTGGAATATCGTGCCCGCCGTGAGACCGAGGGCGAGCCCCATGGCCACCTGCCGGACGAGAATGGCCAGGACGAGGAGAATCAGGGTTGACGTGAGACTTCCGGGACTCCGTGTCCGGAGCCACCGCATCCAGAAGTAGACCGCGCCCATGGCGGCGGCGAAGAACGGGACGTCCGTCATGAAGGTGTAAGAGTGGAGGAAGTAGAGTGGATTCAGGGCCACCACGGCTGAGGCCGTGAAAGCGCTTCTCCGGGAGAAGCCCGCCTCCCGGAACACGCCGTTGCAGGCCGCGATGCCCAGGGCGCCCAGCACCAGGGTGCCGAGGCGCAGAGCCAGGAAGGAAAAACCGAAGGGCAGGGCGACCAGGACGCCCCAGGCCACGTGGGCCACCAGCGTCATGGCGCCCCAGTCGGTGAGCTTGAAACACCCCGTCTCCAGGAGCCGCTTCACCGGCAGGGCATAGGCCCAGTCGTCATTGAGCGGGAACTCCCCCCGGGGATTCACCAGGAGTGCCAGCACCACCCAGGCGCCGCCCAGGATCGCCAGGTCCGCATTCGGTCTGATGCCACGCAAGCGTCAATTCCCCGAGACCACGACGCTGTTTGCATACACCCGGCCGCGGTCCCGGGTCTCCTCGATGTGCTCCAGCAGGAACTTCGCCGACCGGGGAACGATGCGGTTCAGGACGAGGCGGCCATTCATGTGCACCTTGACGGGCTTGTTCAGGTCCATGAAGTCGTCGGAGAAGAAGACGATGAGCTGGCCCGAGCCGCTGAAGGTGATCTTGAGCTCGTTGGGACCGATGATCTTCCCGTCGGCCTTGGACCGGAAGCCGTGGCTCTTGATGGCCAGCCAGAAGGACTGGGCGTAGGGATGGATCTCCTCCCCCTTGTTCCGGATGTGGGGGCAGACACAGATGACGCGCTTCGGGGCGAACTCGCGCTTCTTCTTCATCACCCAGTCCCGCATGTCCATGACCACGGGCGCCGGCAGGCCGTGGCCCCGGCCGTCCTTGGTGGTGATCTCGCGGTAGACGTAGTTGTCCTTGATCTTGTTCTCGTCGGGAATGGCCTTGATGGCCGCGGCCGCGGCCCGGTTCGCGTCCGGGGACACCTGGATGTCCGTGGAACCGTGGACCGCGTAGATGGGCGTGTTGAGGAGGAACTCGTAGTCCACCACGGCGGCGGGATTGCCCGCGGCGGTGGCCGTGCCCGCGATGAGGTCGGGCATCACCAGCGGCATGTACCAGGCCCCCACGCCGCCCAGGGAGTGGCCCGCGCAGTAGATGCGGTCCAGGTCCACGTTGTAGTCCATGGAGACCTCCCAGATGATCTCCTTCACGAACTTGGCGCTGATGGGCTCCGCAAAGACCGCGTTGGGCGGCACCTTGGGCGCGGCCAGGATGCAGCCCTTGGACTTGAAGGGGTTCCCCATGAGGCTGATGGCCTGGCCCGGATTCCCCACGCCCCGGCTGCCGCCGTGGAGCGCGATACACAAGGGGCTGGGTTTGCGCCTGGAGTGACTTCCGGGCGCCTGGATGATGTACCAGCACTTCTCGAGGCCGATCGGCGGATTCCGGAGCTCGGTCTTCTTGGTCTTCTTGGACTTCTTCGGCCCGGCAAAGGGCTTCAGGAAGGCGTCCCGGAGCCCCTTCCAGCTGTAGTCGTCGTATTCTTTCACCTCGGCGAGGACCTTGTCGATCTTGGCCTGAGACGCTCCGATCTTCTTGAGGTGCCAGTATTGACAGGCCTTCTTGTAGAACGCCTTCATCTGTTGCTGGGTGAGAGGCTTCTGGGTGAGAGGCTTTGGTGCTGCCTGGCCGAAACAGACGGACATCGAGGAAAGGGCGAACCCTACGGCCAGGATAAACGCGAAGGGGTGGGTTGACTTGCTGTTCACGGTTCCTCCGTACCTTCCTGGGAGTATCACTTTCTCTGCCCCGGGTATCCTACCAGGGAGGGGGAGAATCGACAAGGATTGGATTTCCGGAGAACCCGGGTCGTCCCCGTCAATGAAGAAAAACGGTGCAAAGCACCGTTTTTCTTCTGGAGTGGCAGAATGCGCTTCAGCTACTTGATGCTGAACTGATACTCACTGACGAATGTCTTGCTCCCCTGCTTGATGGTGGCGCGCAGCGACCAGAGCTTCGGATCCAGAACGGAGGCGGGCAGGCCCGTGGGAATGGGCAGGCCCACCAGAATCGGAAAGTCCTTGTTGGAATAGTCGGCCGGCACGGTGAGGTCGGCCTCGGGTACCAGGACGAGGCTGGTGGGCTGACCCTCGAAATAGAACTGGAGGGCCACCTTCACCTTCTGCTCCACTTTGGTGTTGTTGGAGAGGACCACGTGGCCCCAGATCATCTGGCCCTGGTTGTAGGTGCGGACCGTGCCCATGACGCTGGCCGAGACGTTGGGCCGCAGACCCACGAGCTGGGTGTAGGCGCTCAGGCAATTGATCCGGCCCATGCCGTAGGTGTTGTCGTCTCCACTGGAGCCGAGGTCGTCGCAGGTGGTGAGCAACGCGGTCTTGAACTGCTCGGGCGTGGCGTCCGGCCACACCTGGTGCAGCAGCGCGATGGCGCCGGCCACGTGGGGACAGGCCATGGAGGTGCCGCTCTTGCTGGTGTACCGGGTCGTGCCGTACCGGGAGGCGGACCGGACGCTCTGGCCCCGGGCGCACACCTCGGGTTTGATGGTCTTCTTGTCGCAACCCGAGGGGCCGCGGCTCGAGAAGCTGGCGATACCGGTGCTCGAGGTATTGAGCGCCCCCACGGAGAAGACGTTCACCGCGGACTGGATGCGGTCGGGGGGTGTGCCCAGGCTGCCGTTGGAACCGCCGCGAGTGCCTTCATTGCCGGCGGCGAAAACCACCGCCACGCCGGAGTACTCGGCGTTGTCGATGACGTTCCAGTAGGTCTGGTCGCACCGCTTCACGTACGTCGAGTGGGTGATCGGGCTGATTCTCCAGGAGTTGCTGGATACGACGGGGACGTCCAGGATGGTCTTGGGATCCTGGTCGGGATCCGCCGACCACTGGAAGGAGAGAAGCGCGTTCTTTATGGTCGTGGGAATTCCGCCGCCTCGGTCGATGGTGGCGGAAGCGATCCATTTGGCCCTGGGCGCCACGCCGATGCCGCCTGAGCCGCAGATGGTCCCCATGGTATGGGTGCCGTGGCCGTTCAGGTCGCGGGGCTTTGCGTAGCTGGAGTAGGGATCGTGCCACGCCTCGGCCACCGTGACACCGGGATCGTTACCGCGCCACTGGGCCTTCAGGGTCGTGTGGTCCAGGTAGACACCGGTGTCGATGTTGGAAACGAGAACCCCCTGGCCCTCGTACCCCAGACTCCACAGCGATGGAGCATTGATGGCGACGATGCCAGCTTCAGGGGCATCCAGCGGATTCTCCGGGACCTCCCCCTCGTCGAAGGGACGGATGAGTTCGACCCGCAAGCCTCCGTCATACACGACACCGACCTCTGCTTGCCGGGACACGAGAGCGAGGGACGCGGGCGTAGCCGTCACCAGGATCGCGTTGACAAGCCACATGGACGTTGCCTCCTCGGCCTTGCCCATGGAGGCGTGGTCGTCCAGCAGGGCGAGGACGGCCCCCTGAGTGGCCCGGGCCTTTCCCATCAGGCGCGTGACGATGAGCTCGTGCCGGAATTGCCGCGTGGCATTCATTTTTTTCAGGGTGGCATCCAGGGCCGGGACGTTCACCTGATCGGCCATCATGACGATGGCGGAGAACATCTGGCCCGGCGGAGCTTCGCTCATCTTCTTGGCAAAGACCGGGTCGATCTCGCCGGCGAGGACCGCTGTCGGTGCATGGAGCGCGGCCAGCACCAGCAGGAGTGCGAGGACGGAAATTCGTTGGGTGGTCATTTCTCCTGTACGTCCTTTCCTTCAAGAAGCGTTCGATTCACCAGTCAATTCGTACGCCGCACATCGGGAACTGATAATGCGGGCTTGAAACACTCCCCCTGGACGCGGCCATGGTACCTGATTCGCCACCCGAAAACAAACAAATAAAACGACTCAGGGCCTGGGCATCCGAGCTTTCACGTCGGGGAGGGGGGGAAACGGACGGTGCGGATCTTTTTGATACCAGTAGGCCGTGGAGCTGTAGTCGTTGGCCAGGTTATTGGCGTGGCCGTGCTCCAGGGTCACGCGGATGTTCTTCTCGAAGTAGACGGGATCCTCGATGTGGAACCGGTAGAGAGAATTCTTTCCCTTCCAGGGCCACGCCTCGGTTCCTGAATACAGCGGCACGCCGTGGTACGGGGCCGAGAAGGTCTGCTTCGGGCAGAAGGCAGTGTTGAAGTAGTCTTCGGTGCCGGTGCCGTGGAGCCGGGGCGGCCAGTCTCCGGGATCCTGATCGATCCAGATCATGTCGTCCCCCTCGCCGTACCACACGTTCTTGCGCTGCTCGAAGCAGTCGATGTTCAGGTTGCAGCCCACGTAGTGTCCCGCACCCTCGGCCTCCAGGATGAGGTAGTTGTCCTTGCCGTCGAGGTTGGGCATGCGCCAGATGCCCCCCTCTTTCCAGGCCTCGGACTCGAACCACTTCCAGTCCCGGGGCCGGTCGTCACCCCAGCCGCCGGTGGGATTCTCCCGGCGCCACTGGGCGTGAAAGTAGCCCATGTCCCGTACCGGTTCCGGGTCCGGATAGGACTCGTAATCGACGTAAAAATAGAGGAAGGCCTCGTGGTCCGCCTCGTTCAGGACCTCGAACCGAGCCCGCAACTCAAACGGCATGGGGAAGAAGCAGTTGCCGCCGCGGCCGTCCTCGGGACTCATGGTGAGGGGCAGGGAGGTGAAGTTCACCAGCCGGCCGTGGCCCACGCCGAAGAAGTCGCCCAGGGGGGCCTCGACGCTCGCTCCTCCTTCTTCGTCCCACCAGGCGCGGAGCACCAGCTTCCGCGGCAGGTGCTCGTCATCCCCGCACCACGTCATCCAGATGTGCTTGACGCACCCCGGCCCCTCCAGGTCGACGATGGAACGGGCCTGACCCGCCTCGAGGCGCCACCGGTCGTCGTTGCCGCCCGACCGGTCCCAGCTCGAGGCCCGCATCCGCTTCACCCCCGGACGCAACCGGGGGAGGTCTCCGAGGGAGGTTCCGAACATGGCTGACATCGACCTACTTCAAAGGGGTATGTTGCCGTGCTTCTTGGCCGGGCGGGTCTCCCGCTTCAGGGCGCAAGACTCCAGCGCCTCGATGAGACGGGGCCGGGTTTCCCTGGGCTCGATGACATCGTCGATGTAGCCCCGGGCCGCGGCGAGGTAGGGCGAGGCGAAGCGGTCGTTGTACTCCTTCACGAGCTCGGCCTTCTTCGCCGCCGGGTCCTGGGCCGTCTTGATCTCCTTCCGGTAGAGGATGTTGGCGGCTCCGTGCGCCCCCATGACCGCGATCTCGGCCGAGGGCCAGGCGTAGTTGATGTCGGCCCGGATGTGCTTGGAGCACATGACGTCGTAGGCCCCACCGTAAGCCTTCCGGGTGATGATGGTGATCTTCGGCACCGTGGCCTCACAGAAGGCGTAGAGGATCTTGGCACCGCTCCGGATGATGCCGTCGTACTCCTGCTGGATGCCGGGCAGAAATCCGGGGACGTCCACGAAGGTGATGAGCGGGATGTTGAAGGCGTCGCAGAACCGGACGAAACGCCCTCCCTTCCAGGATGCATCGATATCCAGGCACCCGGCCAGGAACTGGGGCTGGTTGGCCACGATGCCCACCGAATGGCCGCCGAGGCGTCCGAAGCCCACGATGATGTTCCGGGCGAAGTGGGGGTGCACCTCCAGGAATACGCCTTCGTCCACGACCCGTTTGATGATGTCCTGCATGTTGTAGGGCTTGTTGGGATCGTCGGGGATGAGGGTGGTGAGGGCCTCGTCCATGCGGTCCGAGGGGTCCTCCGTCTCCACGAAGGGCGGGTCTTCCATGTTGTTGGAGGGAATATAGGAGAGCAGTTCTCTGAGCAGCTCGACGGCGTGCTTCTCGTCGTCGGCGGCGAAGTGGGCCACGCCGCTGCGGGTGTTGTGGGACATGGCGCCGCCCAGATCGTTCTTGGTCACCTCCTCGCCCGTCACCGCCCGGATCACTTCCGGACCCGTGATGAACATGTAACTGGTCTTGCGCACCATCATGATGAAGTCAGTGAGTGCCGGGGAGTAGACCGCGCCGCCTGCACATGGCCCGAGGATGACGGAAATCTGCGGCACCACACCCGAGGCGATGGTGTTCCGGAAGAAGATCTCCGCGTAGCCGCCCAGGGCCACCACGCCCTCCTGGATGCGGGCGCCGCCCGAGTCGTTCAGACCGATGACGGGGGCGCCGTTCTTCATGGCCAGATCCATGACCTTGCAGATCTTCTCGGCGAACACCTCGCCCAGGGATCCCCCGTAGCAGGTGAAGTCCTGGGAGAAGAGATATACCAGGCGGCCGTTCACCCTGCCGAAGCCGGTGACGACGCCGTCCCCGTGGATCAACTTCTTGTCCATGTCGAAGTCTCTGCACCGGTGCAGGGCGAACGGATCCAGTTCCCGGAAGGTTCCCTTGTCGACCAGCGTTTCGATGCGCTCCCGCGCCGTCATCCGGCCGCCTTCTTTCTGCTTCAGGATGCGGTCCGGTCCACCGCCTGCCAGGGCCTCGGCCCGGAGGCGTCTGAGTTCGGCGATCTTCTCCTGCATGCTCATGTGGAAGTCTCACTCCTCGCCGTGATATCCATTGCCCCGGCAGGTCGATTCCCGAACGGAAACCCCTTCCAACCTGCAGTTCACAAGTCTACGGATCGATGATCATCAGCTGGTAACGGACTGGAATCGTTCATGGAAAGGGTGCTGGAGATATAGAAGAATTCACCTCCGTATTCAAGACCACGACGGTCCCGGCGCCGATGACGACGACCCGGTCCCTTTTCACTTGTGCCGAGGTTCACAGCAGGGGGGAGAGCAGCCGCGCCGTGTTTTCCCGGAATCGTTCCACCAGGGGTCGCTCCCGGAAGGAATCCGGCTCGATGGGCCGGCTCTCGCCGAGGTCCCTCTCGAAATCCCGCTCCAGCTCGGCGGTGATCCCGGCGTCGTAGACGAAGGTGCTCACCTCGTAGTTGAGGCGGAAGCTGCGGATATCCAGGTTGGCGGTACCGATGATGCAGAACCGGCCGTCCACGCTCAAGGTCTTGGAGTGGATCAAGCGGGGGCCGTACTCGAAGATGCGCCCGCCCGCCTCCATGATCTCTGGATAGTAGGACCGGCCCGCCCAGTCCACGAGAATATGGTCCCCCTTCTGGGGCACCAGGAGCCGCACGTCCACACCCCTGAGGGACGCGTTGATGAGGGCGTTCACCACCGCTTCGGTCGGCACGAAGTAGGGTGTGGTGAGAAAGAGGTTCTTGCGGGCCGCGTAGAGGGCGGAGGTGTAAACCTTTTCGATGGAAGGCCAGGAGGTGTCCGGCCCGCCGGCCACCACCTGGGCCAGGACATCTCCGGCGCAACGTGCCTCGGGAAAATACTCGGGCGTGGCCAGCACCTCGCGGGTGGCCGTGTACCACGACTCCGCAAGGACGCATTCCAGGTCGTGGACGATGGGGCCTTCCAACTGGAGATGGGTGTCCCGCCAAGGCGTGCCGGGCCGTTCGCAGGTCACGTACTCGTCCATGATGTTGAAACCGCCCACGAAACCGATGCGGCCGTCCACCACCAGGATCTTGCGGTGGTTGCGGAAATCCGGCCGGCGCCTCAGCCGGGAGAATCGCACCGGGGCAAAGCTGGCGTAGTGCCCGCCCGCCTCGAGGATCGGCCTGAGATACGCCCCGGACATCCGGTAGGAGCCGAACGCATCCAGGAGTATGCGCACCTCCACCCCGCGGCGTGCTGCAGCGGCCAGGAGATCCCGGAACCGCCTGCCCGTCTCCCCCGGGTTGAAGATGAAGAACTCCAGGTGCACGTAGCGCTTGGCCTCCTGGATGGCCTCCTCCAGGGCGTCGAAGGTATGGGCGCCGTCCTGGAGCAACCGGACGACGTTTCCGGCCCTGAGGGGAGGGCCGTCCAGGCCCACGGCGAGCCTCGCCGTGGCCGCATCCACTCGGTCCAGATGGACCACGACGCCGTGCAGGGGCTCCGGACTGTCCAGGTGGGCATCCACCTCACCGAGGCGCCGGAAGCGGCGGATCCGTCTCGTGACCCGCAACCGGCCGATGAGGAGGTAGAGGGGGACACCCACCACCGGCACCAGGATGAGGATGAGGAGCCAGGCCAGGGTGGAGGTGGGATTGCGCCGCTCCATGATGATGCCCAGCCCCGCCTGGATACCCAGGACAAGAAGGACGAGAACGATGATCTCCCAGGTCGTCATATCACCAGCAATCCGGGCGAAAGCTCGGTATCCTGGACACTAACCACTTGTTGAAGCAGGAACACCCTACCCTCCGACGTCCTTGAATATGCCCAGGGAGTCCCGGGCCAGTCTGCGAAGAAACCTGTGGCCCTTCTCTCCGACCAGAATGGTGTTGATGCGGATGAAGCGGGTCAGGTTCTTGTCGTACACTGCATCCCCGAGGTGGCTGTAGCGGGTGATCTTGCCCACCGAGGGCACACCGTCACTCAGCAAGAAGATCGTGTCCGGTCCGGCCTCGCGGCCGGTGCGGTTCCGGGCCCAGACCGCATCCATGGACTGAAACACAGCCTCGTACACGTTGGTGGACTGCTCGGCGGACATGCTCCGCACTCGCCTGGCGGTGTCGCCCACGTTCTCGGGCGTGGCCGGAACCATTTCCCTGTGCAGCCAGAACACCTCGTCGTTGAAGAAACCCACGTTGAACGCCGTGGTGGGAGGCAGCTGCTCCAGGGTGTGCACCAGCTCTTCCTTGGCCAGGTCCAGCCGGAACTCGAGTTTCTTTCCCTCGAGGTGTTTGGAACCGGCGATATGTCTTCGGGCCTTCAGGGACGTGAGCTCCTTCCGCATGCTTCCGCTGATGTCGAGGATGAACACGATTCGGGAACCGCGCACGGGGATGCCGTAAAAGGTGGCGTATCCCCCGCGGACCTTCCGCGTCTTCGCGGGAGGAGGCAGGGACCTGTGTTTCTGCTGCCGCCACCACCCCTTCCACTGGTTCCTCTCGTATCCAAAGTCCTGGCCGGTCAGGTCCACCAGCGCTTCGTACGCGTCCAGCTCCACGCGGGCGTTTTTCGATTGCTCCAGGATTTCGATGAGCCCATCCACGGAGCCGGGAACCCGCGCCATGCGCAGCGCGTGGACCCCGGCGGCCCGAAGGTTCCACGGAGCTCCGGGCACCAGGGCCCGGATCATCGAGATCCCGTCGGCCCGACCGTGCCGGACCGCGGCCCGGAGCGCCGCCAGGCGAAGGGCTTTTGGGGCCCCTTCATCGGCCGCCACCCGGAGCACCTCGCGCCGGGCCTCGGGGAATTTCAGGGCACCCAGGAGAACCAGGAACCTCGCCTTCATGGGCGGCTTCGCCCGGCCGTATCGCTTCAGGATGGCCTCGAGGGACGCCGGCGCCTGAATCCGGGCCAGCTCGCGTACGAGGGCGTGGAGGATCCAGACGGGCTCGGACGGTTTCAGGCACCGGAGGAGCAGCGGCACACGGTCACCCTCCGGCATGTCTCGCAGATCTCCCAGGGCCCGGACCCGGTCCACCTCGTCGTCCCCGCGGAACCGACGAAGGAAGGCGCTCCTCAGCTTCTTCGTGGATGCGGAGGGCGTCAGGACGAGGCGAAGGTGGTCGACATGGAACGGATCCTTCGGCCCGCCCCGGTCGATGACGATGCGGTGAAGCGGCCGGGCCAGATTCAGTTCCCGGGCACCGGACCGGACCCGGGCCCCGGCCAGGTTCACCTCGATGCGGTTCCACCCCGGTTTCACGTCCACCCGCTGGGCCAGGCGGTTCTGCCGGTCCCGGGTCCGGACGTCCTCCACCTTCACGAGGAGCCACGCCGGCTTTTGCCCCGTGTGATAGATCTCGGCCCAGAGGGATCGTGCACCCCGGGCGTCCACGCGGTTGAGGGTCACGCCCCAGTAGCGGTCCTTTTTCCCGGGTGCTACGCGCAGGCTGCCCAGACCGTCCCGGACAAACCGAGGATCGTGGCAAGGGGTCAGGATGCCCTGGCCCCGCACGGCTTCCCACGGATGGCCGTCATACTCACGGAGAACCCGTACCACCGGGGCGGTGCTGTCTGCTTTCTTCCTCTGCGCATCCCCGGTGATCCCGGAAATTCCGGCCCACACCGAGGCGACCAGGATCCAGCCCTGGAGGGTCGTTTTCATAGTCAACACTGTCGAACCCGGCATCCTCTCGACGGATATCTTCGTAGATCACCGACCCGGGATCCATGGAATTGCAAAAAAACGGAACCGGGCCGGTAAATCCCCCCGTGCCGGACCCATTGTGGAGAGTGGACATGGGGGTGGAATTCAGGCAAAATATGTCCTGGAAATGAGATTTCATTCCGGGATCCTGTGCAATCGCATTGAGACCAGGATAGAGAGAGAAAAGAGCGACTGGAAGAGGTCTTTGTCAGCCTGAAGATGAACGGGCCTGAGGCCGGTTTCAACGGGCTGAAAAGGGGGTGCTGTGATGAACACCAAGAGCCTGCTGCTCTCCGCATTGCTGGGGGGCCTCCTGCTGCCCGTCCCGGGTCAGGCCCAGAAAGGACCCAACATCGGAGAACTCATCGTCTCGGGGTACTCCATGAAACCGGCCTACCGGGCCGTGTTCACCGTGGATCCGGCGAGTCATAGGATACAAACCCTCCACATGCACGCGCAGGGTTCGCTCCTCAGGGAAGTGAACCAGTGGGTGGGCATGATGGACGACAACCGGAATCTGGCCCTGCTCACCTATGCCCTCCAGGCGGATGAAGGTCTCCTCTACCGCCTCAGCCCCGGCGGAATGACCACTCTCCTGGGCAGGATCAAGACCCCGCAACAAAACGACGCCACCGGCGCGGTCTGGGACCCTGAGGGACGGCTACTCATTGCCTCGGGTCGGTCGGTGTTCCGGTACGATCCCCTCACACCCGGACCCATCACCACGGTCTTCAACTTTCCGGTCACCCCCGCGGCCCAGCCCCTGTTCCAGGCCGTGGCCGTGGCCCCGGGCCCTACCGGGCATTTCAACGTGAACTACTTTCTCCTGAACGCCCTTCCATTCACAGGGAGTCCGAACCTTACTCCCCCCTACCTCTACCGGTTCGATCCTGCGACCCGGACCTTCACCTCTCTGGTGGTGAATCCGGCGCTCCAGACCGCCACGTCGCTGTCCTATCAGCACGGGACACCCAAGCCGAACCAGAAACGATTCCTCCTCACCCGGGGCGCAGCGGGCAGCGGTCCCGGGGATCTCCTGACCGTGGATTTCCGTTCGGGATCCATATCCACCCTTCTCACTCCGATCCCGGTCATCCTTCCCTCCGCGCACAAGGTAACCCTGCGAAACACGGCCTGGGTGGTCGGCTCCACCACGAGCACCACCCCCTACAGCCAGGCCGTTGAAATCGACCTGACCTCGGGACGCGTCGTGAAGACCGTGAGGCTCCAGGTCCCTTCGGCTTTCCAGGCCACGGGCATCGAGGAATATGGCACCAACATGCTCCAGACCCGGGGAAGGGCCTTCCTGTTCGACGCGCCGCTCACCCTGGACCTCCAGACCCAGGACCCGTCCCTGGCGGGTAAGAACTACCTCCTGGCCCTCTCGTTCGACACCTCTCCCCCGATCCAGCTCACGGTGGGGGGAAGCCCCGTCAATCTCAACCTTGCCTGGGATATGCTGTGCTGGACGTCCCTGTTCAATCCGTCCGCCATCGGCCTCTCCAGCAGCACGGGCACCCTGGACTTGAACGGCAATGCCTCGGCCACCCTGTCCCTGCCGGCCAGCATCCCGAAGACCAACGGCCTGACCATCTACGCGGCGTGGATCGTCTACGAGGGGTCCACGATCTACCGGGTCAGCGAGGCGGAGCTCTTCGTACTGCCGTGATCTGCTAAATGGTCGGTCAAGATTCGTGGCCCTCGGATCATGGCCGACCATTTAGGTTGCGATTTACCGCCGGTTCTGGTACAAAGAAGAAAGGTAACTCCACGGGTCGGCGAAGGACACGATCACGAAGAGGTGATCATGAAGAGGGCTGCCAAACTCTCCCTGGCTCAACTTCTCTTTATAGCTTGTGTTACGTCATCAGGGGTAGCTCAGGGACCGGGTCCGGAAGACTACGTCATCACCGGCCAGGTGGCCGGCACCGGGCACCTGCTCCTGGCTTCCCCGGGAGGCGGCGGCAAGTTTTCAACCCTCCACACGTTCCCCTCCCAGAGGCCCACCTGGGTGGGCATGCTCCAGGACAACCGGTCTCTCGGCATCCTGGTCGAGCAGCTGACTGGGCCCCGGAACGGCCTGCTCCTGAAATACCGCCACGGTGCCTTCCCCCCCCTGACGACCATGGCCCCCATCACCACGGGTAGCCCCCCTGTTCAACCCACATCCTTCTGCTGGGACTGGAAGGGCCACCTCATGTTCACGGTCTCGGATCGATACCTGCTCAAGTACGAACCGACCCTGCCGGGGACCTATACCACGTTTTACACCCACACCTCTCTGCCGTGCCGCCTCGACCAGGTGATCACGCCCCCGGGAGGGATCGACTACCTCCTGCTCAACAAGCACACCACTCCCCCCTTCCTGTTCGGCGTGGGCATGGACGGAAAGTACAAGGGCACCCTGGAATCGAGCCATCTCTCCAACTCGGATGCCGTCTCCTTCGACCCTCAGCGACAGCGTTTACTCATCTCCCACAGCACCCGGGGCATCCTCGCCCTAAGGGGCGGGAAGGTCACCACCCTGACCACCCTGAGCTTCCTCCCCATCGTCCACCGCCAGACCCGGAAGAACACGGTGGTGGTCCTCGGCCGGAACGCTTTCCCCACTAACTCCTATCTGCAGGAGATCGATCTGGACGGCAAGGTGGTGAACACCATGGTGCTGAAGACGGGAACCCTGTTCTATCCGACGGGACTCGAGATCCAGGGGAGCAACAAGCTGCACTGCTACCTGGATCTGGCCACGAATCCCGGCACCATCGTGTTCGAGCTCAACAACCCGGCCGTGGCCAAAAAGCCGTACATCCTGGCGTTGTCCTTCGGCTACGCCGGAGTCCCGGCCGGTCAGGGCCGCTGGCTCCACCTCACTCCGGACACCTTGTTCATGCTCACGAGCATGAGACTGGTACCTCTCCTGACGAACAATGTCGGATTCCTCGACTCGACCGGATACGCCCGGGCCAGCTTCCAGCGGCCCCTCATCCTGCCGCAGATCAAGGGCCTCACTCTGTACGCGGCCTGGGTGGCCTACGATTCCACGGGGATCCTGTCGGTGAGTGAGACGGAACACTTTGTTCTGCCGTAGTACATCTGCAGCAGGACGACTGCAGAATCCGCGGCAGGTAATCAATCGACCGGCGAACGAAATACCCCGATCTCGTTCGCCGATCTCACGGGCCCTTCCTCTTGTTAGAGAGGCCTCTTCCTGTATAGAGGGTCTTGATGGGGCGGATCTACGCAACTTCGGGAAGATAGGGGATTATCGGGGTAGATCCGGCATGCACAGCCCATTTCCTGGTTGGAGCCACAGCCTGTGGAATATAAAGCCAGAGCGAGGCTCCTGCCTCTCCGCTACGTTTGTGGAGCCCCGCTCCGGAAGGGGAATGGAACGGTCCGGAAAGATCTACCGGACTTTTTTGAAAAAATATCAGTAGACCGTCCATCCGAACTCCATTTCCTGGAAGGAGGTCGAGGTCTACCTGCATTTCTCGTTATCTGGAAACGGTACCCCGGATACTTCATGAATAATCCGGGATAAGCAGGGCATCGAACCGAAGACGAACAGTGATGGGCCAGGACAATAACACCCCTTCCGGCGAAGATTTTCGCACCTCGCCGGCATTTGCGGAGGTTCTCGACCGCTTCATCCAGGCCGCACAGGCCGGAGACGATGTGGCCGTGGAACGGATTCTCCACGAGCAGCCCGAATGGCGGGCGGCCCTGGAAGAAGAACACGCCTTCCTCGCCCACGTCGAGACCACCCGGCCCGCGGGTCCCGTCACCCGGGACGCGAACACGGCCATGCCGCGGGCCGTGCACACCCTGCCCATGCCCCTGGCCCAGACCTGGCTGGCCGTCCTGGACGCCGCCACCACCCCGGCCCGCATCGAAGCCGCCCTGTTCACCTTCGAGACCTGTTCCGTCTATCTCCTGGCTGCCGCAGTGGGGGCATACGACACCCTGGAGGCGGAAGACGAGAAGGTCGCCGACTCCATCCGTCAGCTGGGCCGGAGCGGGAAGCCCCGGTCCTGGCTGGCGACCATGGACACCCTCCTCGAATGGTCCTCGGCCAAGGGATCCTCGGCTCCACCCGAGTCCCCGGCCCGGTCCGGTCCCCTCCTCGGGTTCCTGTCCGAAATCCACGGCCACCTCGGGGAGCGCCTGGACGACCCGGCCATCCTGGAGCTCATGGCGTGGCTGGACCGCCTGGACGCCGCGCCCACGCGCCAGGAGAAAGGCGCCTCCTTCCGGGCCCTGCTGGAGAGGGTCCTCGCCCACCGCATGGCCGTGGACCTAAGACCGGCCGCCATGGTCCGGGGTGCCGACGCCGAGCGCACTGCCGAACTCCTGGAAGCGGCCCTGGCGGCCCTGTTCCGACGTGAATCCCTGATCCACGGCCTGTCCTGCGCCCACGTCCGCACCGTGGAGCGCATCGGCAAGGACCTGTTCCAGCACGGCGTCGTGGACCTCATGGGCGTGAGCCCCTTGACCCGGCGCGGCGGCCTGCTCCTGGACGGCCCACCCCTGGAGCCCGGCCGCATGTATGTCCTCAACGGTGGCAGTCGACCTCCTCTTCCCCTGCACCCGTTCTTCGTCTTTCAGGACGGCAAGACCCTCCGCCTCTCCTTTGCCCGGGACAGGAAGGGATTCTCCTACTCCGCCTGCATGGCCGGGGAGGGCCGCATCGATCGGGCCGTCCGCATCGGCGGCTACGGCCGCATCGAGGCCCTGCTCCTGCCGCGCCTCGACGGTGACGCCGCGCCTCCCTGCATCCTCGAGGCCGGCGTGAAGGAGGTCATCGGCGACTTCCGCATCCTCCGGCAGATCGGCGAGGGCGGCATGGCGCTCGTCTACCTGGCGGAGCAGCGTTCCATCGGTCGGGAAGTGGCGTTGAAGGTGCTCCACAAGTCGCGCCTCACCTCCGGATTCGTGGAGCGATTCCGCCGGGAGGGTAAGGCCATCGGCCGGCTGGAACACCCCAACATCGTCAAGGTCCACGCCATCGGTGAGGAGGACGGCATTCCCTACCTGGCCATGGAGTACATCCACGGCAGCTCCCTCGAGCAGCTCCTTCGCGATGCGGACGGCGACGAGGTGACCCTCCCCCGGGCCGCGGGCGACCGCTCCACCATGGAGTCCATCTGCCGCATCACCCGGGAGATCGCCCTGGCCCTGGACCAGGCCCACAACCTGGGCATCGTGCACCGCGACGTGAAGCCCGGCAACATCCTCATCGACGAGGACGGCCATGCCCACCTCACCGACTTCGGTCTGGCCCAGGAGAGGGGCAAGGCCTCCCTCACCCAGACCGGCGACATGGTGGGCACCCCGCACTTCCTCTCTCCGGAACAGGTGGCCGCCAAGCGCATCGAGGTGGACCACCGCACCGACGTCTACTCCCTGGGCGTGGCCCTCTACCAGATGCTGACCGGTCGGCTGCCCTTCATCGGCGAGACCCTGGAGCAGATTCTCAGGCAGATCGCCTTGAAGGAGCCCCTACCGCCGCGCAAGCACAACCCCCGCATCCCCCGGGACCTCGAGACCCTTTGCCTCCACGCCATGGAAAAGGACCCGGACGCCCGCTACGCTTCGATCCAGGACATGGCCGAGGACCTCAAGGCCGTGCCCGAGCTGCGACCCATCCAGGCGTCGCGCGTGGGACCCGTGGGCCGGATGGTCAAGCTGGCCCGCCGGCGGCCGGCCGTGGCCGTGCTGTCAATGCTGCTGGTGATCGCCCTGGTCACCTGGGGCGCCACCGCCCTCCATCGGATCAGCCGGGACGCGGCCGCCGTGGAGGAGAGCCTCCGGTTCGGCCGCGCCATGGTGGACGTGGGGCGGCAGGACAATGCCCTGCCCTACTTCCAGCGAGTTCTGGACCTGGACCCCGGTCACGACGAGGCGCGGGCCAACGTGAACCGCATCCTCTTCCAGCAGGACCTGGCCCGGGCCTACGAGCTGGCCTTTGACCAGGACAATCCGGAGGACGACGCACCGGGCAGGCAGTGCCTGGAACTCCTGGAGCGCATCCAGTCGTTCGGCCAGAACGCCCGGGAGGCGGACTTCCTCAAGGCCCAGGTGCTGGTGCGTTTGGGCCAGAGCAACAAGGTCCGGATGAAGGAGGCGCTCGAGTTCATCTACGCCATGGACGAGACCGAGACCTCCATCGGACTGCAGCTGCTCAAGGCAGCGGCCCTGGAAGTCCTCGATCCTCAGGAGGGCGCCCGGGTCCGGAAGGCGGCCGAAGCCAGGAAACCCGGGACCGCCGGGGATCGTCTGGTGCTGGCGGGGGCGTACATGGCCGAGGAGAGGTGGCAGGACGCCCTGAACCTCTACAACCACGTGCTCCTGGGGGGCGATCGCAACCTGGAGCTGACCGCGGCCTCCCAGGCGGCGCGTTGCTGCTGCTGGCTGAAAAACTACGACGCGGCCCTCAAGCACCTACGGCTCCTGGAACGCGAGCACGGCCGCCGGCCCCATCTGCTCCGGCGCAGGGCCCTCTACCTCTGGAAATCGGGAGAGAGGGACCTGGCGCTCAAGGCCCTGGACGAGGCCCTGGAGCGCAAGCCGGACTACATCCTGGCCCTGCGCACCCGGGGCTTTTTCCTCTACACGGTCCACCGGTACGAGGAGGCGCTCAAGCCTCTGGACAGGGCCGTCGCCCTGGATCCCACGTCCCCGTTGACCCTCGCCACCCGGTCGCAGGTGTACGCGCACATTGGGGATTTCGCCAGGGGTTTGAAGGACATCAATCGCGTCCTCGAGCTCAAGCCGGATTTCCCCAGGGCCCTCCTGGTGCGTGCCCGGAACTACGACAAGCAAGGTGAGCAATACAAGACGAGGCTCGAGCACCGAAAGGCCCAGGAGAGCTGGCGGAAGGCGCTCCACGACCTGGGACGACTTTTGAAGCTACAGCCAGGATACGCCAAGGCGCTGGCCGAACGGGCGCAGGTGCACCTCAAGGCCGGAAATATCCGTTTTGCCAGGGAGGACGCGGAGCAGGCCCTCGAATTCGATCCCGACCTCGGCCAGGCCCACTACGCCCTCGGCCTCATCCACTATCACCAGGGCGACCGGGAACAGGCCATGGAGTTCCTGGACAAGGCTATTTCCCGCGATCCCGGATTTCCGGGCGCGTTGAACATCCGGGCGCACCTGTACGGTATGGAGAGCCGGTACGAGGAAGCCCTGGCCGACCTCGACCGGGCCCTGGAGCTGGCGCCGCGATACATCCAGGGCAGGTTCAATCGCGCCAAGATCTACCTCGAACTGGATCGCCTCGACGAGGCCGAGGCCGACATCGAGACGGTGCTGGAAAAGTTGGAGCGGGCCGAGGGGTACGTGACGCTCTCCCAGATTCACCTGAAGCGGGGTCCGGACCTGGACCTGGCGCGGGAGGCCCTGGAACAGGCCCTGAAACTGAATCCCGAATTGCTGCAGGTCCATCTCAACCTGGGGCGGCTGTTTCGAATGGAGGCCGAACCAAAGACCGAGGACCTGGGCAAGAGCTACGCCCGGTCCGCGGCCTTTTATAAAGAGTGTCTCCGGCTGGGCATCCAGGGCGAGGAAGATGAGGGGATGGTGAAGCAGAACCTCGCCTCCATGCAAAAGCAGGCGGCCCGGTGCTTCCTGAAGGGAGAGAAGCCCGAGACCCTGCTTGACCACGCCCTGCGCGGCTTCGGGCACTGGAAAAAGGGAGACACGGAGGCCGCCGCCTCGGACCTGGAGGAAAGCACCCGCGGCCTCGATGCGATGAAGACCTTCCCGGACCGGACCTGCATCGAGCATTACGAGTACAAGTTCGCCTTCCTGATCCTGGCGGAGCTGGCCGAGGGGCTCGGCCGCCTCGACCGGTCCCTAACCCTCTACCGCCGCCTCCGCAAGACCCTGGACCCGGACCATCCCCTCGCCCTCAAGAAAGTCGGCGGAACGAAGAAAAAGAAGCCGTAGCAAGTTCCTGTTGCAAGGGGACAACAAGGAGCCGGGTTCATTCACTCCGGATGAAATCGCCGCTCGCGGTTTTCCTCCGCTGTTACCGGTCCAGGCCGCGCTCCCGCAGCTTCTGCCGGGCTTCGGCCAGGACGTTGTAGATGGTCTGAACGCTCTTGCCCAGCTGCTTCGCCACCTCGTCCGCGGGCTTGCGCTCCAGGATGCGCAGGGTGAACACCTCCTTGTAGGGGCTGCCCAGTTCATCCAGCACCGCGAGGATCTTGTGCCAGAACTCCGTGCCCTTCATCTCCACGCTGGGCGTGAAGCCGGCCGAGGGAATGCGCTCTTCCAGGCGGGTCTGGCCCGGATGCATCGGGGTGCCGACGTGCTCCTCCTTGCCGGACAGGGACCGGGCGATGCGGGACAGGCAGTGACGGGTCTTCCAGCAGAGCCACCGGTAGTAGGCCCCGGGAACCGCTTCGAACTCCAGCTTCGAGAGCTCGGGCACGGCCTCGACGTAGACCATCTGAAGGATATCCTCGGCCTCGAACCGGGCCCGGATGGAGGGGTGCATGCGGCGCTGAATGAATCGGAGAAGACGGTCCCGAACGCGGTGGAAGAGTTCACTCCACGCGTCACTGTCGCCGCGTCTGGCCTTGCGGATGAGGGCCAGGGTCTTGGGATCGATGGGGCCTCCGGTGGGCGTCTTCATGTCGTGTTGCCCCGGGTCCAGGTTGACCCGCGCGGGGGACTGCTCTGTATCTCTGTATGCCGGCACCATCTTACGGGAACGGAAATCCCCTTCCCAGGATCATTTTGAAAATGCCGCCGGGGGGGGGTGCGGGCGGCGCCGAAAGTGCAAAAAAATCCCCGGGAAACAGGTTCCCCGGGGATTCTCTTTTCCCTGTTGCCCGAACGTCCGAGGGTCGAGGACGCCCGGCCCACTTTTCTGCCCGAAACTTGCTTTTTCCCGAGCGATGGATCCAGGTTACTGTTTCAGGCCGGCCAGTTCAAGGCGGTATCCGGATTATTCACTCGAATCACTCCCTTCACACGTCTCACCCGGGCCCCATCACCGTCCCGACCAGAGCAGCTCCTGGACCAGCTCGTCGGCCTCGTAGGCCTGGCTCAGGGCCTCGATGATACCAGCGCTGTGCACCGATACCGCCCGCATGATGCTGCCATCGAAGATGTAGTCGCTGGGGAGGCTCTGGATGTTGCCGTCGAAGATGAGCCCCACCACCTCGGCGTCCCGGTTGATCACCGGAGAGCCCGAGTTGCCGCCGATGATGTCGCAGGTGCAGACGAAGTTCAGCGGTGTCTTGAGGTCGATGCGTTGCCGGGCCGCCCGGATCCGTTTCGAGATGAGAAACGGGTACTTCCCACCCATGCTGTGGAACCGGTCGAACAGACCGTAAAACGTCGTGTGGGCCGGCACCACCGTGGTCCCCACCCCGTACGGAGCGACCCGGCCGAAGGTCAACCGCAGGGTGAAGTTGGCATCCGGGTAGAGGTCCTTTCCGAACACTTTGAACCGCGCCTTGGCAATCCTTGCCCCCTCGGCCAGCAGCACGCTCCCGATCCTGTCCTGGTACCATTTCCGGTGATCCCGGACGATGGGGTCCAGCTTCCGGGCCAGATCCAGAAGGGGATCGTTGCACCCGGCCACGGCCTCGCTCCCCCCCTCCACCAGGGTCTTGCGGAATCCGGCATCACCGAGGCGGGTGCCATCGTAGTAGGCGGCCGCGGCTGCGGCCGGAGTCCGGTCGCCGACCAGCGCCTTCCGGAACGCGCTGTCCTCGGGGAGCCACCGGGCGTGCACCCTGAACTGGGCGGCGACGATGTCTCTCTCGAGGCCGGGGAACGTGGGGACCTTGGAGAAGAGACCCCGCTTCAGGGACTCCAGGGCGGAATCGCGATAGGCCGGAAGCCGTTCGGTATTGGCCTTGCGTACCTCGGCCACGTATTGAACGATGGTGAGGGCGAACCGGGCCAGTCGGGCGCCCCTGAGGTTCGTGAAGAAGAATGTATCGTCCCGAGCACGGCGGTCCTTCACCGCGGCGGCAATGCGGTCCCAGGCCTCGCCGTACCCGGACAGCTCCGGATTCCCGGCCACCCGTTTCAGGAAGTCGGCCTCGGCCATTGCCTTCTTCTTCATCAGGGCCGGATCGTCCAGGCCCGCCTTCATGCCCTCGAAAGCCTTACGCGCGTTGGCGAAGCCGTCGATGAGGTAGGTGGCCTGCCGCTTGTGCTCGGCGCTCGTGGAGGCGTACGCCTGGAGGGCCTTTTCCACCTCGTGGTAGATGGCCAGCCTGCGTGGTACGGAAACGTCCCGCTCGTACTCGAGCTGTCGCAGCGTGAAAAGGCGCTGGGTCCGGCCCGGATTGCCCGATACGAACACCAGCTCCCCCTTCCTGGCCCCCTTGCGGTTCCAGGTCAGATAGTGCGGGGTCCTGGCGGGTTTTCCGTCCTCGTAGGCCCGGATGAAGGCCATGTCGAGGCAGAACCGCGGGTAGGT
This sequence comes from uncultured Planctomycetota bacterium, assembly GCA_964485695.1. Taxonomy (GTDB): domain Bacteria; phylum Planctomycetota; class JAFGQW01; order JAFGQW01; family JAFGQW01; genus CAZAKZ01. The sequence goes on along the minus strand of CAZAKZ010000047.1, from coordinate 9,886 downwards.
GAAGTTGTCGAAGTCCCCGCCGAAGAAGGCGGCCTGCTTCTCCGGAGCGAAGACCAAGCGCACGTCCGTGTACTTCTTGTAGCGGTAGAGCCAGTACTCGGCCCCTGCATAGAGGCGAACCACCTCGGACCGAAGACCGGTTTCAGCCGTGGACTGTTTTTCGATGCGGGCGATTTCGGCCCGGCGCTGGCGGCCGGCTTCCTCGGGCCTCAAGCCCGACTTCACGGCCCCGTTCACCCGGGCGGTGACGTCGATCATCTGGACCAGGATGTTGAGCTCGACGTCGGGACACTGGATCTCCGCAGACCGGGTCCGGGCGTGAAATCCCTCCTCGGCCAGGTTACGGTCTTGGGTGGAGAGCTTGGCGAGCTGCCCGTGCACCACGTGGTGGTTGGTCATCACCAGGCCCTCGGGAGACACGAAGGAGCCCGAGCCGCCGTCGTTGATGCGCACCGAGGAGAGGCGCACGTGATCGAGCCAGCCCTTGGAAGGGGTGAATCCGTAGCGCTCCTTCAGCAGTTTCAGGGGCGGATTCTGGAAGGTCCACATGCCCTCATCGGCCGGCGAAGTGGCCACTGAGAAACCCAGGAAACCCAGCACCACCACCACGAGAATAAATATCGAAAAACTACCCTGAAGGCGATACATTCTCTTCTCCTTGATCTCCGGACTTGAAATCGGAAGGATTCAATCTGGAGAAGGCAGGATGCACGGCCAGACAGCTCCTGTCAAGACCGCCCGGGTGGAGTAGAATATTTGTCTACAGAGGCGTAAAGCATCGGTCGAGGAACGACAGGGTGGAAAACAGAATGCACAATTCGAGACCGCGCGACCCGCAATGGCTTCGACTCGTCAAGCTCATCGGCGGGACCGCCCTCGTTGTCCTCGGCATCCTCGGCTTGCTGCTGCCCATCCTGCCCGGCTGGATCTTCCTCATCCCCGGCCTCGCGGTGCTGAGCACCGCCACGCCCAAGGTCCGCCTCTTCCTGCGGGCTGTTCGTGACCGCGTTCCCCGGAAGCTCGCACCGGTTCGCAACTTCTTCCACAAGCTCCAGGCCCTGGCCCGGCAAAAGAGGAAGCCCCACGAGAAGTAGCCGGTTCCTCAAGGGAGACACGGCCCTGCTTTCAGGCCGATGTAGACGCTGAATCCGGAGACCCGGCTTTGGTGAAGGACCGCGAGTCCGGTCCGGTCGATACGCTGCTGAATCTCCCCCTCTGGAAGAGAGTCCCGCCGGCCGTTGCCCCCTGTCTCCGCCGCCACCAGGATCACCCGCCCCCCGGGCCGGACCGCCCGGGCCGCCGCACCGACGAGGTCACCCACGGCCGGCCCGTCATTCACTGTGCTCAGGACCAGGGCGCAGTCGTAGCGGTCCTCGAGGGCCACGTCGTCGAAGCCGAATTTCCGGATGAAGTCGATGTTGTCCAGGCCGTTGACGTCCGCCATCTGGAAGGTGCTGGAAGACCAGCAGACCTCGTCGCTGGCCGAAACCCTGGCGGCGGGAAAGTTCGCGGCCAGGATCCCCGCGGTCAGGCCGGCCCCGCTGTTGAGGACCACCATACGCGTGCCGTGGACGTACCGAAAGGCGTGGTGCAGCACCTTCATGAAATCGATGTCGTGGAGGGTGCACCAGTCCTCGTCTTCGATGAGGGGCCAGCGAACCAGGTCCGGGCCGTGGTCGATTTTCAACATCCTGCTCCCTTTCGTGAGCCCCGAGGGATCGGGGCCGACTTTCTGCACGTCTTGATTGTGGGCAAGAGAACATCGCAAAATCCCTGCCATGGGAGACCGGGCGGGCAAGAATGCGAGGAGATAGTTTATCCCCATGGGAACAAACGGGTTGTGCCGGGAGTGCCCGAATCGGGACGGGCATTTTTTTCCCTCTCTCTCGTCGTGGTGAATTTCTTCAACCGCCCGGGTACCCGGGATTGAACGGCGAAAAACCCCCGCCGGTAGACAAGTCAGGGCCGCGACATGCCGATGGTATGAAAAGACATGGAACTAAAGCGAAGGCCTCCAGCCGCATTGGCCCGGACGCAGACGCATGGGCAGGAAAGGACCAGGAACCAATGAAGCTAGCCAGTGTCGTGCTCTTCGGACTCGGAGCCCTGATCTTGGTGGGGTGCTCCTCCGCGCTCCCTCCCGAGCAGATCGTCTACGAAGCCACCAACCCGGCCCGGGTCGTGGTGGAGGCGGATGGGATACAGTACGTCTACCTGACCGAAGGCCCCGCCTACTTCGCCGAGGACTCGGTTCAGATCAAGGAAGGAACCGTGGTCTTCTACGTGACCAACGAGGCGAACCAGGACGTGACGTTCACCGTCTGTCCCTTTGGATCCCACGACGAGGAAAGCACCCTGTTCAGGCTGAACGTGCCCAAGGGGGGCACCGCCACTATCATGGTGGAACTGCAGCCCGGATACTACGAGTATTGCTGCCCGATGAACCACACCGAGTGGTACCCCCTCGAGGTGCTCCCGCAGTAAGGGCCCGCGCAAGAGAACAGAAGGTATACCAGGCCGGTCCAGGCAGGGCCGGTCTTTTCATTTTCGGGTGATTCCCCGCCTACTCCACGGTGAGGCCGAGGGGCTCGGACACCCTGCGGAATCCACCCGCGTCGTAGGTCACCACCGCCACGAAGAACCGGATCCCCTTCAGGCCGACCACGGCCGGAAGGGTAATGACCCCGCTCCCCAGCCCGGTCGCCGAGAGCACGCCCTGGAATCCGGAGAATGTTTTCGGGTCGGCCTGGGACAGGAAGAAGAGGGGATCCGGATTGAGTGGAATCGTCAGACTGTGCACCTTGAATCCCGGGGCGTGTCCGAAGGAAGCCGCGGCCAGGTAGCCCCGACCCGGCTCGAGGGGAAAGGAGAAGGTCAGGGTGTAGGGCACGCCCGGTGCGACACGGCCCACACCGAACACGTGGCGGGAACCCATGAGGGCCAGGCTCCCCAAGGGGCTCGTCCGGGTGGTCAGGGTGGTCAGCAGGCTGCCCGTCTCATCGAAGTGGAGCAGCCGGCTCGAACCCTGGATCGGGGTGGAGGACACCACCAGGGTCCGGGTGGTGGCTTCGAAGTCCAGTCCCATGGCCCGGAACGGTTGTGCCGGGACCGCCAGGGTGGTCAAGGAAAAGGGATTCAGCTGCACGTGGTGGAGCGCCGTGCCCCAGGCCCCGAGGAGGCCGCCCACGGCCGGCCGGGGGTGCAGGGCGGCTAGACCGTTGACGGGTATTACCTGGGTGGACAGGACGGTGACCCCGCCCCCCCGGGTCACCCGGAAGAGGCGGCCCAGGGCGTCGAGGGCCACCAGGTCCCCGGAGTCGAGGTCCTCGGCCATGGCCAGGGGATTGACCATGCCGAAGTTCACTGCCACGGTGGAGAGGCCGTTCACGGCGTCGAGGCGGAAGACGCCAGTGGTGGCGCCGCTGCTCCCCACGTTCAGGAGCAGGTAGTCTCCGTGTTGATCCACGGTGTAGGCCGTCACGTCCTGGAGCGGGGTGGTGCCGGTCAGCAGCGTGGTCCCGATGCCCGAAGCGTCCACGTCGAGCACCGTGAACAGCCCGGTCGTGGCATGGCAGACACAGGTCACCACGCCGCTGTTGGTGCGGTTGACGGCAGGGGTGAACACCTTGTAGCCCGCCAGCGGCCCGAGCAACGTGGACACGGTTCCGCCCCCGGTCACCTTGAGGAGTGATACCGGATTCGAGTCCGCCACGGCCACGTCCCCCCACAGGGTCTGTCCGTGCAGAGGCACGGCCAGGAGGATCAGGAACAGGACAGGGAACAGCACAGGCATCAAACGGGAATCCTCTGAAATCCTCTCCCACCATGAATGCTACCATTATATCCGAACGATCTCGATGAAGGCATGAGGATCCTGATTTTCAGACATCTGAAACGGGATGGATTCCGGTCACGGCATCCACGTTTTTGTGGAATTTCTCGGCCCACCGCACAACACTTCTCCCCATGAGCCCGAACCGACCCGCCTCCGTCCGCGTACGTGGCGCCCGGCAGCACAACCTGGCCGGCTTCGACGTGGACATTCCCCTGCACCACCTCACCGTGGTGACCGGGGTGAGCGGTTCGGGCAAGTCCAGCCTCGCCCTCGATACCTTGTATGCCGAGGGCCAGCGTCGCTACGTGGAGACCTTCTCCGCCTACGCCCGCCAGTTCCTGGAGCGCATGGACCGGCCCCGGGTCACCGCCGTGGAGGGCATGCCGGCCGCCATCGCCATCGATCCGGCCGCCACCGTGCGCACCTCCCGGTCCACGGTGGGCACCATGACCGAGATCACCGACTTCGTGAAGGTGATCTACGCCCGCATGGGAGTCCTCCACTGCACCGGGTGCGGCAAGGCCGTCCAGGAGGACACGCCCGGCGTGGCCGCCGGGAAGATCCTGGACATCGCACCCCCCGGGGCGCCCCTGCTCATTGCCTTTCCCGTCCCGGTACACCGCGGTGCCGGCACGGCCCTGGCCGCCACGCTGCGGCGCGACGGCTACCGCCGCCTCCTTGAACACGGCGAGGCCGCGCCCCTGCCCGCGGACCTCCCCGAGGGAGAGGCGTGGGTGATCCAGGATCGCCTCATCACCGAGGCCGGCCGCCGGGGCCGCATGGTGGAGGCCTTCGAGGCGGCGTACCGCCGGGGCGACGGCCGCGTCCAGGTGGCCGTGGCCGGCGCTGCCCCCCTCCAATTCCACCAGGGCCTCACCTGCGCCGATTGCGGTCTCACGTTCCGGCGCTTGCCGCCCGCGGCCTTCAGCTTCAATTCGGCCCTGGGCGCCTGCCCCGAATGCCGGGGATTCGGCCGCACCCTCGGCCTGGACGAGGATCTGGTGGTGCCCAATCCCGCCCTCTCCCTCCGGAAAAAGGCCATCAAGCCCTACGAGTCCCGGCGCGGCCGGCTCCACCAGCGCTTGCTCCTGGAGGGCGCCGGGGACGAGGGCATTGACGTGGACGTGCCGTACCGGAACCTCACCGCGGCCAAGCGCCGGAAGATCTTCAAGGGCACCGCCTCCATCCCCGGCGTGGAGGATCTCTTCAAAGCCCTGGAGACCAAGGCCTACAAGATGCACGTGCGCGTGTTCATGGCCCGGTTCCGCGGCTACCACCCTTGCGAAACGTGCAAGGGGAGTCGCCTGAAGCCCGAGGCCCTGGCTTTTCGCCTCGGCGGCCTGGACATCGCCGCCTTCTACGGCCTCCCGGTTTCCGACGCCCTCGAGGCCGCCCGGGCCTGGCGCGCCCACGTCCCCGATGCCGTGGCCGACCTGGTGGTGGACGAGGTGGTCTCCCGGCTGCACTACCTGAACGAGGTGGGCCTGGGCTACCTGGAACTCGGCCGGGCCTCCCGAACCCTGAGCGGCGGCGAAGTGGAGCGGGTCCACCTCACTGCGGCCCTGGGATCCACGCTGGTGAACACCCTCTACGTCCTGGACGAACCGTCCATCGGCTTGCACCCCCGCGACGTGGACCGCCTGATAAGAATTCTAGAGGGCCTGAAGCGCCGGGGAAACACCGTGGTGGTGGTGGAGCACGACCCGGACGTGATCCGCCGGGCCGACCACGTCATCGACCTCGGGCCGGGCCCGGGCGCGGCCGGGGGCCGCCTCGTGTTCCAGGGCCCGCCGCAGAACCTGGTGCGGGAGAAGGCGTCCCTCACTGGCCGTCACCTCGCGGCGGGCCGGCAGCCGTTCACCCGGGACGCGGCGCGCAAGGCCGCCGGTTCGGACCACCTCGTGGTCCGCGGCGCCGCGGCCCGGAATCTGAAGCGCATCGACGTGCGCATCCCGGCGGGGCTCCTCACCTGCCTCACCGGCGTGAGCGGCTCGGGCAAGAGCACCCTCATGACCGAGGTGATCCACCACGGCCTGCTCCGGGCCCGGGGCGAGGCAGGCCCCCGGCCCGGAGCATTCAAGAAACTCGAGGGCCACCCCCTCTTCGCCGCTGTGCACCTTGTGGATCAAGCCCCCCTCACCCGCACCCCGCGGTCCAATCCCCTCACTTACCTGAAGGCCTTCGATCCCATCCGGAAGCGGTTCGCGGCCACGGCCGAAGCCCGGGAGCGCGACCTTGGCCCGGGTGTGTTCAGCCCCAACGTGGCCGGCGGCCGTTGCGAGCGCTGCAAGGGCGACGGCGTGGAAAAGGTGGAGATGCAGTTCCTGCCCGACGCCTACGTCACCTGTCCGGACTGCGGCGGCAACCGCTACCTGCCCGAGGTCCTGGAGGTGAAGGTGGACGGCCGTACCATCCTGGACGTGTTCGACCTCACGGCCGACGAGGCGGTGGAGGTCTTCGCCGGGGAGCGCGGCGTGGTCCGGGCCCTGACTCCAATCCTGGAGACGGGCCTGGGCTACCTCCGACTGGGCCAGGCTCTGAACACCCTGAGCGGGGGCGAGGCCCAGCGCCTGAAGATCGCGCGGTTCCTCGGCCTCCGCTCCCCCGGCCCTTCTCTGTTCCTCCTGGACGAGCCCACCACCGGTCTCCACATCGAGGACGTGGGTCGCCTCATGGCCGCCCTGTTCCGGCTCCGCGACGCCGGCCACACCCTGGTGGTCATCGAGCATCACCTGGGCGTCATTGCCCGGGCCGACTGGGTCCTCGACCTGGGGCCCGAGGGCGGAGAGGGGGGCGGGCGCCTCGTGGCCAAAGGCACGCCCGAGACCGTGGCCCGGGCGCGGTCCTCCATCACCGGCCGCCATCTCCGGGCCTTTCTCCGTGGCGAGGCCCCCCCGCACACCCGCATCGAGGATGCGGACCGGCGGGTCCTTCCCCCCCGGGACGCCATGACCCTGGAGGGCCTCCGGGAGCACAACCTGAAGAACGTCACCCTCTCCGTTCCCCACGGTAACCTGGTGGTGGTCACGGGCGTGAGCGGTTCGGGCAAGTCCACCCTCGCCTTCGACGTTCTGTTCGCCGAGGGCCAGCGCGCCTACGTCGAGAGCATTTCCACCTACGCGCGGCGCTACATCCCGGCCCTGCCCCGGCCCGATGCCGACCGGGTCACCGGCATTCCTCCGTCCGTGGCCATCGAGCAGCGCACGAGCCGCGGCCACGGCACCTCCACCGTGGCCACGGTCACCGAGGTCTACCACTACCTGCGCCTGCTCTTCGCCCGGGCCGGGACGCTCTATTGCCCGGACTGCAACGAGGCCATGACACGCACCACCGAGGCCGAGGCGGCCCGGCGCCTGGTGAAGCGCCACGCCGGCCGCAGTGTCACCCTCCTCGCCCCGATGGTGCGGCGCCGCCGGGGCTATCACAAGGAGGTCCTCGAGCGAGCCCGCCGGGCCGGGTACGACCGGGCGCGCATCGACGGCCGCATGCAGAGCCTGGATCCCCTGCCCGACCTGGCCCTGCACCGCGAGCACGACGTGGACATCGTCCTCGGAAAGATGACCGTGCCCCGCCGGGTCACGGTCGCGCTCAAGGCTCGCCTCGCCGAGGCGTACGGCTTCGGCTCGGGCGCTCTTTGCGTGGTGGCCGGCCGGACCGAGACCCTCATCAGCCGTGACCTGGCGTGCCCCGGGTGCGGCCGCACCGGCGAGGCGCCCGATCCCCGGCTCTTCAGCTTCAACCACAGTCTCGGTGCTTGCCCCACCTGCAGCGGTCTCGGCACCTCCCGGGCGTTCACCGAGGCGCTGCTGGTGCCCAGTCCGCGCCGGTCCTTAAAGGGCCGCGCCCTGGAGGTGCTTCACGGTGGCATCTTCTCCCGGGAGGACGCTCGCGCCTTTCTGAAGCGGGCGGCCCGGTCCATCGGCCTCAACCTGCGCACGCCCTACAAGGACCTGCCCGAGGCCCACCGGCGCGCCCTGATCCACGGCAAGAAGGGCGTGTTCGAGGGCCTCATCCCCTACCTCAGGTGGATCCGCGACACGGCGGCGCGCCCCTCGGTGGACGCCTACCTGGGCCGGTTCAGCGGTGAGCAGCCGTGCCGGGCGTGCACGGGCACGCGGCTCCGGGCCGAGGCGCGGGCCGTGCGCCTGGGGGACCTGGCCATCTCCGACCTCACGGCCCGGCCGGCGCACCAGGTGCGGAAGGCGCTCAGCCGGGTGCGCCTCGACACCCGGGAGAAGACCCTGGCCCGGAACCTGCTGCACGAGGTGGACCGGCGCCTGGCCCTCATGGAGCGCCTGGGCCTGGGCTACCTCGGCCTGGACCGCCGCGCCTCCACCCTGTCGGGCGGAGAGTCGCAGCGCCTCAGGCTGGCCACCCAGCTGAGCGCGGACCTCACCGGCGTGCTCTACGTTCTGGACGAGCCCACCATCGGCCTGCACCCGGCTGACAACGAAAAGCTCCTGGAAGTGCTTAAGGAGCTTCGCGACCGTGGCAACACCGTGGTGGTGGTGGAGCACGATGCCGCCACCATGCGCGTCGCCGACCACATCGTGGACCTGGGACCTGGCGGCGGTTGCCACGGCGGCCGCATCACGGCCCAGGGAACCCTGGCCGCGGTGAAGCGGGTGAAGGACTCCCCCACCGGACGATTCCTCCGCCGCCGCCGCAAGCCGTGCATGTCCACCCGAAACCGCCTCACCCCCGGACCGGTGCTGCACCTTAGCGGGGCCCGGGAGCGGAACCTGCGCGAAATAAACCTGAAGCTCCCCGTGGGTGCTCTCACCGCGGTGACGGGCGTGAGCGGCTCGGGCAAGAGCACCCTGGTGCGAGAGACCCTCCTCGCCGCCGTGCGGCGCAAGCTCCATGCCTCGCCCGTACGGCCCGGCGCCCACGACGAGGTGACGGGCTGGGAGGCCTTTGGCCGCGCCGCCGAGGTGGATCCCTCCCCCATCGGCCGCACGCCGGCCTCGGTGCCGGCCACGTACGTGGGCATCATGGACGAGATCCGGTCCCTCTTCGCCCTCACGCCCGAGGCCCGGTCCCGCGGCTACACCCGAGCCCGGTTCAGCTTCAACCGGCAGCCGGGATCCTGTCCGGCCTGCGGCGGCCTCGGCCGAACCCGGGAGGTCATGGCGTTCCTGCCCGACGTGACCGTCGTGTGCGAGACCTGCGAGGGCCGCCGCTACACCAGCGAGACGCTGGAGATCACCTTCAAAAGCAAGTCCATCGCCGACGTCCTCGACATGACCATAGAGGAAGCCGTCGCCTTCTTCATCGACCACCCCAAGATCCACCCCTTCCTGGACGCCCTGGAACGCCTCGGCCTGGGCTACCTCACCCTGGGCCAGCCCTCGCCCACCCTGTCGGGCGGCGAGGCCCAGCGCATCAAGCTGGTGGAGGAGCTGGGCAAGACCTCTACGGGCAACGCCCTCCTGGTCCTGGACGAACCCACCATCGGCCTGCACCCCGAAGACGTGGACCGCCTCCTCGACTTCTTCAAGGACCTGACCGACCGGGGCCACACCCTCGTCGTCATCGAACACAACCTGGACATCATCGCCGCCGCGGACCACGTCATCGACCTCGGCCCGGGCGGCGGCGAGGCCGGCGGCCGCATCGTGGCCCAGGGCCCGCCCGGTCTCCTGGCCCAGAAGCCGCCCAAGCGCTCAGCCACGGCCGCCTTCCTTGCCCGATTGTGAAAAAGGTGCAACACCTTCTTGCTTCCCCGCGTTCTGGGAATGAAGATGGGTCGTTGCCACCAGAGAGAGAGAGGATTCAGATTCCCTTGCCAACCACCGGGACCACGCCCACCCGCCAGCCCGATACCCGGGATGTCCACTCTCCCCCCCACGGCGCCACCCGGCCGGACATCGCCGATTTCATCCTGCTGGGCACCTGCACCCTGGTCGCCGCGGCCCTCCTGATCGGCCTGCTGCTGCTGGTCTTCTAACCCCCGAGCCCCGCCAGCTGAAAGACCACTTTTGCCCATTTTTGGAGGCATTCACCCCTTTTCAACCCCTTGAACTAAACCGCTTCGCGGTAGCCTGACGG
>CAZAKZ010000046.1:0-37099 GCA_964485695.1 uncultured Planctomycetota bacterium | reverse complement strand
GACAATGTGTTACGCAAAATAAGTTAACAAAAAATGAGGGGATCCCTCAGCTTCCCCTTGACCCCCGGAATGGGCCTTGATACATTGAATACCGGGGCAGATACAGACATCGATTGGCCGTCCGCCCGGATCACGAACACGCGCTTGTGCCTGACCCTGAAGAGACCCTGTACCGGAATGGAGAGACCCATGAAAACCATATTGCTGGCTGTCGTCATCCTCCTCGCTCTCCCGGGCATTCTACCGGCCGGAGACTATTACCATCCGGATTCCAACGCGGCCAAGGGCGGCACCATTGCGCTTCCCTGGGGAACCGGTGAAATCCGGTATCATGCGCTCTTCCCGGCCAAGGCCCTCGGCGCAAAGAAGGTCCGGATCACGGAGCTGGCCTTCGCCACCAGCAAGGCGGGGACCTTCACCTCCTCGCAGTGCGAGATCTGCCTGGCCCACCTGCCGGCCTCGAGCCGCCTGAACACCACCTTCGCCAACAACCTGGCGAAGGACAAGACCGTGGTCTTTTCAGGGAAGATCACCTGGTCGGGCACCCAGGACCAGTGGAGCAAGGTCGGCCTTACTACCTCCTTCAACTACAACGGAACGGACAGCATCGTGGTGGAGGTACGTCACTTGAGCGCCACTTCCTCCATCTCCTGTCGCACGGGCAACGTCGCCAACGTCTTCAAATCCGGCGCCGGCTCCTACAATGCCCCGACCGCGGGCATGCTGGGCATCCTGGCCGCCCCCAAGATGCGCCTCACCTACGACGAGACCCTGCTTGCCGGCTCCGGCTCCACCGCGCCGGGGAGCACGGTCGATCTGGATCTCCTGTCCACGCCCGACGGGGGTCTGCCCTATCAGCTGGGCTCCTCGTTCAGCAGCGGCCCCATCCCCATCGACACCCGGAAGCTGAACCTGGGCTTGGACAACTTGCTGGTGATCAGCGTGACCGGGATGGCCCCCCAGATCTTCGAGAAATACACGGGATTCCTCGACACCTCGGGCAAGGCCAAGGCCAAGCTTCACATCCCGGCCTGGCCGTTCCTGAAGGGGGTCCGCATCTACACGGCCTTCGTCACGTTGAAGCCCGGCGCGCCGTCCAACATCGCGCACATCTCCAACACATTCATGTTCGCGATCTTGTGAGGGAATCGCCCGGGATGCCCCCGGGCACCTGCGCAATACTCCGGCCCTGGATCATGAAGAACACCGTCGGCACGACCACGAGGGTGAACAGGGTCGAGGCCACCAGTCCGAAGATGAGGCTCCACGCCAGGCCGCTGAAGATGGGATCCAGGGTGATGGGCCATGCCCCCAGGGCCGTGGTGGCGGCGGTGAGCACGATGGGCCGGAACCGCACGGCTCCGCTCTCGAGGATGGCCTCCCGCAGGGGCACGCCCCGTGTGAGGGCGTCGCGGATGAAGCTCACCAGTACCAGGGCGTTTCGCACCACGATGCCGCCGAGGGCGATCATGCCGATCATGCCCGTGGCCGTGAAGAAGACCGGGTCCGCGTATCCGCTCACCTCCCCGGCCGCGATGAGGTTCAAGAAGTAGAAACCGGGCATGATGCCGATGGCGGTGAGGGGGATGGAGAGCATTATCACCACGGGCAGGAGCAGGGAGCCGGTCTCGATGATGAGCAGCATATAGATGCACAGAAGGGCCACGCCAAAGGCGATGCCCAGGTCCCGGAACACGTCGAGGGTGATCTTCCACTCCCCCTCCCCGGCCCACTCCAGGCGGGTACCCTCGGGGGGCGGTTCCTTCTCGAAGGAGGACTGGAGGGAGAGCACCGCCTCCGCGGGCGGAATGCCCGCGGTCTCGCCGAAGACGTAGACCACCCGGTTCAGGTTCTTGTGGTAGACGGGTGAATCCACGCTGCGCTCCACGAAGCGGCCGATCTCCGCCAGCTGCACTGGCCAGCCGGCGGCACCCACCAGCGCGATGCGGCCCAGCATCTCCGGACCCGCCCGCTTCTCCAGGGGCAGCCGCACCACGACCCGGAGCGGATTCCGCTCCCCGGCCTCGTGAACGGTGGCGGCCTCCTCGCCGGCCAGCGCCAGGCGGAGCACCCGGACCACGGCCTCGTTCCCGATGCCGTGGAGGGCGGCCTTTTCCCGTTCGAGGACGTAGTCCCACCGCGTGTGCGGCGCCTCGGTGGTGTCGTCCGTGTCCACCACGCCGGGCACCTTCGCCATGCGTTCGCGCACCAGGCGCGCGGTCCTCTCCAGCTCCTCGTACCGGCGATCCGGATCCCCGTAGACCTCCACGGTGAGGGTGGAGATGACGGGCGGCCCGGGCGGGATCTCCACGATCTTGACCGCTGCGCCGTGACGCGCGGCCGCGGCCGTGAGCCGATCCCGGATGCGAAGCGTGATGGCGTGGCTCTGCATGGCCCGCCTCTCCGGAGGGAGTAGATTGACGCGCATGTCGGCGTGGTGCGCCTCGCATCGGAGGTAGTAGTGCCGGACCATGCCGTTGAAATCCATGGGCGAGGCCACGCCCACGTAGGACTCGAAGTCGGTGACCTCGGGCACGGTGGAGAGCACGGCCTCCAGGTCCCGCACCGCCCGGTCCGTGGCCTCCAGGGGCGTGCCCTCGGGCATGTCCAGCACCACCTCGAACTCGTCGCGGTCGGCGTAGGGCAGCATCTTCAGCGGCACCAGGCCCGTCAGCGCCAGCACCCCCGCCAGGCCCACGAGGCACACCACCGCGGCGAGGAGTCCCCACCGGAGCGCGCGGTAGGCCAGAAGGGGGCCCACCACGGTGCGATAGAGGCGATGAACGGGTCCAGAGGTGCGATGCAGATCTTCTTCCGGTCGACGTCCGGTTGCATTATTCCGGCTCCTCCGGCCGAGAAGCTTGAAGGCGATCCAGGGGACCACTGTGAGGGCCGCCAACGTGGAAAAGGTGATGGTGAAGGGCACGTTGGCCGCCATGGGCGCCATGTACGGCCCCATCATGCCGGTGATGAAGAACATGGGCAGGAAGGAGACGATGATGGCCAGCGTGGACATGAGGACCGGCGGGAACACCTCGCGCACCGCGGCCAGCGTCGCCCACAGGGGATGGGCCGGCCTGGACCGGATGTGGCGCTGGATGTTGTCGATGTTGGTGATGGGGTCGTCCACCACGATGCCGAGGGAGAGGATCAGCGCGAACAGGGTGACCCGGTTGATGGTGTACCCCGACAGGTAGTTGACGAAGAGCGCCAGCGAGAAGCTCATGGGAACGGCAATGGCCACCACCAGGGCCTCCCGCCAGCCGAGGACGAGGGTGAGGAGGATCACCACCGAGATCATGGCCACGGCCAGGGCGCTCAAGAGGTCGTCCACCTTGCCATCCGCGGTGGCGCCGTAGTTGCGAGTGACGGTGACCTCAACGCCTTCCGGGATCACCTCGCCCTCGAGGGCCTCCACGGCGGCCAGGATATCCTGGGCGACCTCCACGGCGTTGGAGCCCTTCTTCTTGGCCAGGGCCAGGGTCACGGCCGGCCGGGACAGCTTGTGGGCTACTTCCCCTTCGGCCGCAGGCCCCCGGCAGAACCGGACGTGCGAGACGGGCTCCTCGGGTCCGTCCGTCACCTCGGCCACGTCCTCCAGGTGCACGGGGCGGTCCCCATGCACCCCCACCACCACGCGTCGGACCTCCTCCGCGCTGCCCAGAAACGGTCCCGCGGTCACGGGGTAGCGCTTGTTCCGCCGTGAAAAAGCGCCGGCCGTCACCTCGGCGTCGGACCCGGCCACCGCCCGGAGCACCCGGAGCGGATCCAGGCCCACGCCCGCCAGCCTCTCGGGATCGAGGCGCACGCGCACCTGGCGCCGCCGCCCCCCCACCACCTCGGTGCGCGAGAGGTTCTCCACCTCGTCGAGGCGCGCCAGCACCTCCTCGCCCACGCGCCTGAGGCCGTGGTCGTCCATGGCGTCCGAGTGCAGGGTGAGGGTGAGGATGGGTACGTCGTCGATCTCCACGGGCTTCACCATCCAACCGCGCACACCCGGTGGAACCCGATCCAGGTTGGATTCGATCTTGTTGTAGATCTTGACCCAGGAGCGCTCGCGGTCCTCGCCCACGTAGAAGCGGACAGTGACCATGGCCACGTCGCGCCGCGAGGTGGAGTAGACGTACTCCACGCCGTCGATCTGCCACAGCAACCTCTCCAGGGGCGTGGCCACCAGCTTCTCCACCTCCTCGGCCCCGGCCCCCGGAAAGTGAACGATCACATCGGCCATGGGGACCACGATCTGCGGCTCTTCCTCCCTGGGTGTCACCCAGACAGCGCCGGCGCCGAGAAACAGCGCCGCCAGGAGCAGCATGGGCGCGAACGGCCGCGTGAGAAACGGCCGCACCAGGGCGGCCACCGGGCCGCGGGGGGCGGATTCATCGACAGCCATGTCAATCCCTCTCCCCGATCACCACCGACTCTCCGCCGCTGAGGCCGCTGAGTACCTCGACGTGTTTACCCAGCACCTGACCCGTGCGCACGAACTGCTTCTGTATCCGGCCGTCCACCACCACTGAGACCTGTTCGAGCTGACCCACGCGGCGCACCGCACCTTCGGGAACGACCACGGCGTCCCGCTCGCCCAGCAAGAGCTGCAGGCGGCCGAACATCCCGGTGCGAAGTCCCTTCCTGTAGGGAAGGGCGGCCTTCACCAGAAAGGTCCGGCTTGCGGCATCGGCGGAGGGAACGATCTCGTCCACCTTCGCCCCCACCTCTGCGCCGAGGGCCTCCACGAGCACCTTCACCTCCACACCCACCGAAATCCTGCCGATGAGTCCCTCCCGGACCCCGGCCTCGAGGCGGAGATCGTAGGGGTCGTGGACCACGATGAGGGGGCGGCCCGTCCAGGCCAGGTCCCCGGGGTCCACCATACGGTCCACCACCTCGCCCGCCTCGGGTGCGCGGACCTCGGTGTAGGCCAGGGCCACCTCGGCTTCCCGCACCCGGCCCTGGATGCGGGCCACCTCGGCGCGGGCTCCGGCCAGGGCGGCCCGGGCAGCGCTCACGGCAGCATTTGACTGCCGGAAATCGGCCTCGGCCGCCTCGGCCTCACGCGGGGTGGCCGCCTTTTCCTCGAGCAGTTTCTGGACCCGATCGCGCTCGGCGGAAGCGCGCTCGAGAACGGCCTCGACGCCGAGGACCCGCTCGGCGGCTGCACGCTCCGCGGCACGGGCGGCCTCCAGAGCCCGGCGCGCCTGGTCGAGACGCGCTTCCAGAACATCCGACTCGATCCGCGCGACCAGAGCCCCCTTCTCGACCTTGCTGCCCTCACGCACCTCGACAGAGAGGATCCGTCCCGAGGTCTGACACGCCACCTCGATGCGGCGGCGCGACCGCACGGACCCCACCGCCTCGTAGTAGATTGGAACGCCTCGGACCTCGGCCAGGGCCGTCTGTTCCTTTCCCGACGCCTCCGGTTTCAGAACGGACTCACCGGGCTTCGCCCTGTCCGCGGTGAAGACGCCGGAGAGGTAGAGCATGAGGAGAACCAGGGCGGCGAGGCCGAGGATCCACTTACCCGTGAATATGAGCTTGCCCGCGATGTTCTTCATCATGGTTCACCCGCCCTTCCAATCGTCCACCACCCGAGGACCCTCGCCACCTCCGCCAGCGATCGCCGCTCCATGCACCGGGCGCGAAGGGCCTTCACCCGCGCGAAAGTCCGGTCCTGCTCGGCCTCGAGGTAGCGCGTGACGGTCACAGCGCCCTTGCGGTAGCGCTGCGTCACCAGTTCAAACGTCTCTGCGGCCCGATCCACGACCGCCTCGGTCACCTTCCGGCGGGACCGCGCACCCTCCAGGCGGATGTAGGCGTCGCGGACCCTGTGCTCCAGATCGAGACGGGCGCGGTGAACCTCGGCCTCTGCCCGCTTGACGGCAGCCCCGGCCGCGGCGTAGCCGGCCCGGGTTCGCAGGCCGTTGAAGAGGTTCCAGGTGAGATCCGCACCGAGGATCCAGTTCGCGTCGTTGTGGTTGAAGCGCGCCTTCTCGACATCGTGGTAGTAACGGGCGAACACACCCACCGTGGGGAGATAGCCGGCCGCGGCCTTCTTCTTGGCCAGGTGCGCCGACCGGAGGATCGGATCCCGCCTCTGGGCCAGGGCCAGCCCCGCCTCGCAGATCTCCGGGACCGGGGGAGGTGGAACGTCCCTGCACTTCAGGCCCTCTCCGCCTGCAGGCTCCACAGCCAGCAGGCTGGCCAGCGCCGCCCGGGCCAGGCGGCCCACGTTCCGGGCGGCGATGAAGCGGTCCTCGGCTTCGGCCAGCCGCACCTCGAGGGACAGGACCTCGTCCCGGAGCACCGCACCGGCCCGGAACCGGGCCTCGGCCTCATGCACCTGGGTCTTGACAGTCTCCACGGCCGCGGCCTCGGCCGCCAGCAGCTCGTCGGCGGTGATGATCTCGTGGAACGTCGTGATGACCCCGGAGATGAGTTCGTTTCGCACCCACTCCTGGTTCAACCGGGCCAGGTCCAGGTCCTTTCCGGCCATGTCCAGGGACGCTGCGTCCTTGCCGCCGCTGAACAGGTCGTAGCGAAGCGTCACACCGGCCTCGTAGTTCGTGAGCTTGTCGGGGTGGTTGAAGTCCACGCCGGGCTTGAGGCCTCGCTGATCGATGCGCTTGAACAGATACGTCGAGGGCGAGTCGGCACGGAGCGCGGACGCGTCCAGGGTGAGCAGGGGGAGAAAGGCGCCGCGCGCTTCTCTGAGCCGAGCCTCGGCCACGGCGATGTGCTCGGCGGCGCCGGTGACGTCCGGATTGCGGGCGAGAGCGGTGCGGATGGCCTCGTCCAGGACGAGGGAATCCGGAGCAGGAGATGTCTCAGGCCGGGCGGACGCCGGTTCCGACGATTGCTGTTCCTGTGCGATCGGAAGGGGATCCGCTGGCGGCGGGAGGGACTCGTACGCCGTTCGAGCACATCCCACGACCAGGCCTGCAAGGACGGCAAGGGCCGCGAGATCAGGTCGGATCCACACGATGCGAGAAGGGCGTGTGCCTATCCCCGAGGCAAGCGGCCCGCGTGATATGGGCTTCAAAACCTCGGCCTCCAGATGGATGTGGTGGACGCGATTTCAGGATCAACCTGAAATCGTTACCTACCAGGAACCGTGGAGGTTTTCAAGCCACGACATGGAAAGCGCCCGGGAATCCGACCGGATCGATCCGGGTCCGCGCCAGTTCATCCGCAGGCTGCCAAGGCACGATCCAGGTCCTCGATGAGGTCGTCGGCGTTTTCGATGCCGATGGACAGGCGAACGAGGCCGTCCGAGATACGGGCCCGCTTCCTCGCTTCCGGCCCCATGGAGGCATGCGTCATGCTGGCAGGATGCTGGATCAGGGTCTCCACGCCGCCCAGGCTCACCGCCAGGCCGCATAACTCGACGGCGCCCATCATCTTCTTGCCCGCTTCCAGGCCGCCCTTCAGGCTGAGGCTGATCATTCCACCGGGCCCGTACATCTGTTTCTGCCCGATTTCATACTGAGGATGGCTCTTCAAGCCCGGATAGGACACCCACTCCACGGACGGGTGGTCGACCAGATACGCGGCCACTCTCTGCGCGTTTTCGCAGTGTCTCTGCATCCGGAGCGCGAGGGTCTTGACGCCCCGGTGCACCAGGAACGACTCCAGCGGCGGGAGCACGCCGCCCAGGAGGTTCAGGACCTTTCGAAACTCCGCGTGCTGCGCCTCGTCTCTGGTCACGATCACACCGCCCACCACGTCGGCATGGCCGTTCAGGAACTTGGTCAGGCTGTGAACCACCACGTCTGCACCCCACTTGAACGGCTGCTGCAGGACCGGACTCATGAAGGTGTTGTCCACCACCACAAGAGCCCCGTGATCGTGGGCGAGGTTGCAGACGGCCTCGATATCGGAGATCACGAGGGTGGGATTCCCCGGTGTCTCGATGAAGACAACCCGGGTGCTCGGCTCGAAGGCGTCTCTGACAGCGTCCAGGTCCGACGTATCCACGATGGTGGAGGCGGTGCCGTGCTTCGGCAGCTCCCTCTCCACGAGCGTACAGGTCGGTCCATAGACCGCATCACTGCAGATGATGTGGTCACCCGCCTGGAGGAGCGTGTGGAGGGTCGTGTAGATGGCGGCCATGCCGCTCGAGCACGCCAGGGCGCCATACCCCCCTTCGAGCTCGGCCAGGCAGGTCTCGAGGGCCTCCACGGTGGGATTGCCCATCCGTGAATAGATGTACCCCCGCTCCTTCCCGGCGAAGAGCGCGGCTCCCTGGTCCGCGGTCTCGAAACCGAAGGTGGATGTCTGGTAGATGGGTGGAACCACCGGTCGAAAAGGGTATTGATCGATTCCCGCATGGACCGCTTGGGTTTCCGGTGACACCTTGTCGTGCGTTGTCATGGATCGCTTCTTCTGCCAGGGGCTAGTAGGAGCCGAGAACTGGTTTCAACGTATTTCTAATGGTCGCAGAGGTTGGACCCGGTGGACAAGGTGCCCCTCAGGTAGGCCTCCACCGCCTCCTTCGGAGCCATACCAGCCACGCCCACGACTACCGTGATCCCGTTCTCCTCGAACAGCTGCTTCGCGCGCATCCCCATGCCTCCGGCCAGAATCACGTTCGCGCCCTGTTCCGCAAGCCACTTCGGAAGCAGCCCGGGCTCGTGGGGGGGAGGATTCAGGAACTGTTCGCTCTTGATCGTGGAGGTGTGGGGGTCCGTGTCGTAGATCGCGAACTGGGGCGCATGCCCGAAGTGTGGGGCCATCTGCTCTCCGTCACATGGTGTAGCGACTCGCATGTCTTTCTCTCCGTAATTGAATCAGCGCGTCTCGATATTTCGTTCACGGCGACCCTCGCCGGAAACCAGACGCGCCTCGACTTTCTTCCAGATATCTCGAATAGAGGCACAGACGCCGTCGGTCGAGTATTCGACCACGCTTTTGAGATCGAGCTGTGCATCCACGACTACCTTGTCGTACGGAATCCTGCCCACCGCCTCCACGCCCAGCCGTTCGGCCAGAGATTCGAGGCTTTCGGCCAGGGCCGGATTCAGGTCGAACTTGTTGACGCAGACCAGAGCGGGAATGCCGAAGTGGCGGGTCAACTCCACCACCCGCTCGAAATCGTGGATGGCGGACACGGTGGGCTCCACCACGATCAACACGAGGTCCGCGCCGCTCACCGACGCGATGACGGGGCATCCGATGCCCGGCGGCCCATCGCTGATCATGAGGCCGTTCGATTCGCGTCCGGCCAGCTCACGGGCCTCTTTCCGAACCAGGCTCACCAGCTTGCCGGAATTGTCCTGGCCGATGCCCAGGCGGGCGTGGACGAGGGTGCCATGGCGGGTGCGGGAGATGAACCACTCCCCTCCCTGCACCGGTTCCAATCGCATGGCGTCGACGGGACAGACCTCCACGCATACGCCGCACCCCTCGCAGGCTTTCGCGTCGACCACGGACGTCCCGTCGCCCGGCTCATTGATGGGGCCGTCCAGGGATACGGCGCCATACCGGCACACCTCGACACAGCCGCCACAGGAAATACACGTCTCGGGATCCGGGATCGCGACCTTCCCACCCACAAAAGGCGATGTCTGTTCGACCCGGGGATCCAGCACGATGGCGAGGTTCGGAGCGTCCACATCGCAGTCCACCATCACGGCACCCTCGGCCAGAGCGGCAAACGACGCCGTGAGGCTCGTCTTGCCCGTTCCCCCCTTGCCGCTGATGACGACGATCTCTTTCACGGTTGTGTCCTATTTCTTTCCGGCGACGGCCCTGTTGGGCGCACCGGCGACCATGCCCTCCATGCGCTTCAGCAGGATGGCAAACCTACTCCAGTATTCGGGCAGCGTGTCCACGATGAGCTCCCCCCGGGAACACGCCTCGGCAATGCGCCGATCGTTCGGGAGTTCCGCCAGAATCTCGATCTCCTCCGCCGCACAGAAGCGCTTCACCCGGTCATCCCCCATATCCGCCCGGTTGATCACGATGCCCAGAGGCAGATCCAGTTGCCGGACCCCCCCCACTGCGATCTCGAGATCGTTCAGTCCGAAGGGCGTGGGCTCGGCCACCAGACAGACGAAGTCGGCGTCCTTCACTGACTCCAGCATGGGGCAGCTGGTGCCGGGGGGCGCATCGACGAGGACGGTCACGTCGCGGCCCATGCCCTCCTTGACCCGGGTGATGATGGGGATGGCGCGGGCCACGCCCACCTTCAGGCGGCCCTCGGCAAAGGCGATGCCACCGGCTTGTCCCTCCCTGACCACGCCGACCTCCTTGGGCCTCTCGGAAATGGCCTCGTCAACGCAAACCCGCCCGCAGCCCCCGCAGGAAAGACAGAGCTCGGGAAGCACCAGGATCCTGTCCCCGAGCTGGAGGATGGCGCCGAACTGGCAGAAATCGGCGCAGGCCCCGCAATTGCTGCACCTGTCCTCGTCCACCACCGGAACCGGTACGGTCACCACCGTCTCTTGCTGGATATCGGGCTTCAGGAACAGATGGCAGTTCGGTTCCTCCACGTCGCAGTCCAGCAGCTGAACCGGGCGTCCCATCTTGTCGAGGGTTGCGGCGAGATTCGTGGCGATGGTGGTCTTCCCGGTCCCGCCCTTTCCGCTGGCAAACGTAACGATCATGCGCCCTGTTCTTTCCGCGAAAAATCCTGGACGGCCTTTCGGATCGTTCCCGAGGCCTCGGAAAACTTGATCCCTGCGGCCTCGAGCGCCTGTTCGGCCTTGGGACCGATGCGGCCGGCCAATGCCGCTTCCGCGCCGTGATTGACGAGTTCCTGGACCGCGGCCGGGCCCGCACCCCCCGGCATCACGGCGGCGGAATTGGAAAACGCCTCGAACTCGAGGGTATCCGGGTCCACGATGACAAAGTAGGGACAGCGTCCAAACTGGCCGGACACCTCTACGTCCAGCGATTCGCCCATGGCGGCTACGCCGATTTTCATGGTTTTTCTCCTTCACGGTGCAGGGATGGCTCCCTGGAAACGACGGAACACTTCACACCGAGGACAGGCATTAGAAATCCAAACGCATGGGATCAGGTCCGGCTCGTCATACCTGCTTCCAGCTCCGTGAGCCTGTCCTTCATCTTGGACAAGGTCTTCTCGAGGAGCTTGACCTGTTTCCTGAGATCCCCGGCCTCCTGCTCCTGGGTCAGAGCACCCGCGGAGGCCGGAATGGGCCCCGAACCGGTGTCGGCCCGGCCGGGCAGGTCCGTGGCCCGGAACCGGTTGCGTCGGCCCCGGCCACCGCCTCCGCCCCGGCCTCCCCCTCTGCCGAAACCGCCCCACCCACCGGAGCCCCTGCCTTGCCCAAAAATTCGGCCGAGGAATCCGGGCCTCTGGCTGCCCGAGCAATATCCCTCTCCCCATCCGGTCATGGAACCGGCTCCCGTAGGTCCTGTTCTGTCTCCACCTGGCATTTGAATCACCTCCTGATGCTTCTGTTTTCAATTCATCCATTGAAACGGCCACGGCCGCCGCGTCTTCGGCCACGGCCAGGCGAACCCTGAGGTCCCCCACCGGCCTGCGACCGACCCTGGCCGCGGCCACGGTGGCCGCGGGATTCCCCGCAAACGAACTGATCGCGCTTCAGCGTGCCGTTCAGAAAGGCGGCCAGCGCCTCGTCCGCTGTCCCGATCACACCCCAGATCACCTCCATTCCCAGCCGCTGCATTTCCACCTGGAAGCGCTGGTTCACCCCGCCGCAGATCACATGAGATACACCCTGGGAGGCCAGGAACTCCGGAAACTGCCAGGGGGAAAGATGCGTGACGTCCTCCTCTTTCCTGGACTCAACCTGGTTTTCCTCCACCAGGGCCACCAGGAACCGGGCACTGCACCCGAACCGGGGGGACACCTCATCTCTGAAGAGGGGAATGGCCAGCTTCATGGGGAAACCTCCAACATGCCCCTGGTATTGCACAGGGCATGCCATAGCTGACCAAAAGGCGTAATCCGTTATGAATCAGTGGATTAAAGCGACGTGGGGTGATCGGTGACAAAACCGGTATTGTTTCATTATTGTAACACTTATGCAGAAAACGTTCCTAATATTCTATTAATTAACGTGTTGCGGCGCTACCGAAATGTGCCTGGTGGTTGCAGATATGTAACTATTCGGAGTGGATCCCCAGCCGCTTCATCTTGCGCCAGAGGGTGGTCCGGCTCACCCCCAGCTCGCGACTCGCAGCGGCCTTGTTCCCCTCGTGCCGGGTCAGCACCTCCTCGATGGCCCGGCGTTCGGCGTCGTGCAGGATCGTACGGGGGTGCTCTCCGCCCGGAGCCGATGCCCTGTCCGTGTCCTCCTCGCTGGACAGCTCCACCGGAAGGTGATTGAGACCGAAGGTGGCTTCCTTGGCCAGGACAAAGGCGTGCTCGATGGCGTGCTCGAGTTCGCGGACATTGCCGGGCCAGTCGTATTGCATCATGGCCCGCATGGCTTTTCCCGAGGCCTTCCGCACGCGCTTTCCCGTGAGGCGGTTGAAACGCTCGATATAGTGATTCACCAGCAGTGGGATGTCCTCGCGTCTCTCCCGAAGCGGCGGCAGAATGACCTGCAAGGTGTTGATGCGGTAGTAGAGGTCCTGGCGGAAGGACTCCCGGTTCACGAGATCCTTGAGATCGCGGTGCGTTGCCGCAATGACCCGCACGTCCGTCTTCCGCGTCTCGCTGGATCCCACCGGCTCGAACGTGCCTTCCTGCAGGACACGGAGCATCTTCACCTGCATGACCTGGGAAGTGTCTCCGATCTCGTCGAGGAAGAGGGTACCGCCATCGGCCAGCTCGAACCGCCCCTTGCGAGCCGCCCGGGCATCGGTGAAGGCGCCCGCCACGTGGCCGAACAGCTCGGACTCGAGCAGGGTGTCGGGAAGCGAACCGCAGTTCACCTCCACGAAGGGCCCGTCTCGCCGCGGGCTTTCGTTGTGGATGGCCCGCGCGAGCAGGCCCTTGCCGGTGCCGGTCTCGCCCTGGATCATCACCGAGGCCGTGGTCGCGGCCACGTCCGTGATCAGGGCGAAGATCTGTTGCATGCGATGGTTCTTGCTGACCATGTCATGCAGGGTGTACTTCCGCTGCATTTCCTGGCGCAGCTGCTCCACGGCGGTGAGGTCCCGGAACGTCTCCACGCCGCCGATGACGTCCCCTTTCGGATTCCGCAGGATGGCCGTCGATACGCTGATGGGAACCTCCACGTTCTGCCGGTTCAGGATGGTCAATTCCTGGCCGCTGATGCGGCGTCCCGTGCGGATGGACTCGCCCAGGAGGCAATCGGTCTGACACACGGAGGTGCGAAAGATGTTGTAGCACTGCTGCCCCACGGCCTCTTCCGCAGAGAATCCCGTGATCAGCTCGGCGGAGCGGTTGAAGCTCGTGATCCTGAAATCCATGTCCACGGTGAAGACTCCGTCGGCGATGGAGTCCAGGATCACGGTGACCTCGTCAGGACTCAGGCGAAACGGGGTGTTATCGGGTGTCAACGTGGTCTTCCCGGTGCGGTCATTCCATGGAATCTACCCGCCTCCATGGCGTGTGACAGGTGACGCGACAATCATAACCTTTTACTCAATGTATACATAGATCCAGCGCAACGGAACCGGAATTTCGTTGCCTCCTCACAACGACATAATAGTATTCAGCGGCGTTTTCACCCCCTCCGGGGATCGCGCCACCCTCGCTTCCTGCTGCGGGCCGCCGGCCTGGGGACGTCCCGCCAGAGTGCAAGAAGCTTGCCATGGATTCCGGTACGGATCGGCTCGGCCAAGAAACACGGGCCGCACCCGAAATACGGACAGCAATCTTCGATTCCACTAACGAGGCTCGTGACCCGGGTACACAATTGAGAAGTCCATCGGGTATCGCCGGAGCTGCGTGTAAGATGGGCTCCGACGTCCCCGGAATGCCGATGGGCGGATTGTCCAGCATCTCAAAAGGTGCCATATTACTGATGCCTGGTAGCGAGCTCAGGACGAGCCGGATACCGGGGCTCAATCGAAGAATCGGCCGTCCTCCGGTTCGTGATAACAGAAGCCTTGAATAGCAATGAATGAACGCGAAATTGCTGAAATCATCTTCAACAGTATCAGCGACGGTGTCTTCACGGTCGACTACAACTGCCGGATAACTTCCTTCAACCAGGCCGCCGAGCGGATTTCCGGTTTCAGCCGAGAGGAGGCCATCGGCCAGTTCTGTTTCGATATTTTCCGGACGGACATCTGCCAGAGCCGATGCGCCCTGCGGCACACCCTCGCGAATGGTCAGGCCGTATCGAACACGCGCGTGACGATCATCACCCGCAATGGCCGGCGGGTCCCCATCAGCGTCAGCACGACGGTTCTGCACGACAAGGGCAATACGCCCGTCGGAGCGGTGGAGTTTTTCCATGATCTGTCAGCCGTCGAAAACCTCCGCCACCAGCTCGACCAGGTGAAGCAATTCGGCAAGCTGATCAGCGGCAATCCGCAGATGCAGAAGTTGTTCTCGATGCTTCCCCAGATCGCCGAGTCCGAGTGCAACGTGCTGATCCAGGGGCCCAGCGGATGCGGCAAGGAGCTGATCGCCGAGGCGATCCACAACTTCAGTCCACGCAAGGACAACCGCTATATCCGGATCAACTGCGCGGCGCTGCCCGAGAACCTGCTGGAATCGGAACTGTACGGATACGCGAAAGGCGCCTTCACCGACGCCAAACGCGACAAGCCCGGCCTGTTCCTCCTCGCCCAGGGCGGCACGTTGCTCCTCGACGAGATCGGGGAGATGCCCGTGGCCCTTCAATCAAAGTTACTGCGCGTCCTCAACAACGGTGAGTTCCAACCCCTGGGCTCGGCCCGCACGCTTCGGACCGATGCTCGAATTCTCTCCTCCACCAATTGCGACCTGGAGGAGGAAATTCGCAGGGGCACATTTCGTGAAGACCTCTACTACCGGATCAACGTCATCAACCTCCAGGTCCCTCCCCTGAGCGACAGGCTCGAAGACCTGCCCATCCTCATCGATCACTTCATCCAGAGGCTCCGGGACAAACGAAACAAAGCCATCCAAGGCGTCTCGGACGAAGTCCTGCAGCACCTCAGGCGCTACGATTTTCCGGGTAACGTTCGAGAGCTGGAAAACGCCGTGGAGCACGCCTTCGTGCTTTGCGACAGCGACACCATCGAGGTCGACCACCTTCCTGAACGCATCCGCAGAACGACGGAGAACGGAAGCAAGCGCCTCCCCACCGACAGCGAGAGGACCATCCTTCTGGAAGCCCTCGAACGACACAACTGGAACAAGGTCAGGGCGGCCCATGAACTCGGCATCAACCGCACCACGTTGTGGCGGAAAATGAAGAGATATTGCATCAAACCCGATCGACTGGGTACCTGAATCAGTTTCAGAACTCCACTACTAACAGCCTGTGGATAAACTGGCGCGAGGCCAGAATCGAGGTTTTTTTGCCCAGGTTCGTCCTCGGCGGATGAGTCGATACAATGGAAAGTATCGATGAATCCGACATGGGCGGACCTGGGCGAAAAAGACCGATTCGGGTCCGCGGGAGTTTATCCACAGGCTGTTAAGTTTCGTTCAGAATGTGCTTCAGGACGTAGTGGGAGTGGACCGCTCCGATGGGATTGTTGGCCAGGAGCCGGTCCTTGACGAAGAGTGTGGTCACCGGCGCCTGGCTCAACTGACTGAAGACGACGTCACACCCCATGCAGAGTCCGAGGATCACGTTCAGGTCCGTCTTCGCTTCGTTCAAAATCCGGGCCATGGCGATGGGATTGCAGGCCGGATCGGGCAAGCCCTCGAGCGGCTCCTCCCTTCCTTCCAGCTCCCCTCCGACCTTGCAGCAGACAGACGAGACGTGGACAAACCGCCCCAGAAGTCGCGCGACCGTTTCAGCTTCCGAGAAGAGGTCGGTGCAAAAAGCCAGCCCGATCCGCTCGTATTTCATCCCCAGACAGAAATAGACCAGCTCGGAGATTCTACACAGGATTCTTTCGGGCTCGGCTGCGATGTCCGCCGTCACGTCCAGAGTCTGGTGGTGATGGACGGCGAGGAGCCGCGGAAGGGGTACAGTGGGGTAATATCCGCATTCCCCTCCATTCAGACAGGCCTTGTCCGGACAATGGATGCAGTCTATGGGGCGGCGATCCTCCTCGAGGCGGTCGTGGAGGACCGGCAGGTCCTGTCCGACGCCTTTTCCGTTGGGGCCGAGGGGGGGAGCGAGCGTGCCGGGGTGATAGGTGATGCCGTGGCCCCGGCGCAGGTCGCCCCGGATCAGATGGGCGAGCACATCGTCCGTCTCCCCCGCTACATTGTTGATGATCTCGATGCCCAGGAGCCTCAATTCTTCCATGAGTCCACAATCGACACCCCCGCATACGAGGATGGAAATCCTGTTGTTCTCGAGCGTTCTGATCCTTTCATCTTCGGTCATTCCAGCGGTGTGCACCGTCTCGCCGGAGACGGCTTCCTGACCGACAATCCGCGCCAGGAGCATTGAATCGCAGTGTTGAAACGTGGGTGCGATCCTTGAACCGAACGTTGGGATGGCAACTTTCATGAGATTCTTTCCGCCTGTGTATTCATGCAAATACGATTCCCATGCTCCATCAGATTCCGTACCGGGCCCATGACTGCTACGAATCATGACCGACCATTTAGATCTTCCGCCGGGCTTCGAAACCCGGCAAGCACGAATGAACGTTGCAAATTCTGTTGCATGCAACGCAACGTTTCGCTGTTCTGCAACAGATGCCCGCATCCTGCTTCATTGACCGACGCCGCGACTGAACCCACCCTCCTCCAGGTAATTGCTCTTGAAACACAACGAATTTCCTGGACATCAGCCACGAAAAACGCGGCGTTTCTGTAGGCTCCTTGCCATCGGCACGCATATTGCACTCACGTCGCATTCCAATTTCAGGCGTTGAGTCCGACCAGGATTCCAATACATGGAGAAAGATAGATGATTCCGGCTGCAACGGAACAGATCGATGAACGGACCGGCACGGCGCCGGCGATAAAAAGAGAATACTCATATCAGATCGAGAATTCCGCCGTCCCCAACCGGGTCGAACGGTTCCTGCAGGCCTTCGAGTCGATCCTGCGCCATACCAACTACAAGGCACTGCTGGACATGTACGCACGCACCCACACCCGGTGCGGCCGCTGCGCCAGCACCTGCCAGGTCTACCAGGCTACCGGGGACCCGAAGGATATCCCGTGCTACAGGACGACCCAGATCCTGAAGATCTACCAGCGCTACTTCACCTTCGGCGGCTGGCTCAAGGGATTGGCCCTGGGCAACGGCTACCTGAAGGAATCCGACATCGACGACCTGATCGAATCGGTCTACCGTTGCACCGCGTGCAGGAGGTGCACGCTGGAATGTCCCATGGGAGTCGATCACGCGCTGATCACACACCTGGGCCGCTATATCCTGAGCGAGATGCGGCTTCAACCCAAGGCGCTCCAGGTCTCCTGCCGCGAGCAGCTCGAGGGTAAGACGGGCAACACGTCGGCGGTTCCCCTTCCTGCCCTCGTGAACAACCTGGAGTTCCTCGCCGAGGAGATCGAGGAGGAAAAGGGGGTCAAGCTCGAATTCCCGGTGGACCGAGAAGGTGTGGAATACGTCTTCTTCTGCCCTGTGAGCGACTACCTCATGGAGGCGGAGACCCTCATGGGCAACGCGCTGATCCTGCACGCCATGGGCGAAGGGGACAACTGGACCATCGGGTCGAAGAACTACGACGCCATCAACTACGGCCTCTTCTACAGCGACTGGATTCTGGAACGGAACATCGAACGTCTCATCGACGAGGTCCGGCGCTTGAAGGGAAGAACCATCCTCATCGGAGAGTGCGGTCACGCCTCGCGATCGGCCAAGCAGTTCGTCCCCGTCTTCGGCGGCAAGCAAGCGCCGCGCGTCGTCAACTGCGTGGAGCTGGCGCACCAGAAGTTCAAGGAGGGCAAGCTCCGGTTCGACTCCAGCCTGATCAAGGAGCGGGTCACCTACCACGATCCCTGTAACCTCGCTCGTTCGGGGTGGATCGTGGACCAGCCGCGGGAGCTGCTCAGGGCGATTGCCAAGAACTACGTGGAGATGACGCCCTCCGGCACGAAAAACTACTGCTGCGGAGGCGGCGGGGGAACGGTGTCCATCGACGAGATGCACGACTTCCGCATGGAAGTGATCGGTAAGACCAAGGCCGAGCAGCTCAAAGCCACGGGCGCGGACATCGTGGTCGCCCCGTGCGCAAACTGCAAGAAACAACTACGTGAGATCATCGACCACTACGATCTGTCCATGGAACTCATGGGCCTTCACGATCTCCTCTACAAGACGGTGATCCTGTAATACTACGGAATATCCAATGGAATCATTTCTGTCATTCGCAAAAGGACCCCTCTTCGCGGTCACGTTCACGTTCATGATCCTGGGACTCCTCCGGCATGTCTACCTGCAGAGCACCCAGGTCCTGCAGTGCATCCGACGGCTGTCCTACAGGAAGATCAACATCGGCACGAATCTCAAGGAGACGGTGAGGTGGATGGCGCCCGTGGGCCACATCTACCACCACCGCCCCTTTGTCAGCACCACCTCGTTCGTCTTCCACATCGGACTCCTGGCCGTGCCCGTCTTCCTGGTCGACCACATCGCTCTGTGGACCGGTTCCCTGGGTCTGTGGTGGCCCGGACTCCCGCCGCTGGCGGCGGACATCCTGACCCTGGTCACCATCGCGGCGGGTATCATCCTCCTCGGTGTCCGCGTTCTCGATCGGGACGCTTCAGCGCTGAGCGCACCCCAGGATTACTTCCTTCTGGTGGCACTCGTGGTCCCGTTCCTTTCGGGATTCATGGCTTTCCACCCGTCGCTAAATCCCCTGACCTACAACGCCATGCTGTTGATCCACGTTCTGAGCGCCGAGTTTGCTTTCGTGCTACTCCCCACCACGAAGCTCAGCCACTGCGTGCTCTTCCCCTTCGACCGCTTCTCGTCAGAGATCTTCTGGAGGATGCCGGCCGGCGCCGGCGAAAAGGTGGCTCATGAGCTACACGGGGAGGAGGTGAGAGTCTGATGAAATCGATCCTGATCGACGTCACCCGGTGCACCGGATGTGAACGCTGCGTTGAAGCCTGCAGGGCAACCCACCATCTCGAGGACGAGATCCCGGCGCGCAAACAGAGCCGGGACGGTCTGACATCCAGACGATTCACGACAATCCTTCCCGTTCACGAGAGGCGCTTTGTCAAGAAACAGTGCGTCCACTGCCTGCAGCCGGGATGCGTCGACGCCTGCCTGGTCGGTGCTATCACGAAAACTTCAGCGGGCCCGGTAATATACGATCCGAGCAAATGCATCGGCTGCCGCTACTGCATGCTGGCGTGCCCCCTGGGCATCCCGCGCTACGAATGGGACAAGACGCTGCCGTACATGAAGAAGTGCGACATGTGCGCCGATCGTCTCGGGAAAGGCGAGCAGCCGGCCTGCGTCGAGGCCTGCCCGAACGAGGTGAGTGTCTTCGGAGAGCGCGGTGAATTGCTCGAGCTGGCCCGGCGCAGGATCGCCGGCAATCCCGGTAAATACCTGCAGCACATCTACGGCGAGAAGGAACTGGGAGGAACGTCGGTTCTCTACATCTCCGACACGCCCCTCGACGCGTTCGGCTGGCCGGAGAAGATAGGGCGGCGGTCGATGATGAGCTACACGTGGCCGGTGATGGCCAAGACACCCTGGCTGGCCGCCGGCGTTGCGGGGCTCCTGTTAGGGACCTACACCATCATTCAACGGCGCATGCGCCTGCAGGCCGAGGCCCTCGAAGAGGAGGTCGCGGGAAACGCGGAACCGGCCGACGTCCCCGGGAAAGACGAGATCCCTGAGGGAGGAGGGGAAAATTGAGAAAGCTGTCCGGGCTGAAGGAGTTCCTCTGGGTCGTCGCCGCTTTTGGCGCGGTGGCCATCGTGATTCGCCTCATCGGCGGTCTGGGTGCATCGACCGACCTCTCCGATTCCATGCCGTGGGGTCTGTGGAAGATCATCAACATGGTGGCGGGCGTGGCTCTGGCCACCGGTGGCTTCGCCCTTGCGGCCACGGTATACGTCTTCAATCTACAGAAGTACAGGACCGTACTGAAGCCGGCAATCCTCATCGCGTTCCTCGGATACGGATCCTCGTGCTTCACCCTGTTTCTGGACATCGGACTCCCCCACGCCATCTGGAAGCCCCTCTTCTTCTGGAACCACCATTCCTTCCTTTTCGAGGTGGCCTGGTGCGTGATGCTCTATTTCTCGGTCACGGCCCTGGAAGTGGCGCCGATGGTCCTGGAGAAATACGGATTCAACAGACTGGTGAACCTCTTCCACAAGGTGACCATTCCGATCGTCATCGTGGGCATCACGCTATCGTCGCTGCACCACACCTCGCTGGGCTCCCTGTTCCTGGTGATGCCGGCGCGATTGCACGATCTCTGGTTCACCAGCTGGCTCCCCGGCCTCTTCATCCTCTCTGCGGTCGGCGCCGGTATCCAGCTGGTCATTCTCTGTGCACTCGGCTACTCGTACTTCTACCGCCGGAAAAGGAACATGCCGGTGTTGACGGGTCTGGCCAAGGGCTCCGCCGTGATTCTGGGCATCTACCTGGCGGCGAAGGTGGCCGACCTCATCGTTCGCGGCCAGATTCCAGCGCTGTTCTCCGGCCAGTGGGAGACCGGATTCTTCTTCGCCGAGGTGATACTGGGCGCGGCCATTCCGATCCTGCTCCTTTCTCGATCCGCCACGCGAAACACCGCGATGGGTCTGGCGGCGGCGTCGGTGTCGGCAGTGGCCGGCCTTGTCCTCAACCGCTTCAACGTCGGTATCACTGCGCTCGTGCGGACGGCGGATGTCACCTATATCCCCACACTGACGGAAATATGCCTTTCATTCGGCGTCATCGCCATGGCGGCCCTCATCTTCATCTACATGGTCGAGACATTCCGCGTCTTCGAGGACGTCCCGGCCAAGGATCCGGCCGCCGCTCCCGGCGATGTCCGTGAGTTCGACAATCTGGGCCGAACCTGGGCATTCGGCCTGATGACAAGCCGTGCACGCAGCTCGCTGCTGGTGGTCATCGCCATACCCCTGGCGGTCGGGCTGTTCGCCTCCGACGCTCTCAACGGCATCGATCTGGTCCGCTCCCCCATCAGGCCTCCGCTGGCACTGGACGAGACGCGGACGGTCCTGGTGATGGACGGAAACCGGAACGGGGACGTGGTGACCTTCAAACATGACGCCCACAAGGAGAAGCTCGGCGGTCAGGCGTCTTGCAAGCGGTGCCACCACCTGGATCTGCCCGGTGACAAATCCTCTGCATGCCATGTATGTCACAGCGACATGCTCCGGAAGAATTCGATCTTCGATCATGATCGTCACATGGCTGAACTCGGCGACAAGTGGGCGTGCCGCCGGTGCCACGATGCCAATCGGCCGAAAACCCTCGAGAACTCCAAGGCGTGCCACGAGTGCCACAGGGAGGACATGAGAATGAACACGCCGGAAAACGGGAGGTTCAATTTCATGGCGAACTCCTACAAGGATGCCATGCACCGTCTCTGTATCCGGTGCCACAGAAAAGAGGATCAGACTGCGGGACGAGCACGTATGGCCGAATGTTCGTTTTGTCATGGAGCCGCGTCTCGGAAACAGTAATCGAATCGACAGGACTATCCTGATGCAACACGGGCGGAAAGACGGCCTCCTGGGCCCGAGCCACTTGTTGCAACAGGAACTACATAACAGGAGGACGTGAAAATGACCACTCCACGAGTTACCAAGATCGGCCTGGTCGCACACTATTCTCCGCAGGGTGACTGGGCCTTTGACGCGGCTCTGCAAATGGCCAGGACTCGGCAAGCGACGCTGAATGTCTTCCAGTTTCTCGAATCGCCGTATGAGGCGCCCCTCGACTTGCCGCCCTCACAGGTCTCCACGCGAGAATTCGATGACAAGATCCTCATCGACGCGGATCGACGGCTTCGGGAGTATTACGATGACAGCCTCGGTGAATTTGTCGATGTGGGATTCCGGGTCTGTGAAAGCGGCCGGCACAACCTGGAGCTGAGGCAGTGCCTCAAGAGAAGAGAATTCGAATTGCTGATCGTTCCATACCTGGAATACGGTTCGACCTTCGGCAACATGCCGGTCGAAGAATTCGCCTATCGTTTCAACGCGCCGGTCATGCTGGTCGGCCCGGAACTCGCACAGCAATATCACCTGAATCCGTCCGCCGAAGTCATTTCCAAGACCCTGTATCTCCCTGAGGGGATTCTCTCGGTGATTCCCCAGCCGAAGGAATTCCAGCATCTGTCCGTGATCTGAACGGGAGGCCACGCCAGGTCCGCACCACCGGCAAGACCGGAGGTGCGGATTTTCGTTGCAGATTCGCACCGAGATATCTACAAGATATTCGATACCCTCGGAGCCAATCCCTCGAATACCAGCACGTGGAGTTGAGGACAATGAAAGATGATTCTTCCAGATGCGCCAGGTGTCCCTTCGACATGTCCGACCGGCTGTGCAAGCAGGAAGGAGGAAAGGCTCCATCCTTCTGCCCCACGAGAAAAAAGACTGCCATCCTGGAGACGTGCCTCGCGGAATACGGAAAAGCCGAAGTTTCGGAATTCGCCCGACAGGCATCCATCCAGGAAGGAGAGGGATACGGAGGCGGGGAACTCGGCTATGCACGCGTGAAACCCCTGAAGCCCCGCATCGAGGAGACCATCGAATTCGCGAAGAAGATGGGCTACGGGCGCATCGGCCTCGCCTTCTGCATCGGTCTGCGTGAAGAGGCCAGGGTAATCGAACAGATCTTCTCCGACAGAGGATTCCACGTGATTTCGGTCATCTGCAAGGTCGGCCGGATTCCGAAGGAAACCATCGACGTGAGGGAAGCGGAGAAAATCGTTCCCGGAACTGAAGAAACCATGTGCAATCCGGTCATGCAGGCGCAGGTCCTCAATGACGAGAAGACCGATCTCAACGTGGCTCTGGGATTGTGCGTCGGACACGATTCGCTGTTCTTCCGCTACTCCAAAGCGCCTTGCACGGTTCTTGCCGTGAAGGACCGTCTGCTCGGCCACAACCCGCTGGCCGCCGTCTATACGGTCAACAGCTATTATCGCGCATTGAAGTGAAGACCGGCCTGTAATATAATTCAACTGATGATTCGCTCCGAAAACCACTGGAGCCGCCAGGTTGAAAGCGCTATCATCGAACCGTTGATGAGGACTCGATAGGGGCTTGGCGTATGATTCATCCGGCTCACACTCTACGGAATAATGGGGAGGAAATATTCGTGAGTGAAAAAACTGAGGCGAGTCACCATCCGGTCGATTTCGCCAGGCGCTGCCACCCGGCCTGCATCGCCTGCCGGGGCCGAGCCCACGGCGGACTGGGACTCCGGTTCGAGACGCAAGAGGACGGCAGCGTGGCCGCCGACTTTGCCTGCGACCCGGAATACCAGGGCTACCCGGACCGACTCCACGGCGGCGTGGTCGCCATGCTGCTGGACGCCGCCATGACCCACTGTCTGTTCGCCAGGGAGCTGAACGGCGTCACGGCCCGCATGTCCATCCGCTTCCATCACCCGGCGGAGATCAGCGCCCCCGCCGCCATCCGGGCCCGCCTTGTACGCAAGACCCACAACATGTTCGTCCTCCAGGCGGAAGTGGTCCAGGGAGACGTTGTTCGGGCGTCGGCCGAGGCCCGGTTCCTCTGCCATCCTGAACAGAGGGAATGGGCGGAAAGCCCGCTCTCGAAGCCGATATAATGCCAGGCCCTGGCCATCCGCCTCCAACATGGGGCCAAGAGGAAGCTGATCTTCGCCCGTCAAGCTTCAGCCCTGAGCGCTTCGATCGGCTCGAGCCGGGCGGCGCGAAGAGCGGGGTAGATCCCGAACACGACGCCCAGGAGGACCGAAAAAGACAGACCGGCGGCCATGGCGGGCCAGGAGACCGCCATGTCCCAGTGTCCCGATCCGGAGGCGCACGCACCTGCTGCGAGACCCGTGGTGATTCCCGCGAGGCCGCCCGAGCCGGCAAGCAGTCCGGACTCGACCAGGAATTGATTTCTTATATCGCGCCGCCTTGCCCCGACGGCCCGCCGGAGGCCGATTTCCCTGGTGCGCTCCTTGACGGAGATCAGCATCACCGCGAGGATCCCGACACCGCCGACAACGAGCGAAATGGCCGCCACGCCGCCGATGAGGAGCGTCAATGACCGGGCCGTCTCCCGCTCGGTTTCCAGGAGCGTGGCCTGGTTCTGGATCGTGAAATCCTCCGCTCTGCCGTGCAGGCGATGGCGCTCGATCAGGAGATCGCGGATCTCCCGCTCGGCGTCGCCCAGAAGCTCCGCGCTGCAGGCCTGAACGTACAGGGTCTCGACGTGGTCGATGTTCAGGAGACGGCGCATGGCCGTTTCCAGGGGAACGAGGATCAGGTCATCCTGGTCCTGGCCGTTCACATCCATGCCTTTGGCGGCCAGGACGCCGATCACCTCGAAGGGGACCCTGTGGATGCGGAATCGCAGGCCGATCGGGTCGGTGGTTCCAAACAGGTTCTTCGCCGCCGTGCGGCCGAGGACAGCCGCCCTGCGCCGCGCCCGGTTCTCCTCCGGGGTGAACAGGCGCCCGACTTCGACCGCCATGTTCCGGATGCGGACGCCTCCGGCCGTGATGCCGATGACATTGGTGTTGGCGGTCTCCGATTCCCAGCGGGTCGACATCTTCTTCACGACGGCGGGTGCGGCCAGAGCCACCGAGGGACACCGGGATTCGATGGCTTTCGCGTCTCCGGGAACGAGGGTCGTCACCGTGGCCAGCTGACGCCGGCGGCCGGCAATGATCCGTGTCTGCCCGGCGTGAACGACGACGAGATTCGTGCCCATATCCCGGATCCGGTCCAGGATTCGCTTTTCGGCGCCCTTGCCGGCAGAGACCACCAGCCCTACGGAGGCGACACCCACGACGATGCCGGCCATGCTGAGCAGGGTGCGTAATTTGTGCGCGGCCAGGATCTCGAGAGAGAGAACGAGGTTGCGTGAAGTCTTCACCGCAGCGCCTCGACCGGGGACAATGCCGACGCGCGGCGAGCCGGCTGCACGCCGAAGACGATTCCCACCACCAGGGCGGACACGGACGCCAGGGCAAAGGGCTCCCAGGAAATCAACACGGGGATCCGCGTGGTCTGGGCCAGCAGCACGCTCACCGCCCAGCCGAGGCAGCCGCCCGAGAGCATGCCCAGCAGCGTCACGAAAAGGGATTCCGTCAGGAACTGGACGAAGATATCCCTGCGCTTCGCCCCCACGGCGCGCCGCAGGCCGATTTCCCTGACCCGCTCGCTCACCGAGATCAGCAGGATGTTCATCATGACCACGCCGCCGACGAGGAGGCTCAGACCGGCGAGAGCCGCCAGTAGCGTGGACAGGGTTCCGGAAATTCCGCGCGCAAGTCCGGCGATGATCTCGGACGTGATGATGCGGAAGTCGTCCTCCTCCGGCGGCGTGATGTGGTGCCGGCGGTGCATCAGGGCCCGGATCGCCTCGGCCTGGTCGGACATCCGGGCCGGATCTTTCGTGATGAGGCGGATGGCCCCGACATGGTCCACGTTCATGACACGCCGCATGGCCGTGGTGATGGGCAGAATCACGCGGTTGTCGAAATCGGTCCCCATCGGGCTGGTGCCGCGACGCTCCAGGACCCCCTTGACGGTCAGGGCCACGTTGTTGACGTAAAGCCGCCTGCCGATCGGGTCGACCCGGTCGAACAGTTCCCGCTTCACGGTACGGCCGATGAGGCAGACGCGGGCCATGGTGGCCACGTCCTGATCCGAGATGTCCTCGCCGGCTTTCGCGTACCATTTCCAGGCGGGGTGCCAGCTGGGCTCGACGCCCCAGACCACGGACTGGATCTGGTTCGCGCCGTGTTTCACGCCCATCCGAAACCTCCAGGCCATGGGCGACACGATCTCGAGGCCCTCGATCCCCTCTCGTACGGCCTCGGCATCCTTCAGCGTGAGGGTGGTGACGGCCATGTCCGGGGGCGGCAGGTCCTTTCCACCGCCCGCGATCAGCATCATGGCGCGGGGACCGAAGTTCCGGACGCGCTTCATGACCTTTCTCTCCGTCCCCTTGCCGATGGCCATGATCACTGTCAGGGCGGCGATGCCCGCGATCGTCCCCGCCATCATGAAGAAGCTCCTGAGCTTGTTGGCGCCCAGCGCCGTGGTTCCTTCCCTCGCAAGTCTGGAAATTCTCACTGTCCGGCCTCCTCTCCGGTCAGAGACTGCAGTTCGAGCTCCGCGTCGCGGGGCTGATCAACGGGCAGGTCTTCCGCGATCGTTCCCTCTTTCAGCAGGATGATCCGGTCGGCGTGTTCGGCCACGTTTCGGTCATGGGTAACCATGATGACCGTTCTCCCCTCGCGGTGAAGGCGCTTGAAGATCACCATCACCTCCGTGCCGCTCCTGCCGTCGAGGTTGCCCGTCGGTTCGTCCGCCAGGATGATGGAGGGGTCGTTCATGAGCGCCCGGGCGATGGCCACGCGCTGCTGCTGTCCGCCGGACAGCTCGCCCGGTCTGTAGTGGATCCGATCCGCCAGCCCCACCTCGGACAGGACCTTCCTGCCCCTCTCCTCGGCGTCTTCGGGGTAGTCATCCGCGTAGATGAAGGGCAGCGTCACGTTTCTCAAGGCCTCCGAACGATCCAGGAGATGGAACTGCTGGAAGACGAACCCGATCTTCTGGTTTCTGAGGCGGGACAGATCGTCATCGTCCAGATCGACCATGTCGACGCCGTCCAGCCGGTAATGCCCGGCCGTGGGTTTGTCGAGGCACCCCAGGATGTTCATGAGCGTGGACTTGCCCGTGCCCGAAGCCCCCATGATCGCCACGTATTCACCGCTCTCCACCCGGAAAGACACGTCCCTGAGCACGGGGGTCGGGACCGCGCCGGTGCCGTAGGTTTTTTCGATCCCTTCCAGCTCAATCATGGTGTCACCTCAATGTTCTGTTACTGTTCTGTTACTGTTCCGTTTCCGGACCGGAAGGCGTCTTCAGCACCACGGCCTGCCCCTCATCCAGACCGGCGAGTATCTCGATCCATGGGCCGTCCTTCCAGCCGATCTTCACTTCTCGAGGCCCGGCTTTTTCCCCCTCGAGCACGTACACGACGTTCCTGCCCCGTTCCCGCAGTACCGCCGCGGCAGGAACGGCCAGCACGTCGATCCGGGCTTTCAACAGAATGGTCACGCTGGCCGTCATCTCCGGCCTGAGCAGTCCGCCGTAGGGGTCCTCGATCTCCACCACGACGTCGTAGTTGACCACATTCTCCTGGATGACGGCCTTCGGATAGATGGCGGCGACCCTCCCCTTGAACTCGCGCGCCGGGAAAGCATCGACCGTGAAGAGGACCCTCTGATCCGGCCGGACCTTGCCGATATCCACTTCATCCACGTACGCGTCCACCTGAAGGCGGTCGAGGTCGATGATGATCACGAAGGTGGGGGCGTTGAGCCCGGCCGCAACGGTCTCGCCTTCCTGGGTGGCGACCGAGGCGATGACGCCCTTGATCGACGCGGTGATGGTGGCGTAGGACAGCTTGACCCTGGCGTTCTCCAGCGCGGCCCTGGAACGATCCACATCCGCCCCGGCCTGCTTCAGGTCCTCCTCCTGACGCGTCTTGACGAGTTCGAGCGCCTGGACAGCGGCGGCAAGTCGGGCCTTTGCGACCGACATCCGTTCCAGCGCCCGGTCCCTGTCCTTCTCCGTCGTGACATCCTCCTTCAGCAGCCCTTCCTGCCGTGCCAGCTCCTTTTCGGTGAGTATGACCGTGGCCTTGCACTGAGCCACGTCCGCTTCCGCCTTCCGGATCTCCCGGGGACGAAGCGCTCCGATGGCCGAAAACCGCGCCCGGGCCACGGCCAGCTCGGCGAGGCGTTGATCCACGGCGGCGGTGAGGTCGGCCTTTTCCAGCTCCGCGATGACCTGTCCCTTCTCCACGCGGTCGCCGATGTTGGCGTGCAGCCGCTCCACCTTGCCGGAGATGCGGGCGCCGACCCGCACCTCCGCCCCGACCTGCGGTTTGACCGCTCCGGTTGCCAGAACGGAAGAGGAGAAGTCGCGCCGGATGACCCGGGCGCTCGACTGGTCGGGATCATCCGGTCCACGGCCGGTGCCGGATTTCCACCACAGACCTCCGGCCGTGGCGGCAACCGCCAGCAAGCACAGCAGAAGGAGCCATCTCAGGCCTTTTCGCTTCACTGTCCGGCCTCCTGCCAAGCAGACGCGGTCCCCGCACGAAACCTCGCTCCGGATTATCTCATTTTCCGCCGGCGGCTTCGAGAACGATTCCGACGAACTTTCTACCGACGCTCTCGCTTGCTGCCGTACGGTCTCGAGGAGGGAGAGGCTCCTTTCACAAGACCGGCCTGCGCCTTCCAGGAAATCGGACGGACCCGGCGACCTCTGACGCCAACGCTTCGATGCCGGGGGAGCCCATCACCGCGTTTCGGAGGATATCCGGCCAGACCTCCCGGCGATGTGTGAAATCGTCCAGTACCCGGATGAATCCATACTATAATCACTTACTTGTCCGCTTGCTCTGGTCTCACGACTCACTGATCTGTAGAATCAGACCATGAAAGAACAAGGCAAGAGGCCATTCTGGCCCGCACTGCCACAGTCGATCGCCACGGCACTTCGTGCGCTCTCCTTTCTCGCCATGTCATCCGGCGAGCTCATACTGGTCAGAGAAATCTCCGAGAAAATCGGGGCGCCGAAGCCATTCCTGTCGAAAATTCTCCACTATCTTCAGCGGGCAGGCTTGATCGAGTCGAAACGTGGATACAAGGGGGGGGTCAAGCTGGCTCTGGATCCTTCGCAGATCAACATCCTTGATGTCATTCTTGCGGTGGAAGGAGAGAACTGGAAGGTCGGATGTTTGCTGAGCCATGACGGCGAGGCATCCAAGGACGCCTGTCCGGTCCACGGCATGTGGCGGGATATTCGAAATCTGATCGAGGAACGGCTTCGGACGGTGACGGTCAATCAGCTACCCTCGTACGAGTCTCAGATTCACCAGGCCTGCCCCGGGCGCAAGCGTAATTCCAGACGAAAGAGCTCGGGGAAACGCAAGAATACGTAATAGCACCACCAACCTCTCGGATCCCCAAGCGATGGTTCCATCTGCATTTACTGATTTACCGCCGCGTTGTTTTGCACAGACCGGGCAAATCCAACGGCTGATCAAGGATTTTGGGATTTCATGATGGTCACTCCGTCATGCAGCATCATGGTCCAGGTCTTTGACCCCTTCGTCTTGAACGATTTCCCTCCCAGCGGCGTCTTGACCGCAAAATCGGCTTCCGTTTCATGGCAAGCATCGTAGGCGACGAGCTTCCCTTCGGACGGGCAAAAGTAGACCTTTCGGTCTCGTCGGATATGCACGGACTCGATGATGACCTTCATCACTCCGTAAGGGGTCTTCCGGTGGCTGTCCAGGTTTCGGTACGTCTGGTCCTGGCTGATCTTGAATACCGCACAGTCGTACTTGCCGACCTTCGCCATACCGAGATAGCGGTATTCCGTCCTTTTTCCCACTGGAGCCGTCTGGAGGTGGTCTCCACATTTTCCGGAGACGATGATCTCGGTCAGGGGGCTCTTCTCCTCCCGGGAGAACTCGACTCCAGGCTTGATGAGCTTCTCCGGAAGTACAACACCGAAGGGAGAGCCGAAATCAAACCGGAACAGCGCGACGAACTCATCCGGCCCCTCATGAATCTTCGTGGCGCCGCGTGGATCCATTTCGAACTTTATATCACCCGTCATCCGGAGGATTTCGCTCGTCAGATGTTTCACGATCCCGGCAGCTTCCGGATTCACTGCGAATCCCGTGCTATCGGCGATCAGCTTGCCCCCGGACCAGACCTTGATCTGGTCGCCCAACATGCGTTTCCGGATGAGGAGGTTCCGGGCCTTTCCTCCCCCCGCCGAAAGCAGCGGCCTGCGCCCCGTGACGTAGAAGTCCCGCACCTTCTGGCGAATGGTGGCCGAGCCGTCATGCATCGATTCGACCTCGTAACTCAGCAGAACCTCCATCCGGTGCCGCACGACATTCTTTCCCATCGGGGTCTCCGCGACCGCCTCCCCCTCCGTGACGACAAGATAGAAATCCCTCTGTCCCGGCTTGAACTTGAACTGTAGTTTACACGCCTTACCATCATTCCTGGTCTTCTCAGGCAGATCCTTTGCACGGATCGTGGAGAAGAAGTTCCGGTCCGGTCCTTCGAGTTTCACCTCCCGGCTTTTCGAGTAGGATTCGGGGTCGACCTCAACCACCTCTTCCTGCGAAAACGCCGGAGTCAGAGCGCTGCCGATCCCGATGGGTATCAACAGGAGGGGGATCAAGACCGCTGGCATCTTACTGGATACACGTGTACTCATAATCTCACCTTGCCGGGTGGGCCCGGCGCCTTCCAACAAAATCCAACAAGATCGGGCTGCCGTGTTTTTTCAGAGCTTGTCACCTCCTCGAGCCTGGCAGAGGTGCACTCGACCGCCGACAAGCGCCTGCGTGCAGGCCAATCGTGTGCAACCCTACAATTGATTACCTGCATGGTCAATTATATTGTTGATTTATTTGGTAATCTATTCAAGTTGACCGGTGCACCCGAACCCCACGAGTAGCGCGTTTCCAGGCCAAGATCACAACATATTATAAACTAAGGAGTTATGTGGGTCAGATGAAAGATGGCCGCCACTCTCCCCTTTGTGTGTTCAACGAGACATGCGAAGGGAGGGACGGCCTGTACTATTCCTATGCCTCCGGTTTCACTCACTCTGCTCTGTCAAATTTTTCTTGCACGAACCCTTAGATTCTCGGTCTCGGACCCGGATGAATCCGCAGCCGATATTCAACGACCCGGACGCACCCGTACGTTCACCTTGGCCGTGCAGCCCCTGAAGTCCCGGGTGCCGCCGCCCCCGGCGACGACCGGCAGCAGTGCCCCGGAATCCGTCACCACCATTCCGGCGAGCAGGGTGACCCGGCCGGCCGCGGACTGAAAGACATCCGGGACCAGCGGCGTGGAGGGGCCGAGCAGCACCGTCTCGCGGCAGGACGCGGCCGCCTCCAGGAGCGCGTCACACGTGCCGTTGATCAGGGTTGTGGCGGTGATGACGGCGACGGAGCAGTCCGGCAGCACCTCGGGAGCGCGATCCTCCGGGAGGAGGCCGGGGGTCAGCCGCGGCCCTCTCTCGAAGATGCTGAGGCGCTTCACCCGCCGGCGGATCGGCGCTTCCAGGGGGCAGAAATGCCCCACCATGCCCACGTGGTCTTCCGGCCGCAGGTCGAGAACATCCAGCAGGTCGCCTCCGATCCGCGCCTCATCCCACGGCCCGTCGTCCCGACAGGACCGGTTGGCCAGGGCATTGGCCGTGGCCAGGCCGGCAGCTGACATTCCGGGATCCCCCAGAGCCGCCAGAACGTCCCCGGCCGGCGTGCCGGGTTCCGGCAGCCGCTTCAGGGCCTCGGGGCCTGGCTTCCCGCACCCCACCGGAGAGATGTTGGCGACGCCCGTGCCGCCGTCGTCCAGCACCACGGCACAGAACCGCGCACCCGCGACGGCCTGGCGGAGGGTCCGCTTCCGGGCCCCGGCCATCATACAGGACCTGAGCAATTCGCTCAAAGGCACTGGCGTGTCTCCTGAAAGACTGGAAGACCGGGTGTCTGCATCCACTGTATTGATCCACAATCAGGACGTCCGGCCAAATTTATATCACCCGCCGTCAGGGAAGGGAAGCCTCCTGGCCGCCGTGGATCTGTACTGCTCTTTCGATGGTATTTTACAGTAATTCCCACTTGATTACGTTCCACGTAGAAACTAGCCTTATTCCTTGATCGAAGCGTGTGCGTACATGGCCAGATTCCGTAACACACTCTAACAGGCAGGATCATCCATCCCATGGTCTCGTCAATCCTGGCATCCGCGGAGTTCATCCACCGGTTTCATTTCGCCTTCACCGTGACGTATCACTACCTGTTTCCTCAGCTCACCATGGGCCTCGCCCTGCTCATCGTCATTCTGAAGACGGCAGCCCTCAAGAGAGGAGACGAGAACCTGCATAAGGCGGCCCGGTTCTGGGGGAAGATCTTCGGCATCAACTTCGCCATGGGGGTCGTCACCGGGATACCCATGGAGTTCCAGTTCGGAACCAACTGGGCGGACTTTTCCGAGGCCGCGGGCGGTGTCATCGGCCAGACCCTGGCCATGGAGGGGACGTTCGCGTTCTTCCTGGAATCCACCTTCCTGGGTCTCTTCCTCTTCGGCGAGCGGCTGCTCGGCCCGCGCGGCCACTGGGTGGCCGCCTTCCTGGTTTTCCTCGGCTCGTGGCTCTCCGCCTATTTCATCATCGCCACCAACGCCTGGATGCAGCACCCGGTGGGATACACCCTCGCACCGGACGGCACGATCCAGCTGGCCAGCTTCTCGGCCCTCCTCCTGAATCCATGGATCTTCTGGCAGTATGTCCACACCCTCCTCGGTTCGGTCCTGACGGCGTCCATCGTGATGGCCTCCATCGGCGCCTTCTATCTCATCACCGGCAAGCACGAGACCTACGGCCGGACCTTCCTGCGACTCGGCGTGGGCATCGGCGTCGCCGCGGCGTTCCTCGTCGCCTTCCCCGCCGGCGACCACCAGGCGAAGATGGTGGCCAAGCATCAGCCCGAGACCTTCGCCGGCATGGAGGGCGTGTTCGACACGGAGGCGGGTGCCGGCCTGGTCCTCGTCGGACAGCCAGACATGGAGAAGCTCCGCCTGGACAATCCGATCCAGGTGCCCAGGATGCTCAGCTTCCTCACCTACTTTTCATGGAACGCCGAGGTGAAGGGGCTGAAGGATTTCCCCCGCGAGAACTGGCCCGACAACGTTCCGCTTCTTTACTATTCGTACCATATCATGGTGGGCCTCGGCACGATCTTCATCGGTGTGCTGGGCATCGCAACGCTCCTGCTCCGGGGCGGCAGGCTCTTCCGGATGCGGGGGATGCTGTGGGTGCTGATGCTCTTGCTCCCGTTCCCTTACATCGCCAACACCACGGGGTGGATGACGGCCGAGCTGGGCCGCCAGCCCTGGGTGATCTACGGTCTCATGCGCACGTCGGAAGGCTACAGCAAGGTGGTTTCGGAGGGGAATGCTCTCTTCTCCCTCATCGGATTCATGGGGATCTACACTGTCCTGAGCATTCTGTTTCTCTTTCTGGTGCTGCGAGAAATCCAGCACGGACCCGAACCGGCCGGCCGCGCACCTGCCGGTTCTTCTGAAGGTCATTCATAGAGGAAAGCCATGGAAACCCTCTGGTTCTGCCTCGTCGCCTTCATGATCGCGATGTATTTCGTCCTCGACGGTTTTGACCTTGGTGCCGGCGTCCTTCACCTCTTCGCAGCCCGCACAGAGGAGGAGCGGCGGATAGTGCTACGAACCGTGGGCCCGGTATGGGACGGCAACGAGGTCTGGCTCCTGGCCGGAGGCGGAGTGCTCTACCTCGCCTTCCCGACCCTGTACGCAGCCGGCTTCAGCGGCTTCTACCTGCCGCTCATGGTGGTGCTCTGGCTCCTCATCCTGAGAGCCATCGCCATCGAGTTCCGCAACCACGTGAACAGCCGGGCCTGGATTCCCTTCTGGGACGTGATCTTCGCCTGCGCCAGCACCCTGCTCATCATCTTCTTCGGGGCGGCACTCGGGAACGTGGTGCGCGGGGTGCCCCTGGATGAATCGGCCCGGTTCTTCGAACCCCTGTGGACGAGCTTCCTGCCCGAGGGGAATACCGGCATCCTGGACTGGTACACCGTGCTCACGGGCCTGACCGCCCTGTTCACGCTGACGGTGCACGGCGCCGCCTGGATCGCCCTGAAGACCGAGGGAGACCTCCAGGCCCGGGCCCGGAACCTCGGAAAAGGGGCCTGGTGGGGAATGCTACTTCTCGCGGTAGCCGTCTCCTTCTTCTCCTTTCGAGTGCAGCCGCACATTCCGGACCGGGTCATGGCCGAGCCCTGGATCTTCCTCTTCCCCGCCCTGGCCCTCATCGGCCTCTTCGGGATCCGGGTTGCCCATGGCAAGGCGAACGACCGCAGCGCATTTCTCTTCTCTTGCCTCTTCATCATCTCGATGCTGCTCACAGCCGTCCTGAGCCTCTACCCCATGGTGCTGCCCGCCGTCACCGATCCGGCCAACAGCCTGACCGTCGAGAACGCCGCCACGTCGTCGTATGCCCTGACCACCGCTCTGAAATGGTGGATTCCCGGCATGGTACTGGTGGGCTTCTACTTCTTCTACACATACCGGAAGTTCGCCGGGAAGGTGAGGCTGGAAGAGGAAGGATATTGAGAGAGGGCCAGGGCCGCTTTCACCCTGCGATACCGGGGCTCCCCACCGAGGTTCTCGGCGGGGAGCGCGCGGGCTCATA
Source organism: uncultured Planctomycetota bacterium (assembly GCA_964485695.1). Lineage (GTDB taxonomy): Bacteria > Planctomycetota > JAFGQW01 > JAFGQW01 > JAFGQW01 > CAZAKZ01. The sequence continues at coordinate 2,638 of CAZAKZ010000046.1, read as the reverse complement.
GGCTCACGTGACGGTGAACATGAACGAGTTGCTGACGGCGGACACGCCCGACGGCGCCGTGGCCTTGAGGGTCACGAAGGCGGTGTAGATCCGAACACCCTTCAATGCCGGGATATTCGGGATGTTGAGCTTGGCCTTGGCCTCGCCCTTTACGTCCAGGAGGCCGGCGTAGTCCTTGAAGATCGAAGGCACGGCACCGGTGGTGCTCAGGACCAGGAGATCGTCCGGCGAGAGCTCCAGCTTCCGGGTGTCGATGGGGATGGGGCCGTTGCCGAAGGAGCTGCCCATCTGGTAGGGAAGCCCGGGATCGGCGGCCGACTTCAGCGTGAAGTCGATGGAGGTGCCCGGGGCGCCGGAGCCCGAGCCGATCAGGATGGCCGACGCCACGTAGACCTCGACGCGGCAGACTTCAAATGCATTCTCGCTCCACACCGGATGGGGTGTCGGCGCCGTGATGATGTTCTGCTGGATGCCGCAGCGGCACAGCGTGGTCGCCTGGCCCAGGATGGTGCTCTGGAAACACCCGGTCGGCCCGTAGGAGTTGTGCATCCGGGACGCGTCGCCGCAGGCGCCGATGACGATCAGCCACTCCCCCTTCTTGTAGTTGACCGCGCAGGGAATGACGTTGGCGCTCGGCTCGCCGAACTTCTTGAACACCGGCGTCAGGGGCACGGTCTGGGCCCAGGCCGGCGGCGCTGAAGTATGCGTGTAGAGGCACACGTTCTGCTTGCCGTGTTTGGCCTCGTCCGGCACCCGCAGCCCGATCACTGTGAAGTCGATCGGGGCCTGGCAGTAGAAACCGCGGGTCAGGGAAGCGGTGGAAAAGGTGCGGTTGAACGCGGGGATCTTGATCACGTTCTGGGCCGTGGCAAGGCCCGCAAGGAGGAGAATGACGATACAGACGGTGGCTTTTCGCATGCAATTGTCCTCGAGAAGCATTCCCTCAAGAAGACAGCCCACGAGACGGCGACACCTCGTCCTGCTTCCGGGCTGCTTCACTATTCACTAGAATCGTATCAGATTGCGAAGCGCCGGTCAACGGGCCGGTCAGCATCGAGCGACCTCAGGTAAGGGTGGTCGTTAAACAGGAGTCGACCAGAAAAGACCGGCCTGGTCCCGAGCAGGACCAGGCCGGATGTTCTGTGAAGATACAGAGGGCTGCTTTAGGTCGTGAGTTCAGTGACGTCGGTGTTCGTGCAGTCGGTCACACTAGTCCCGGAGTAGGAGACCCCTGCGTGATAGACCTTGATTCCGACCAAGGCCGAATTGTTGGGGATGTTGAACGTGCCCTGGCCTGCACCACCCACAAGGGTGCCACTGTAGCCCGTAAAGACAGGCGGGCCGACCAGGATTGACGTCAGGAATACGGGATCCACATCCAGCTTGATGCTGCACGACCCCAGGGGGATGGTGGTGGCGTTGCCCAGGGACGCGGCGATCTGAAAGAAGTCCGTCGCCGGCCCGTTCTTGAGGTCGATCTTTGCAGCCGTGCCGATTCCCGCCTTGTCGGGAGCATCACAGGTGAAGGGTATCACGTAGTAGACCTCGACGCGACAGACGGTGGACAGCTCGCTCCAGACGGAATGGGGCGTCGAGGCCGTGATGATGTTGGCCTGGATGCCGCAGCGAAGGAGCGTCGTCGACAAGCCAGCGATCTTGGTCGCGAAACCCGTCGACACCGAGTAGGAATTGTGCAGCCGGGATGAATCTCCACAGGCACCTATGACGATGAGATAATCACCCGTCGTGTAGGGCACCGAGCACGAAATGATGTTGGCGGCCGGCTCGTTGAACTTGGAGAATAGCGGCGTGAGAGGCGTGGTACCGGGGTATCTCAGCGGCGCGGCGGTATGCTTGTAGATACACACGTTCTGATTGTTATGGTTCGTCTCATTGGGTACCCGGAGGCCGACCACGGTGATGTCCGCTGGCACCTGGCAGAAGAAGCCGCGGGTCATGCTGGAGGAGTAGGTGCGAGCGAACGCGGGCAGCGGGATCATGGTCTGCGCCGTGGCCACGCCCGCCAGGATGAGAATGACAATGAAGAGGGCTGTTTTTCGCATGTTTCCTTTCCTTACAAAAAACCTGATGAAAATACCCTGAGAAATATCCGCATGGACGTTATGAACCTGTTGGATCGGGAAGGCGTCTCCTTTCTGGAAACCTCCGTGGAAAGGCCGCATGGATGTACGGGAATCCACGCCGGCAAATCGTCCAGATGCGTTGTCTCTCGAATCTGGATCGTATCAGGGTGGGAGGAACCGGTCAAACATAAACGCGGTATGGCCGGGAAATTGCCCGATTTTCGGCCCGTGCTCCCCGCCGGGGTTCTCGGCGGAGAGCGCGCGGGTTCGAATGCTCACGAGACGGTGAACATGAACGAGTTGCTTATACTGGACACGCCGGACGGCGCCGAGGCCGAGAGAGTCACGAAGGCCGTGTAGATCCGGATCCCCTTCAGGACCGGGGCATTCGGAATGTTCAGCTTGGCCTTGGCCTCACCCTTGGAATCCAGGAGGCCTGCATAGTCCTGGAAGATCGTGGGCACCAAACCACCCGTACTCAGGACCAGGAGTTCGTCCGGCGTGAGCGCGAGCTTCCGGGAGTCGATGGGGATGGGGCCGTTGCCGAAGGAGCT
>CAZAKZ010000045.1:0-37113 GCA_964485695.1 uncultured Planctomycetota bacterium | reverse complement strand
AAGAGGTAGGAAAGTAGACTGCCGTCAGGCTACCGCGAAGCGGTTTAGTTCAACTTGCTGAAGAGGATAGAACGTCCCTGATCCTGGACAGAACCGGCCTTTCAGTCTCCGGCGGCCTTAAAGCTGCACGATCTGCCGGCTTGCAGTGGGCGTGATCTTGATCTTGATCCGTTTCCCACCCGACATCGTTCTGAGCTCCCCCTCCACGGGCGGGAGTGACGTGAAGGTCACCTTGCCCTTGGCGTCGGTGCGGCCCTTGCACTGGATCCGGTAGCGCCTGCCCGGCGCCCCGGGCAGGCTGCGCACCCGGTAATAGACCACCTGGAACGCCAGGGGTTTTCCGCCTTTCTCCACGATCTGCACCTCGAGGCGTGCGTCTGGAAGGGCGACAGTGCGGACGTTCTTGCCGGCCTTCACCTTGAAGGGCGGGAGATAATACTCGTGGTCGTTGTCGTGGATCTGGGGGCCGCACCGGAGCACCGCCTCGTACTGCATCGGGGGTAGATCCGTGAACGCCACTACACCGTCCTGGATGCCCGCGATGTGCAGGATCCGTTTCTTCCCTTCCCGGAACATGAGGGCGAGGCTGCCGGCAACCAGGGGTTTGCCGCCGCTCGTGACCTTGACCTCGAGGGCGCCGGAACCCGGCGAGCTCTTCTCGTCCGGAAGCGGCCCGGCACGCCAGCGGCCCGTGGAGGGCTCGTAATACCAGACGAGGCGCATGCTGCCGCCTTCCGGGGACACCACCTGCGCCACGCCCGATGCATCGGCCACGGCGTGAGTGGAGGTCTGAGGCCTCCCCTCCACAAAGACCCAGGTGCCCGGCGAGGCGGGGATTCGCAGGTCCCTGGAGGGCACGAGGCGCACCTCGGCCTCGTCCTTCTTGAGGCGGGCGACGCCGGGCGCATACCCCTTCCCCACCACGCGGACAGCCGTGCCCGCGAAATGCGGCCAGGTCAATGTACCGCGGGCATCAGTGCGCCGCAGCGCACCCAGGATGAAGATCTTGTGAACGCAGTAGACAGCCGCGCCCTCCACGGGCCGGCCCACCGGTTTGTCCTTCACGGTGATCCGGACGGTCCGGCCCTCGAGCGCCACTGTGCCGAGGTCCAGGGCGCGCCCGGCGTCGAGCCGGACGTGACACACGTGCCCGCCCCGGTTCTCGGCCTCGATCCAGATCAGGATCGGGCCTTCCGGCAACCCTGTGGCCTCGAAACTCACCTCGACGGGTCCCGCCATCCGGCCCTGCACCACGCGGTCAACCACGGGCTTGAGCGGCATGCAGAGCGACCGGAGCCCCTCGAAGAACGCGGCCACCGACGTATCCTTCCACTCGTTCCTGGGATCCGCGGCCGCGTGGAGGCGCAGCCGGACCGAGGTCACTACGGGCTCGCCGGAGATCGTGAAACGCAGCACCGCCGTACCGGCCGGCTTGGCCAGAACAACGGTGGATGGTTGCACTACGGCGTGCGGTTCGGCGGGCGACGACGCCACCCCTGCCGACTCGGCCAGACGCGAAGGGTTCGCAGGTGCTGGGTCGGGCGCCTCGATTGCGCTTTTTCCCACTCGCGGATCGCTCCGGGTCTCCGGATCTTCGGCCTCCACAAAAGGGGGCAACATCCCGCCGCGCGGATCCGGCGGAGGCGTGGTAGACCCGAACGGCCAGAGTCCGAGCGCTGCAACGGTCGGCACACTGATGCCCAGGAGTACGGCGCACACCAGGCCCACCTTCAGCTTCACGGCCGCTCCAATGCCCGCGGCCGCGGCCGCGCCTCCGGCAGGGATCGCCCTGAGGCCGGCCAGGGGGGAGAGCGCGGATACCCACCGGCGGCGAACGCCACCGTGCGCGGCGTCCAGCCGTTCCCGGAGCAGGTTGGCGCCCCGCTTCAGCCGCGACTTGACCGTGCCGGTCGGCACCTTTTGGCGCACGGCGACCTCGTGGATGGACAGGTCCTCGTAGAAGCGGAGCAGAATCGTCTTGCGGTAGGGTTCCTTCAGGGTGAGCACGGCGTCCGTCATGATGCGCACGGCCTCCTTGGTGACAGCCTCGGTTTCTGGACAGTCCACGGACTCCGGAGTCTTCGTCGCCGCCTCGTGCGTCCGGCGCCTCGCCTCGGAGCGGCTAATCCGGCGCGTGAGGTTCCCGACCACGCGAGCGAGCCAGGAACGGGCATGGATCCCGGAAGCCGGCGGCCGCTCCAGGGCCACGACCCAGGTGCTCTGCGCGATATCCTCGGCGCTGTGCTCGTCCTGGATCAGGCGGCCGGCCAGGGTTCGCACGAAGCCCGCGTGGGCCAGGAGTTCATTCATCGTGGTCATGGTCGCTCTTCCTCGGGGAAACGAAGATCCATCGTCGCATACGATATCCCGCTCGCGCCAGGCGGGTTCCTGAAACCCGGAGAATTATTGAAAATCGACGGTATCCGCTTTGGACGCGCACGGGATCGATTCCGGCGCGGCGTGGCGGAAGTGACCCTAATTTCCTTGATTAAAAAGGGTTACTTCCGAGGTGCACTTGCTCGCCCTCCCGGGACTCGACATTGCGTCTCCATGGAAGGAACCGCGAGGGATATACTACTCATGTCCGTCCGCGGGACGGGATCTCGAATCGTGACCGGAGATCGAAACCATGAGACCATGGATTCTGCTGGGTTGTGTCCTCCTGATTTCGGCGGCAACGTGCCCGTCACAATCGGCACACCTCTACCACGATGCGGCCTACCTGTGCGGCGGGTATCCCGGGAAATACGTGGGCCCGTTTCCCAACACCACGGCCGCACCGGGCCTCTGGGTGGTGCGGGCGGACGGGTCGGCCACCTCCGTGGCCCTGCCCGGGTACATCAGCTACGGATTCTGCATGGACGTGGACAACCGGCACATCGTGGCCACGTGTCAAGGTCTCATGAGTACGGTGTGCCCCCCCGAGTTCGGTATCTACCGCTTCGATCCCGCCACCCTGCAATACACCACTCTCCTCGGCCCCGACAGCCTGATGTATCAATACATCGAAAACCTCCATGTGAACCAGGACGGCGACTACATCTTCAACACCTACGCCAAGAGATGGACCGGGTCGGCGTTTAGGAACGACTACCTGGTGATGAAGGTGAGGTACGACCGCACCGTCACCACGATCCTGACCTCCGCCGCCCTGGGCAGGCGGGCCTACCTGCACGGCGCCCTCACCACGAACATCGACAGCGGTAACCTCCTCGTGAGCGACCTGACCTACCAGTCGAGCCCGCCCGCCCGGTACCCCGTTCTGGAGATCGCGCCGGACGGGACGGTCCAGTCCTGGTCCACCGGCGGGAACTTCGGATGGTACGGCTGCTGGCAGATGCCCCAGAACCACCGGACCGGGGACATCGAGGGCCCGTACCAGGGCCACGTGTTCCGGCTCCGACCGGGAAACTCCTCCCGCACCACCCTCTCCACCATCCACATCGCCTCGGCCCCTGTTTCCGCCCAGCGGAACTACAAGCTCGACCTGCAGACCGCGCCCCAACTGCGCTTCGTGGGCACGCCCTACACGTTCCAGGGCGGGTACAGGACGTGGATCGGCAGGATCGACCGGACCACCGGCGCCCTGACCTCCATCCACGTGACCGGCATCGGCGCGCGCAACGCCTACTGGTACGACTTCGACTTCTACCGCGGCCGGCACATCCAGACCCTGAAGACGCACAAGGACCGGTGGATGATCCTCCTCAGCTGCCCGCGGTTCCCGGGCCGTGCCTACTGTCTGGGCGCGAGCCTCTCGGGCGTACGTCCCGGCATTCCTCTGTCCGGCGGCCGCCGGATCAACATCAATCCCGATCCAATCCTCGCGGCCACCCTCCAGAATCAGCTCCCCGGCCTCTGGAATCCCGGCCCCGGCGTCTTGGACAGAAACGGGGAAGCCCGGGGCCTGCTGGACCTGACCCCGCTCAAGCTGCCGCCGGGCGGCGCGGGCATTCCCCTGTGGATCGCCATGGTGGTGCTGGATCCTCGGGTCCCGGGTGGGGTAGCGTACCTTCCGGATACGTTCGTGATGCGGCTGTGAGGCATGAGCCGGTGTGGATAATCAACGCGCCCCCCGCTCCGGCGGGGGGCGCGTGCATCTCGTTCCGGGCGAGTTCAGGTAATGGTGAAGAGGAAGGTGTTGCTGATGCTGGAGATCCCCGACGGCGCCGTTGCTTTGAGGGTCACGAAGGCGGTGTAGATCCGGAGGCCCTTCAGCACCGGAGCGTTGGGGATGTTGAGCTTGGCCGTGGCCGCACCCTTGGCGTCCAGCAAGTCGGCGTAGTTCTGGAAGACCGAAGGCAGCAGACCGCCCACGCTCAGGAGCAGGAGACCGTCGGCCGAGAGGCCAAGGGTACGCGTGTCAATGGGGATCGGGCCGTTCCCGAAGGAGCTGCCCATCTGGTAGGGCAGGCCGGCGTCGATCGGGGACGAGAGGGTGAAGTCGATGGCCGTGCCCGGCGCGCCGGAGCCCGAGCCGGTCAAGGTGGCCGACGCCACGTAGACCTCCACGCGGCTGAGGGTGCTGTTGATGATGCTCCAGTAGGGCCCCTTGCCCTGGTTGGCAACGATGTTGGTCTGGGTGCCGAAACGGTCGAGGTTTACCGGGTTGCCCAGGACATTGCTCTTGTACGTGCCCGACGCGGCGTAGGAGTTGTGCATCATGCTCGCATCGCCGCACGCCCCGAGGAGGCAGACCCATTCGCCCTTCTTGAAGGGGACCTGGCAGGGAATGATGATGTTGCTGGGCTCGCCGGCCTTGAAGAACTCGACGCTGCCCGGGCCGGTGGTGGGCCACACCGGCGGCGTGGTGGTCATCTTGACGACCGCCACGTTCTGCTTGCCGTGATTCGTCTCGTCCGGCACCCGGAGCCCCACGATGGAGAAGTCGATGGGAGCCTGGAAGAAGTAGCCGCGGGTCAAGCTGGAGCTCGAAAAGGTATTGTTGAACGCGGGAATCGGGATCATGACCTGGGCGCCGACCAGGCCGGCAAGGAGCAGGGTGATCAGGATGAAAACGGGGATTCGCATGGTGTGTCCTCTCAATGTTACAAATCCAAATGGAGAATGTTCTCTTGTTGAATCATACCTGAAATGCGAGCCTGAGGGAATACGGTAGGGGGATCAGGGCGGGTGCGGCACTGGAAACGAAAAATGGTGAGGGCGGAAGGAATCGAACCTTCGGCCAATGGCTTAAAAGGCCACTGCTCTACCGCTGAGCTACGCCCCCACCGGTGCGTTCAGGCTGTCTTATAGACCTCAGGATCCGGAGACTCAAGGGGATTCAACGGGTTCCCGGAGCGTTCTCAGAGCGTTCGGATCTCCTCGCTCTTCTTCTCGAGGACCTCGTCGATCTCCTTTTCGGCCTTCCGGGTCTCGTCCTGGATGCTGGTCTGCAGGCTCTTCACGTCATCCTCGGACAGGTCCTTGTCCTTGCCGGCCTGATCCGCCTGTTTGTTTCCGTCGCGGCGGATGTTCCTCACGGAGATGCGGCACTCCTCGGCCATCTCCTTCACCCGGGCGACGGTCTTGTCCCGCTGCTCCTGGCTCATGGGCGGAAGGTTGAGGCGGATGATCTTGCCGTCGTTCTGGGGCGTGATGCCCAGGTCGCTCTTCTGGATCGCCTTTACCACTTCGGATACGGCACTGACGTCGAAGGGCTTCACCACGATCTGGCGGGGCTCGGGAATGGCAATGGTCGCCAGCTGTTTCAGCGGTGTGGAGGAGCCGTAGTAGTCCACCTTGATCCCCTCCACCAGACCGGGGGACGCGCGGCCCGTCCGGATGCCCTTGAGCTCGTCAGAGAAGAACTGGACGGCCTTGACCATGCGGTCTTGGGTCTCTTTCAGGATTTCGTCCCACATCATGAATCACTCCGGAAAACTCCCGTTACTCCCGATCCATGTTCCCGTTTCGAGGTTGCCCTGGACCACGGCTTCCACGGCCCCCTCCTGCCAGAGATTGCAGACCACCACGGGAATCCGGTTTTCCATGCAGAGGGTGACGGCCGTGATGTCCATCACGCCCAGGTTGCGCTCGATGACCTCGCGATACGTCAAGGTGTTATACCGGATCGCATCCGGGTTGACCATCGGATCGTCGGAATATACGCCGTCCACCTTGGTGGCCTTCACCAGGATCTCGGCTTCGATCTCGGCGGCGTACATGGCCGCACCGGTGTCGGTCGTGAAGTAGGGATTTCCCGTGCCCCCGGCCAGGAGCAGGATGCACCCCGCCTCCAGGTAGCGCCGGGCCGCGGAGGCGGAGAAGAGCTCCGTGAAACCACCCACCTGGAATGGGGTCAGGACCCGGGCGTCCTTGCCGCGGGCCTTGAGGGCGTCCCCGAGGGCCAGGGCGTTCATGACGGTGGCGAGCATGCCCATGGCGTCCGCCGTGGTTCGGGTCAAGGTGCCCCCGGCCAGGGTGCCGCCGCGGAGGATGTTTCCTCCCCCGAGCACCCCCCCCACCTCGGCGCCGAGGTCGTGGAGGGAGACGAACAGATCCGCCGTCTTCTCGACGGCTTCCACGTCGATGCAGGTGGCACCCGGACTCGACAGCGATTCCCCTCCCGCCTTCAACAGGAGGCGGCGGTACTTGAGGGCCATGATTCCCTCCGGCTATTCGCCAAACTGATACCGTACGAACCGCAGGACCGTGATGTTCTCACCCAGCTTCTGGATGGAATCCTGCACCACGTCCTGGATCACCTTCTTATCGTCCTTGATGAACGGCTGGTCGAGAAGACAGACTTCCTTCTTGAACTTGTTCAGCCGGCCTTCCACGATCTTGCCGATGATGTGATCGGGCTTACCTTCGGCCTTGATCTGTTCCGTGTAGATCTCCTTCTCCTTCTCCAGCAGGGCCGGGTCCAGGCCCGTTTCGTCCACGGCCAGGGGCGCGGTGGCCGCCACCTGCTGGCAGAGGTCCTTGAGCAGGGCCTTGAAGTCGTCGCTCCGGGCCACGAAGTCGGTCTCGCAACCCAGCTCCACCATGGTTCCGACCTTGCCGTTGTGGTGGATGTAAGAGCCGATGGCGCCTTCCTTGATCTCGCGAGAGGCTTTTTTCACGGCCTTGGCTGCTCCACTCTTGCGCAGGATTTCCACGGCCTTGTCGATATCCCCGTCCGCCTCGACCAGGGCCCTCTTGCAATCCATCATCCCCACGCCGGTCCGGTCGCGGAGTTCCTTCACCTCTTTAGCGGAAATGCCCATGAATGTTCTTCTCCTGTTATCTGTTTCTGCTCATCGAGTCCGGGGGACAGGCTGCCTGGAACGGAGTCCACCACGCGGATGCCTCGGGAGCCGGAGCCGGCGCACCCGCAGTCCTTCACGGCTCCGGTCCGGAGCATCAGGCCTCGCTTGCCTCGGGTTTCGTCTCCGGCCCGGCCTCCGGGGCCGGGGTCTCGGGTTTCGCCTCGGTGGGCTCGAAGGTCACCGCGGGATCCGACGCCGGCGCCGGTGCGGGCGCTGGTGCCTGTGCGGGCTCAGGCGGAGGAACCGGAGCCGGTGCAGGCGCCGGGGCAGGTGCCGCTTCCGGAGCGGCCGGAGCCGGAGGCGCTTCGGGGGCCGGCGGCGGCGGGGCCTGTTCCGCGGCCCGCTTCTTCATGGCCGCCTCCACGGCCGCCTTGGCTGCGGCTTCCTCGGACGCCCGTTTCTTCCGGGCCTCTTCGAGCATCTCCCGCTCTCGCCGCTCACGCTCCTCGATCTCCTTCTTGGCCTTCTCCTCGGCCGCCTTCTGCTCCTTCCAGGCCTTTCGCCCCTCTCCCACGGCGTTGACCAGCTGGTCCAGGATGACCTGGATGGACCGCATGGCGTCGTCGTTGCCGGGGACGGGAATGTCCACCAGGTCCGGATCGCAGTCGGTGTCCAGAAAGGCGACGACCGGAATGTCGAGGCGGTTGGCCTCCAGCAGCGCCGTCTTCTCCCGGTTGGGGTCCACGATGACCAGGGCGCCGGGCAGCCCGTCCATGCTGCGCACCCCGTCGAGGTTCCTAAGGATTCTGCGCTTCTCCCGGCGCAGGGCGCTGATTTCCTTCTTCTTGTAGATATTGATGGTTCCATCCGTCTCCATGGCCTCCAGCTCGAAGAGGCGCTTCAGACGCTTCTTGACGACGCTGTTGTTGGTGAGGAGGCCGCCGATCCAGCGGTCGCAGACGTAGGGCATCTCGAGGGACTTGGCCGCCCGCTCGATGAGGCCCTTGGCCTGGCGCTTGGTGCCGACGAACAGGACGGACTTGCCCTGGGCGCTGATACGGGAGAGAAAATGCGTGGCGCGAATCATACCTCTGAGGGTCATCTTGAGGTCGATGATGTGGATCAGATTTCGCTTTCCGTAGATGTAGGGAGACATCTTGGGGTTCCACCGGCTGACCCTGTGGCCGAAGTGGACGCCTGCCTCGAGTAGCGAATCAACGGGAACGATGGCCAAGAAAACACCTCCTCTTTCGAGTTCCCGCGGGGGATTTCATCCCTATCTCGACCCCGTCGGGAGAGTTCAAGTGCCGTTTCATGGAAAACGGCGATACCGGAGTGAAATCAACGAGTCCGGGAGGGCCCGGTCTGGTCCGAGCGAATCCCCGAATTCCGGCCACACGCCGGCGCTGGACCCATCTCCTTGCAGTTTCTTGCCATCTGCAGGGAGAGGATCGACTCCGAAAAGGAGATTCTAAGATCCTTTCAGAACCAGGGCAAGGGGATCATTCAGGAGAACGGGGCATTTCAAGGCCCTCCGAGGGACTGTTGACGCAGGGGAGCCCGACCCGTTCAATAGTCGGCCGGCCGGCTCCCTTTCTTGAAGGGGATCTCGCCATTCCCGGGCCCCGGACTGTTCTGAAACCAGGCCACAAGTATACTATTCAAAAGATCTTGCAATACATATGCACCTCTACCTGAGTGCGGGGGAGCTGAGCGGTGACCACCTCGGGGCCTCCCTCGCAGCCGCTCTCGAGGATCTCGAGCCCGGGATCCGCCTCACGGGCTACGGCGGCCCGGCCATGGAAAAGGCCGGCGTTCAGATCCTCTATCCTCTCCCCTCCCTGGCGGTCATGGGCGTAGTGCGTGTAGTACGACACCTTCCGAAGCTCCGGGATCTGCTCCGCCGCACCGAGGCCTACCTGTCCGAACATCGGCCCGACGCCGTGGTCCTCATCGATTTTCCCGGCTGGCACTTCGTGGTGGCCAAGGTGGCGAAGCGCCTCGGCATTCCCGTGGTGCAATTCGTGGCCCCCCAGGTCTGGGCCTGGGCGCCCTGGCGCATTCGGAAGATCCAGCAGCGTATCGACAGGCTCCTGGTGGTTCTCCCCTTCGAGGAGGCCTACTTCCGGGATCGGGGCGTGGAGGCGCGATACGTGGGACACCCTCTCATCGACCGTCTGGCCCGGGAGGAATCGGACCTGGGTGCGCCCCCCCCGGATGCGGCCTCCCTCATCGGGCTGCTCCCCGGGAGCCGGTCTCAGGAGTGGCGGCGCCTGCTCCCGTTGTTTGCCCGGGTCTTCCTGGCCCTGAAAACGCACCGCCCCGGCCTCCATGCCCGGGTGGCCTGTGCCAGCGAAACCTTCCTGCCGGAGATGCAGCGCCGGGTTCGGGAAGCCGGACTGGACGCGCCGGTGGAGGTGGGATCGACCCACCGGATCCAGCGCGACGCCGCCCTCGTTCTGACCTCCTCCGGCACTTCCACCCTGGAATGCACCTACTTCCGGACCCCCATGGTGGTGGCCTATCCCGTGGGATGGCTGTCCCGCTTCGGCGCCCGGCTGGTCGTGACCGCGCCCTACATTACTCTGGTAAACCTCCTGGCGGGCCGCGAGCTGGTGCCGGAGTTCCTGGTCTCCGGAAACGCCGCCCCCCGGATCACGGCCGCGGCCGCCGCCCTCCTGGACGATCCGGCCCGACGGGACGCCATGGTGGAAGGACTGGACCACGTCCGGTCCTCCCTGGTGGGCATGCATCCCTCGGAGAGCGCGGCCCGGGAGATCCTGGATCTAGTTAGACGCTGAATTGTTCAGCGAAGGCCCGGACGTCGTTCTGCACCGCTTCGGCCACCTGGATGGCCTCCAGGCCGTCTCTCCCCGTCACCGCCGGAAGGACCTCCCGCCGGGCCGCGGCCGCAAAGGCCTCGAACTCCTTGGCCAGGGGTTCGTGGTCGCCCATCTCCAGCTGGGTCATGGTGAGGAGGCCCTGCTGGAAGAGGTCGATGAAGTTCGTTGACGCCCGGAGGGCATCCATGCCCGCGGCGCCGAACTCGCTCAGCTTCAGCCGGGGATCGGCCCGGTAGACCACACCCTGTCGGGCCACGTAATCGAGGCTCACGTAGGCGTCGGTGCTGAAGAGCCGGATGCGCCGTTCGGTCTTCAGGGCCAGGCGGCTGGCGGTGATGTCCGCCACGGCTCCGGAGGGAAACGTGAGGCGGACGTTGGCCATGTCCTCCTTGCCCGTGATGACACCCACGCCCAGAGCCTGGGTGGTCTTCGGCCGCTGGCCCACGAGGTGGAGTACGATGTCCAGGTCGTGGATCATCAGGTCGATGACCACGCCCACGTCCGCGGAACGGAGGGTAAAAGGGCTGATGCGCCGCGCATCGATGTAGACCGGCTTGAGCCCCATATCCAGGATGGCCATGACCGCAGGGTTGAATCGCTCCACGTGGCCCACCTGGAGCACGGCCCCGGACGCCTCGGCCGCCTCCACCAGGCGCCTCGCCGAGGCCACGTCCTCAGCCAGGGGTTTCTCCACCAGCACTGCCAGGCCTCGCTCGAGGAGTGGGAGAGCCAGATCGGCGTGAAAGGGGGTGGGGACGGCGATGACGGCTGCATCCAGTGCATCCAGGCCCCCCGGGATCGGGTCCACCCGGGTCACGGCGGGCACACCCAGGGGTTCGGCGATCTCCCTGGCGCGCTCCGCATCGGTGTCCACCACGGCCACCAGTTCGGCTTCGCTGGATTCGTGAACGATGCGGGCGTGGTGCCTCCCGAGGTGGCCCACACCGATGACGACGGTCCTGAGCATCTTCAACCTCTTCCACCTGTAGGCAACGGGGCTCCCCCGGTGGGACGGGATGCGGGGGCCCGGGGGCAAGAGGAAACCTCGCTCCACCCGGAGCGGAAATCCCTCACCGGGTCTCTCCTCCCCCGGCCGGATCCAGCAGCATGAACTTGAGCTCGGCCTCGGCCACCAGCACATTGTTGACCCTGGCCGTGGTGCGCACGTGGCCGATGGAGGGCCGCACGCGTATGCTCACCGCCTCCAGCCTGAGCTGGTCGCCCGGAAAGACCGCCTTGCGCAGCTTCACCTTGTCGATGCTGGCCAGCACCGCGATCTTGCCGGTATTCTCCAGCTTGCGCAGCAGGAGCACGCCGGAAATCTGGGCCATGGCCTCGATCTGGAGCACACCGGGCATGATGGGCTGCTGGGGGTAGTGGCCCTGGAAGTAGGCTTCGTTGATGGTGACGTTCTTGATGCCCACGGCCCGCCGGATGCCGTCCACCTCCACGACCCGGTCCACCAGCAGGAAGGGATACCGGTGGGGCAGAATCCGCATGATCTCATTGATATCGATGCGGCCGGTGCGCTGCAGCACGTCCCTGTCCTCCAGGTCGTGCATGATGCGCATCAGCTCCCCCACCATCTTCCGGTTCAGGTCGTGGCCGGTCTTGGTGCCGATGAGGTGCGCCTGGAGATCGGCCTCGAGGAGGCAGAGGTCTCCGACGAGGTCCAGGATCTTGTGTCGGGCGAACTCGTCGGGGAATCTGAGCTTGTTCTCGATGACGTCGCCCGAATCATTGACGACAAGGGTGTTCTGGTAGTTGGCCCCCCGGCCCAGCCCGGCGTCCCGGAGCGCCTTGGCTTCCTGCTCCAGACAGAAGGTGCGGGCCGGAACGATCTCCTCGATGAAGACCTCAGGCGTCAGCTCGGGGCGCTCGAAGTGCTGGACGGGAAAGGCTCCGCCGTTGTGGGTGGCATAGTCCAGGGTGTAGCTCACCCCGAATCCGTTCTCGTTGGGCACAGCCACCAGCACACTCGTCTCATCGGTGACGCTTATGGTCTGGTCCAGGGCGAATCCCTTCTTGGGCACCTTCTGGTCCACGGTCCCCGCACCGGCAAAGGCGTCTACGAAGGGCTTGGCGCTGCCGTCGGCTCCCGGGATCTCCTCGGCGTCCACCTCCAGGATGGCGTTGTCCACCTGGAGGGCCCACAGCGCGGCCAGGAGGTGCTCCACGGTCTGGACCTCCACCGAATCCACCACCAGAGCGGTGCGGCGATCCAGCCGCCGGGCATTTTCGAAGGACGCGGCGATGAGAGGAGAATCGTCCACGTCGGTGCGGACGAAGATGAGGCCGTGATCCGGCGGGGCCGGGCGGATCTTGAGCGTGACCGGCTTGCCCGAATGGAGGCCTACACCGGTGACCTCGACCTCTTCCTTAATCGTCCGTTGATTCCTCTGATTCCTCAAACTGAGCCACCTTCTCTTCGAGGCGTTTCACCCGCTTGAACAGGTCGGGCAGTTCAGGCTCCAGCACCACGAGCCGCTTGCGCACGCCGACGGGATGGGCGGGGGATCCGAACATCCTGGCGCCGGGTTCCACGGACCGCAAGATGCCGGACTGGGCCCCGATCTTGGCGCCGTCGCCGATCTCGATGTGGCCGTTGATACCGACCTGGCCGCCCATCTCCACGCCGCTGCCCACGGTGACGGTGCCGGCCAGACCGACCTGGGCGGCCAAGAGATTACACGTTCCCAGCTTCACGTTGTGGCCCACCTGCACCAGGTTGTCAAGCTTCGAGCCCCGGCCGATACGGGTTTCATCCAGCCGCGCCCGGTCCACGGTGGTATTGGCGCCGATCTCCACGTCATCCTCCAGGATCACCCGGCCCATCTGGGGGATGCGCCTCGGTCCGGCGGGTCCGGGCTCCCAGCCGAAGCCGTCGGACCCGATCACCACCCCCGATTCCAGCACCACCCGGTCGCCGATCCAGGTCGACTCCCGTACCACCACCCGGGGAAAGAACCGGCACTCCGCCCCCACATGCACGTCGTGGCCGATGTAGCTGAGGGCGCCGATCTGGGTATCCGGCCCGATCTCCGCCCCCGCTTCCACCACCACGTGGGGTCCGATGGCCGCCCTGGGATCCACCCGGGCCGCGGGGTCCACCACGGCCGTGGTGTGAATGCCCGCGGGCACCGGCGGCGTCCGGGGGCCGAGTTCCCGGGCAATGCGGTTAAAGGTTGATTCGGGATCTTCCACCTGGAGAAGGGTGAGGCCCTCGGCCTCCACGTCCAGCCCTACTACCACGGCCGAGGCCTGGGTTCCGTCCAGTCCTTCCCGATTTCCGGAGGAGCGGAGGAAGGTCAGATCCCCGGGACCAGCGGCCTGGAGGCTGGCAAATCCCGTGATTTGCACCGAGGCATCCCCCACCACGATTCCACCCACGTGATCGGCCAGTTTTCTCAGCGTGATGTTCATTGAAACGCGTCCAGTATCGTCCATCGACTGAGCAACCCGGCAGGGCCTACCTGGCAGCCTGCGGCTATTTCTTGTTCATGATTGTAATGACCTCGTCGGTCAGGTCCAGCGCCTTGTTGTGGTAAAGGACCCACTGGCTATTCGCATACAACAGGTCATCGGCGGACTCGATCTTGGTGACGCGCCGCTGTAAAAAGATGGCCGAGAAGCCATTGGCCTCGCCGAACGCGTCCAGCTTCTTGTAGAGATCCTTGAGGAAATCTTCAAAGAGCCGGGCTTTGCCCACGTTGTATCTGTCGCGCAGCATCTGGTTCTCGATCTTGAGGCTCTGGTCCTCGATCTTGATCTTCACGAACAGATCTTCCCGTTCCTTGGTGCCCTTTTCGTACAGGGGGAGCTCTTCCCGCAGCCGTTTTTCGTTCTTCGCTCCGCGGTCCTGGAGGGCCTTCTGCTGCTGCTCGATCTTCTTCCCGAACTCCTGGAGAAGCTGGACCTGTTTCTTGGACTTGCCCCGCACCTTGAAGATGTTGACGAATCCGATCTTCACGGGCGGCTCGGTCCCACCCACCGAGGCCTCGGAGACGATGAGGCCCGCAACGAGAATGGCAATGCTAATCGCCAGCCAGTGGACCGGAAGCCCGCGTGATTTCCCGAACATGGTCATTTTTCCTCTCGGTTGATGGGCGGGTCTTTACCCCGCCCGGGTGACTCGATGAAGAACCTGCGTCAGAAGAGCAACTGGCTGATGGTGAAGCTCACCAGCCGGCGATCATCGTACCTCTCCTTCTTGATGGGGAAGCCGAAGTCGATGGCAAAGGGCCGGACCCCCAGGAAAGGGATCCGGATCCGGAATCCGAAGCCCACGCTCATGCGCGTGTCGCGAAACGTGGGGTCGGTGAGGCGTTCGCCCACCGTGCCCGCGTCCCAGAAGAACAGCCCCCGGAGGGAATCCCCGTAGAGCGGGAACCGGTACTCGACGCTGGTGGCCCACATGGCCTGACCTCCGGTGACGTCGCCGTTTCGATCCCGCGAGCCCACGCCCTGGAAATCGAAGCCCCGGAGGGTTTCGGTGCCGCCCACGAAGAACCGCTCCACCAGGGGGACGAAATCGGAATCGCCGAACTCCTCGGCCCAGCCGAAGGAGCCTCGAAATCCCAGCACGTGGATGCCCCGGTCCTCGGTGGTGTAGACCGGAATGCCGACCTCGAAGGTGGTGGAGGCCTTCCAGAAGTTCTCGCTCCCCCCCAGGAAGCCACCGGCTGGCCGCACGCTCACATCGACGCTGAAGCCGCGGGTGGTCAGCAGCGGATCATCCCAGGAGGCATAGCGGCCGGTCAGCTCGAAGGAATGGATACGGAGGGTGCCCTCTTCCCGGAGCGCCGGGGGCGGCACCGTGATGTCGACGTCGTCCTCGGAGTTCCTGAAGTCCACCACCTCGTAGCGCAGGGCGCCGTTCACCCTGAACACGTCGCGGATGCCCAGATCCCTGTCCAGGTGGCGTCCGAGGTTTACGCGGAATCCGGTGCGGTCCGAGTAGTAGGCGTCATACCGGTACCGGATCCGGTAGAGGCTCGAGTCGAAAATCCAGGGCGTGTCAAAGACCCGCGGCTCGATGAACCGGGCCTGGAAGTTGGAGACCCGGGTGCCCGGCGCGGCCTGGAGGATGAGGGTCTGACCGCCGCCGGAAAAGGCCTCGCCGGCGAAGAAACCGCGCAGAGACCGTGGGAGGTCGGCGATGTCGAAGTTCTCCTTGGTGAAGCTGAAGATGCCGGACAGGCCGCGGTCGGACCCGACCCCCAGGGCCATGCGGAGGCGGCCGGTCCGCCCTTCCCTGAACCGGAGAATCATGTCCTGGACGTTCTGGGAGGCGGTCTTCCTGAACTCCGGTTCCGCCACGCCCAGGCGGCCGGGCTCGAAGTAGCCGAGACTCCGGAGGCGGTTGATGCTCCGCTGGACCTCCTGGATGTTCAGGTAATCCCCGGGGGCGAGGCTGAGGGTTCGCAGGATCACCTTGTCCTGGGTGATCTCGTTGCCGTAGACCTTGATCTGCCCGACCCGGATCTTCTCTCCCTCGCTGATCCGGTAGACCACCTTGATCCGGGGCGCCTCCAGGCGATAGACCAGGTCCTCCTTGAGCTGGACATCGAGGTAGGCCTGCTCCCTGTACCGGAAGAGGATGGCCTCCATGTCCAGGGTGATGTTCACGCCGTCGAACCGCTCCCCGACCTTCTGTTCCATGCCCATGAGGAGTTCCTCGTCCGTGAACAGACGATTCCCCTCGATCTCGATGCAATCCACGAGGTACGGGTCCCCCTCGTCCACGCCGACGACCAGGGTTACCGCCGAGTTGTCCCCGTTCCATAGCACGTCGAGGAGATCGACGCGGGCGTCCTGGAATCCGCGGTGGCGGTAGTACTCCTGGAGGTGGATGCAGTCGGCCTCCGCCACCTCCCGATCGTAGATCCCCGTGTTCAGGAATCCCGATTCCTCCGTCTGCATGACCTTGAGGAGAAGGCTGCTGTCCAGGGACCGGTTCCCCCGGAACACCACGCGCTCCACCTTGACCAAGGGACCCTCATCCACCAGGTAATAGACCAGAGTTCCCCCACGCGGCCCGGGCCGGGTCGCGGTCCGGACCATGACGTGGTGATATCCCTTCTTCCGGTACCACCCTTCCAGGCGCCTGGCCTTCCGCCGGATCTCGGATCTGTCCACGAAACGCAGCCCCTTGAGCCGGACCTCCGCCAGGACCTCCTTCGCGTTCTCCCGGAAGGCGCCGAAGCACTGGACCTTTTCCACGAAGTCCTTCTCTTTCACCTTGAACAGCAGGGAGAGGGTGCCGTCGGGCAGCACGATGCGTTTCACGTTCACGTCCAGGAAATAGCCGTCGGACTGGGTCAGGGCCTTGATGTCCTTGCTGACGAGGCTGGAATTGAAGGCATTGCCCTCCCGGGTCAGGAGCTTGGCCTTCACGGCCTCCGCGCTGACACGCTCGTTGCCCTGGATCTTGATCTCATGGATGATCCGGCCTTCCTGATCCTCCGGTCGGGGGGCCTGGCCTGAGACCGGGACGGAAAAAGCGCCGGAGACGAGGGTGAGTCCGAGGAAGAACCAGACCGGAAGCCGGTGTCGCGGGAGGGGCGACGGGCGAGCGGCCTGAATGCTATGGTTCAATCTCATGCAGCAATTTCATGCATCGATCTCAAGGGTTTCAATAATAATCCTCTATTGCCCCCTGTTGATCCCCTATTGATCCCCTCTATCCACGGACATCTCCATGGATCGGGCCAGATTCCGGAAGCGCATGTATTCCCCGGTGAAGTTGAGCTCGATGGTGCCGGTGGGACCGTTTCGTTGTTTGGCCACGTTCACCTCGGCCAGACCCTTGGACTCCTCGCGGTCGCGGTGGTAGTACTCGTCCCGGTAGAGAAGCATGATGACGTCGGCATCCTGTTCGATGGCGCCCGACTCTCTGAGGTCGCTCATCCGGGGCCGGAAGTCCTCCTTCTGTCGCTGCTCCACCGACCGGTTGAGCTGGCTGATGGCGATGATGGGGATGTCCAGTTCCCGGGCCAGGTTCTTCAAGCCCCGTGAAATGGCGGCGATCTCGGCCTGCCGGCTGTCCACCCGGGAAGACCGGAAGTCCCTGAGGCCCAGGTCCAGGAGCTGGAGATAGTCCACCACCACCAGCCCCAGGCCGTGTCGGGCCTTGAGGCGCCGGGCCTTGGCGCGGATCTCCATGGCCGTCAGGCCGGGAGTGCTGTCGAGGAAGATGGGGGCGTTCCCGAGGTCTCCGGCCACCTCGCCCAGCCGCGACCAGACCCGTTCGCCCAGGACGCCGCGCTTCAACCTGTGGGCGTTGACCTGCGCCCGGGAGCAGAGCATGTTCTCCACCAGAACCTCGCTGGACATCTCCAGGCTGAAGACCAGGACCGGGGTGTTTTCCTCGATGCCCACGTGTTCTGCCACGTTGAGGGCGAAGGTGGTCTTCCCCATGCTGGGGCGTCCTGCCACCACGACGAGCTGAGAGGGCTGCAGGCCGTTGACGAGTTCGTCCAGTTCGTGGAATCCAGTGGCGAGGCCGGTGATGTTGCCCTGTCGGTTCTGGAGCGCCTCCAGCCGATCGAAGGTCTCGCGGAGCAGCTGATCCATGCGCCTGGACTCCCCGGTGATGAGGGCCTGGCCGAGGGCCAGCACCCTCCGCTCCACGTCGTCCAGGACCTTGCGATACTCCGCGCCCGAGGACCTGGCCAGGCGGACCATGTCCTCCCCGGCATGGATGATGGACCGCAGCACGGCCTTTTCCTTCACCAGGTTGGCGTAATACTCGGCGCTGGCCGCGCTGGGCACGGCCTCGGCCAGGGAGAGGAGGTAATCGACGCCGCCCACCTTGTCCAGGGTGCCGGCATTCTCCAGCTCGGACCGGAGCAGGACCGGATCGATGGGCTGATTCCGGTCGAACAGGTCCATCATGGAAGCGTACACGTGCTGGTGGGCGGTGCTGTGGTAGTCGTCGGGCTTCAGGATCTGGACCACCTGGCCGAACGCCGCTGTATCCAGGAGGATGGATCCCAGGACGCCGCGTTCCGCGTCCAGATCACTGGGGGTGAGCGCCTCGATACCCGACTGGGTCGCTAGCTTGGTCTCCATGGGTAGTATCCCCAACCGCATCTTGAGGTTACGTCGGGACTTGAAGGAACGGGTCCCTGATGGACGGGGATATTATAGCGCGGCCTCCCGGCATTGTCATTCCGGGCCATGGCAATTTCGGGTTCAGAGGCCAGATCGGGAAGGAGGCCGGGCGGCCGGCAGAACTTGCAGGACGGTTCCCTGCTGTTCTTCTCTATGGTTCTTCTCTATTGTTCTTCTGCCTCGACCACCCAGAGCTTGGTGACGGCTTCGATCTCGGGATGGAGCTGCAGGGTGATCTCGTAGACGCCGAGTTCCTTGATGGGCTTGTCCAGGTGCACCCAGCGAGGGTCCAGTCCGACGCCCTCCTTTTCCAGGGCTTCCACGATCATCTGGGAATTGACCGAACCGTAGAGGTGCCCCTCCTCCGAGGCCTTGGCCTCGATGGTACAGGAGGTCTCGGCCAGCTTGTCCCTGAGCAGCTCGAGGTCTTTTTTCCGGGCCTCCTCCTTGGCCAGGAACTTCAGGCGCTCCCGCTCGATGCGCTGGAGGTTTTCCCGGGTCTCGAGGACGCCCAGCCCCTTGGGCAGGAGGAAATTCCTGGCGTACCCGGTCTTCACCGTGACCACCTCACCCCGGTTGCCGAGAGAGGCTACATCCTGGCAGAGGACGATTTTCATGTGTTTCATACGATCTACCCCTGGTTCTCGTCCCTGACTGGATCTTCGAGTGCTGAATCCCCGTTGCTACCGGTAGTGTCCCCGGTAGAAACGGGGGCCTCTGGGGCCGGAGCCTCGCTCGCCGGTGAGGGTGCGTCCGGGACTTTCTCACTCCCGGCTCCGTCCTCCGGCGCGACGGCCTCAGTTTCCTTGGTTTCTACTTCCTGGGTCTCTACTTGCTGGGTCTCAGTTTCCTTGGTCTCAGTTTCCTTGGTCTCTACAGTCTCCCCGGCCTCAGGGCTCTCGGCGCCGGTCTCTTCCTTTTTCACTTCCACTGTCGGGTCCCCTGTAGGTTCCACAGTAGGTTCCCCAGTAGGTTCCCCTGTCCTGGGTTTCTCCTCCCCGGCCGCAGCCGGGGGGGCGGCCTCGGCCGGCTCCCTGGACTTCTCTACCGGGCGTTTCTGGTAGTCACCTCGGGGGGGACCGTCCCGGCGGCCGATCCTACGGCCATCCCGGCGATCCTCTGGCTCGGCGGGGAACTCGAACTTCTCGGGGATGGCATCGATGCGCAGATAAAACTGGCGAAGAAGCGGCTCGAACAGGGTCAGGTCCTTTTTCAGATCTGCGATGCTCGAGGGATCCGCCTCCAGGTGCATGAGCACGTAGTAACCCTTCTTCTGCCGGCGAATCTCGTACGCCAGCCGACGCTCGCCCCACTGGTGGGTCTGGGCCACCTCCACACCGTGCTTGTTCAGGATCTGCACCAGCTCCGTCTGGAGACCGTCGTAATCCTTCTTGGCGCTGCGCGCATCAAGAATGAACATGCTTTCATAGAAATGCTTGCCGTTGTCGGACATCAACTCTCTCCATCGGAGCTCTCTCGAGACCGGCGATCCTCCTCCTGAGTCTCCTCCGGTCTTCGGTTGAACTCACTCATGATCTTCTGAATATCGTCCACGCGGATCCAGGCCAATGCCGCCTGAACGGCCCGGTCCAGACTCCGTTCGACGCTTTCGCGCTCCAATGCCGGGACAGAATCGAGTACAAAGTCCCGGGTCGTGGTCTCCTGTTCCCCGGCAGGCTGGCCGATGCCGATGCGAATCCGGGGGAACGACTCGGTTCCCAGCTCCGAGATCAACGACCTCAATCCATTGTGGCCGCCGTCGGACCCCCGGGCCCGGATGCGAATCCGGCCGACCGGGAGGTTCATGTCATCCACGATGGCCAGCAGGTCCTCGGGTTCGGCCCCGTAGCGGTCAAGAATCCGAACTGCGGCCATGCCGCTCAGGTTCACGTAGGTCAGCGGCTGGACCAGAACCACCTTGAATCCGGCCCTGCGCGCCTCGACCAGGCGCATTTCCCCGCAGGTCTTCAGCCTTACCTTTAGCGCCTCGGCCACCCTCTCAACAACCCTGAATCCCAGGTTGTGGCGGGTTTCCGTATATTTCTCTCCGGGATTTCCGAGGCCGAACACAATACGGGGGGCCATGGGATCCAGAGGTTATTCCTCTTTACCCTCCTCGGTTTTGTCCTTGCGCTGAATCACCTCGGGCTCGGCGCTCTCCTCGCCCACGGGTTCCACAACTTCCTTCTCCTCCTCCTCTTCCACTTCGGCCAGGCTCACGGTGACGAGGACGGTATCGGGATCGAGGGAACACTTGACCCCTTCCGGCAACGTTACCTCCCTGAGGTGAATGGACTGGCCCACGTCCAGATCCAGGAGGGAGATAGAAATCTCCTCCGGGATGTTCCCGGGCAGGCATTCCACCTCGAGCCTGGAAACCTTTTGCTCCACGAGGCCGCCGGCGGCCTGGCCCCTGGCCATGCCACTGAACTTGATGGGAATGCGGATCTTCAGGGTCTCGGCCAGGTCGACCCGGAAGAAGTCGGCATGCAGGACATTCTCGCCCAGATAGTCGTACTGGACGGCCTTGAGGAGGGCGGACTGCACCAGGTCTCCCATCTTCAGCTCCGCCATGCGGGTGCCTTCGCGGAGAAACGCGTTCAGGGTGTCCTTGTGCATCATGAGCGACCGCGACTCCTGTTTCAGCCCGTACAGCACACACGGAACAAAACCGGACTTCCGGAGCCTTTTCATGGCGTTGGACTTGCGGTCCTCGCGCGATTGAACCTCTAACTTGTTGATATTCATTCCGTTAAGTCCACCGAGGAAATGATGACCTGGCCGGTCCAGACACCCAGTCAGGGCGTTTCACCGGACCGGGGCTGATCTACGGGTGAAATCGAGGCGCACGAGGCGGAAGTATAGCAAAGTCAGGCCCAGGGACAAGGATGTGCTGAAAATGCCCGCCCCCGGAAACGGGGCTACACCCCCGACGCAGGTTCCCGCTCAAGGAAGATAAGGATCGACCTGGAACAGGGAGCTCACCGAGTCATTGTGGTGGATGCGCTTGATGGCCTCGCCCAGGAGCCGGGCCAGGGTCACCACCTCGATCTTGGAGCTCTTCTCCAGGGTTTTCTTGTCCATGGGGATGGAATCGGTGAGCACCACCCGCTTGACCGGCGAGGCCTCCACCCGCTCGTGGGCCGGACCGGCCATGACCGCATGGGAGGCACACACCTGGACTTCCCGGGCCCCGTGGTCCAGCAAGGTATCCGCCGCCCTGACGATGCTCCCGGCCGTGGAGATCATGTCGTCCACCAGGATGGCCACCTTGTCCTTGACCTCGCCGATGACCCGGCCCATCTCCACTTCTGTGGCGGATTTGCGCCGCTTGTCCACGACGGCCATGGGGGCGTCGAGGCGCTTGGCCCAGCTCCGGATCAGCTTCATCCCCCCCACGTCCGGAGAGGTGAGGACGAGGTCCCCCCGGGCCAGGGTCTGGAACTTCTGGATGAGTACCGGCTGGGCATAGAGGTGATCCACGGGAATGTCGAAGAATCCCTGGATCTGCGCCGCGTGGAGATCCACGGTGAGCACCCGGTCGGCGCCCGCAGCCTCGAGGAGATTCGCCACCATCTTGGCCGTGATGGGAACGCGCCCCTCGTCCTTGCGGTCCTTCCGGGCATATCCGAAGTAGGGGATCACCAGGGTAATGCTGTGGGTGCTGGCCCGGCGCAGGCAGTCGGTCAGGACCAGGATCTCCATCAAGTTGTCGTTCACAGGCGTGCAGGTGGGCTGGATGATGTAGGCGTCCGCACCCCGCACGTCGTCGAAGACCTTGACGTCGATTTCCCCGTCGGGAAACCGCTCCACCTGGGCATTGCCCAGGGGGATACCCAGGTACTGGGCGATCTTCCCGGCGAGTTCAGGATGAGCATTTCCCGTGTAGAGCTGGCAATTGGCTTTCATGGATCATCCTCTGCACTGGGGCTCATTCCAGCGCCCGGTTCGAGATTTCGCAAGCGTATTTGATCGAACGGGCACCGGTTGTTTCATGCCCATTCTGTTTTATTCCGTTTGCGTGGCTAGGGCAAGACCGGGAACGGAAAAGAAGGATTGACGGGGGAAATGGCACTGTGGAGCCCTATCACCCGGCCTTGTCCGGATTCCTCCCGGCCAGTAGCGCTTCGGCCCGGACCAGCTCCTCTCGGCTGTTTACGCCCAGGCCTTCCTCGGGCGCGGCCCCGCACCAGGCTTCCACCCGGGCCCCCTCCCTCAGCAGGACCTTGACCACGTCTGGCAGGTAGTACTCTTTCTGGGCGTTGTCGTTGCCCACGGCCTCCAGGGCCGGAAAGAGCCGCCGGGTCCGGGCCGCGTAGACCCCCAGGTTCACCTCCCGGATGGCCCGCACCGCCGGGCTCTGAATATCCTTCTCCTCCACGATCTCCGTGACCGAATCGTCGGGGTCCCGCACGACACGACCGAGGCCGAAGGGATCACCAGGCCGGGCCGTGAGAAGAGTGAAATCCGAGGCCGTGTCCCGGTGGTGGCGAAGGAGCCGGACCAGGGTCTCGGGCCGGATCATGGGCATGTCCCCGGACAGGATGAGCACGTCCCCCTCGAATCCCTCGAGGCCGGCCGCGCCCACCTGGACCGCATGGCCGGTGCCCAGCTGCTCTTCCTGTACCACGAAAACGAGGCCGCGGTCAGCGAATTCGGCGCGGACGCGGTCGCGGTCATAGCCCACGATGACCACGATCCTGGCGAGGGCCAGGGCGTCGAGGGCGTCCAGGACGTGGGCCAGAAGAGGCTTTCCACCCGCCCGGGCCAGCACCTTGGCGGACCGGGACTTCATCCGGGTCCCCTTGCCCGCGGCCAGGATGAGGCACGCCAGGGGACTGCTGGATTCAATCGCATCGGACACGGAACGGATCTCCAATGAACGTCAGGACCTACTCCCTCTTCGTCGCCGGGGCCTCAGAACCTGAGGACCACCACCTCCCCCTCCACCACCTTCACGGTTCGGCCCCCCTCGGACATCATCTTGAGAATGTCCTCCATGGCCAGCTTCCCTCCCCGCCGGGTCAGGGTGGCCTTGTAGAGGCCCGGGGGCACGAATCGGAGGCAAAATCGTCCCTCCCGGTCCACGGCCACTCGCCGGTTGTATCCCGATTCCCCGTGAATCCACACCTCGGCCCCGGCGTCGCCCTTGCCGTCCGGTCCGGCCACGATGCCCCGGAGGGTACCGCCCACGCCCATGACCACGTCACCCAGGTCCAGAGCACCGTTTTCCGGAAACCGGACCGCCTTCACCTCCAGGGGCGCCAGGCCCGGATGGCTTACCTTCAGGGTAAAGGTGCCCGACAGGTGCTCGAGAATGAATCGGCCTGCCTCGTCGGTGCGGGCCGAGCGTAGGCCCTTGGGCGGTCGCTCCGCCTCCCCACCGATGACCACCGAGGCGGTGGGGAGGCGCGGATGCGTCACCCGGATCCGGGCCCCGGCCACGGCCCTGTTCGTCCCCACGCGCACCACCCGGCCCTTCACGGCGCCGCCCGATCGCAGGACGATGCGCTGCCGGATCAGCCGGTCTTCGTGGGAGAGCAGGATCTCCCCGGAACGATACAGGGCATGGGCCGGAGAACGCACCTCGAACACTACGGACCCGGGCCTCAGATTTTCCAGGAGGAATTTGCCCCCGGTCTCGGAGAAGGACCGGGTCGCATGGAGCGTTTCCCCGTCTTTGCCCCAGGCCACCGTGAACTCTTGCACCGGTTCGCCGGATCGGGCCTCCACCACCTGGCCCCCCAGGGCCGCACGGCGCTCGAGGCACAGGCGGATCCCTCGGGTACCGGCCGGATAATCCCTCTGGGATCGATCCCAGAGCCGGGGGCCGTGGCCCTTTTTCCGGCCGACCAGGCGGTAGATCCCCTTCCGGAGCCCGGTCACCAGAAACCGGCCCGCCTTGTCGGACACGGTCTCAACCACGTGCTGATCCCCGGCCGCCATGATCTTCACCCCCGCCAGCACCTGGCCCCGATCGTCTACCACCTGGCCCTCCAGGGCAAGGCCCCGGTCCAGCACCACCTCGAGGTTGCCCGTCTCCCGGCCCGATTCCAGCTCCACCTCCAGACGGCCGGGCGCGTGGCCCTCGGCCTCGGCCTCGAGGCGCGCTTTCCCGGGCTTCAGGTTCTCCATGCGGAACCGTCCGTCCGCATCGGTGCGAGTGGTGGCCACCTTGCGGCCGCCTAAGGCCTCAGGCAAGACCCGGTCCACCACCGCCACCCAAACCCCGGCCAGGGGTCCCTGTTCCACGCTGCGCACCCGGCCCCACATCACGGCCCCGGCCTCGAGGCGAACGTCGGCGGCCTCCACCTCGCGCCCGGACACCACCGAGATCCGATCCAGAGTCCCGGCAGCGAACCGGTCATGGGTCACGTACAGGCAGTAGTGGGTGCCCGGGGGCACGCCTTCGAGGCGAAACCGACCGTCCCTGTCCGTTCGGGCCTCGGCCTTCACCGGGCCGAGGGAGACGAGGCCCAGGGCCAGGACCTTCCGCGAGCGGATCTCGACCTTGGCCCCCTCCACCCCGAGGCCCGTACCCATTACGACCCGGCCCAGGACCGTGCCGGTCTCCTTTGCCGGCTCCGGTGGCGGGGTGGGTTTCTCGGGTTGTTCCGCCTCTTTTTCCGGCCGGGAGGGAGGGGTTTCTGGAAGGGGAGCCGGTGGAATGGGCTGCTGGCTGTCCTTTTCCGGAGCGGTCTGGGGCTCCGCTGGCCCGGTCGGAGCCCCGGGCCCCGGCGTCTCTTCCGCTTGACCGAGATCAGGAGCCTCGTCGGTTCCGGTGCCGATGAGTATGAGAATGATCCCTGCACATCCGATCCCGATGAGGATCAGGACGGGAATGAGGACTCTGGATCCGGCTTTGGCCTGCATGGGAAATAGTATAATTTATTTGTCTATGAAACTCCGAATGGATACCCCCGGTGATTCCTGAAATCCGCAAGGGCGTGGTGCTCCTCTACCTGGTGTTCAGCCTGGCGCTGTTCTGGGGCATCGTCTACCACCTCCAGGCTGGGAGTTCCCTTCAGGCCGTCCTGGCCTTCGATCCCGGCATGATCCTGCCCGTCCTCAGCCTGGTCCTGGTAAACATCGCCCTGCGGTTCAGTCGCTGGCAATTCCTGCTCCGCAAGGCCGACATCCGCCTCCCCGCCCGGACGAGCCTCACTCTCTATATCGCCACCCTGGGCCTCATCATCACCCCCTTGTACGTGGGCGAGCTGTTCAAGCCCTACATGGTGAAGAAACTCTACAGCGTGCAGATGCGCCGAACCCTGACGGTTGTAATCCTGGAGCGCTACTTCGACGTGCTGGCGCTCTTCACCCTGGGACTCCTGGATCCCGCCGGCCTCGGCCACCTCGGGTACTGGGTGCTGCTGGCTGCGGCGCCGGGTGTGGCCGCAGCCACCATGGCGGTGCTGCCCCGACTCCGGTTCCGCGCCTTCCGCCTGTTCAGTCGGGCCCGACTCCTGGTCTTTTTCCGGTCCACCCTGAGACCTTCCGCCAGCGTGTTTCGCGCCCTGAACGCGCCCCGGGTCTTCCTCCAGGCCTACCTGGCCTCCCTCCTGGCCTGGCTTTCGGCCGGAGTCTGCTTCTACCTCACGGCCCGGGGATGCGGCATCTCGAACCTGACCCTCACCCAGGCCACGGCCGGCTTTTCCGCGGCCACCACGGCGGGCGCCGCCACGCTCTTCCCGGGGGGCATCGGCGCCATGGAGGCGGCCCTCTCCGCCCGCCTCGAGGCCCTGACACCGGCCGAGACGGCCTGGTCGGCCGTACTCATGGTGCGGCTCCTCACCCTCTGGTTCGGCGTGTTGCTCGGCAGCGCGGTGCTGTTCACGTATTACCGTAAATTTCTGGGCTTTTCCCTCGAGACCGAGGAGGAGCATTTCTCCGAGATCGCTCCGGTCTACGACGCGAAGATTCCCGATCACATGCGCCGCCACTACCTCGCGAAGAAGATCGAGCCCATGCAAGGGCTCCTCGAGGCGGCGGGCGTCAAGAAGGGCACGGGTCTCGACGTCGGGTGCGGCACCGGCTGGTATGCCCGGGCCCTGGAGGATCGAGGCCACACGGTGCTCGGCCTCGACCGCGCCGAGGGCCAGGTCCGGCAGTACCTCGCACGCGTTCCCACGGGCGGAGCCGTGGTGGGCGACGCCGCGGCGCTTCCGTATGGAGACGGCATCTTCGATTTCGCCTACGCCATCAACATCATCCACCACCTTCCCGGCCGGATGCAACAGGCCGGGGCGCTCAAGGAGATCCGCCGTGTCCTGAAACCGGGCGGAACGTTCTTTCTGCACGAGATCAACGTGCTGAATCCGGTGCACCGGTTCTACATGGTGTTCCTCTTTCCTGTTCTCAAGGACATCGACGAGGGTACCGAGCACTGGATCCTGCCGGGCGAGACGGGCCTCTTCGAGGGATTCGACAAGATCGCCGTCCGCTACTTCACCTTCCTCCCCGACTTCCTGCCCGGACCGGCCCTCCGGGCGCTGTCCCCCCTCGAGTCCCTTCTGGAAAAGAGCCCGCTGCGGCCCCTGAGCGCGCACTACATGATGGTGCTGAGAAAGGAATGACCCCGGGCGTTTTTTTCATCCTTCCTCTTTCCAACCCACGCCCCCTCTCCTACTCTTGTCCGGCATTGTTTCCTGACTGAACCCATCATCGAAGGACCACAAATGCACGACACCTCGACCCCCGACGTGGAATACCTCGGCCGGACTCCGTTTCTGGGGGAGGAGGGGGTGGAACGGTATCGATTCAAGAACGGATTGACCCTTCTCTTCGTCCGGGACACCTCAGCTCCGGTATTCAGCTACCAGACCTGGTTCCGGGTCGGGGCCCGCGACGACACCGAAGGCATCTCCGGCATCGCCCATCTCTTCGAGCACATGATGTTCAAGGCCACCGAGAACCGCACCGACGGCGAGTTCATGCAGCTCCTGGAGGCCGCCGGGGCCCCGGACGTGAACGCCTGGACCTGGAGCGACGAGACGGTCTACCTCCAGAGCCTTCCCCGGGGCAACCTGGACCTCATCGCGGGCCTCGAGGCCGATCGCATGATGAATCTCCGGGTGGACGAAAGGACCTTCGAGACTGAACGCCAGGTGGTCATCAACGAGTGGCGCCTCCGGGTGGAGAACGACCCGTACGGACTCCTGAACGAACGACTCTGGAATCTGGCCTTTGAGACCCATCCCTACGGCCGGCCCGTCATCGGGTGGCGGCCGGACCTGGACGCCATCACCGTGGAAGACTGCCAGGCGTTCTACCGGACCTTCTATTCTCCCTCCAACGCCACCCTCATCCTGGTGGGTGACATGGAAGCCGGGGAGGTGGTAGACACCCTGGCGAAACACTACGGCTCCCTCCATGCCCAGGAGATCCGTCGCCCCGAGGTCCGGTTCGAGCCGGAACAGACTGCGTACCGCACCGAGGAGATTCCCCTGTCGGCCGAGACCGAGATCCTCATGGCCGGGATCAAGATCCCCGAAACCCGGCACCCTGACCACGCGGCGTTGCTGCTCCTGGACCGCATCCTCTTCGG
Source organism: uncultured Planctomycetota bacterium (assembly GCA_964485695.1). GTDB lineage: Bacteria > Planctomycetota > JAFGQW01 > JAFGQW01 > JAFGQW01 > CAZAKZ01. The sequence goes on along the minus strand of CAZAKZ010000045.1, from coordinate 9,415 downwards.
GGGGCGGTCGAGCCGGCTCTACCGGAAGCTGGTGGATCAGGGCCGGGCTTCCAGGGTGAACGCCGTTCTGCCCCTGTTCCAGGATCCCTCGCTCTACGACATCACCGTGATCCTGCGCCCGGGGAGGCAGGCACGCGAGGCCGAGGCGATCCTCTTTGAGGAGTTCGCCGACCTGGCGGCCCGCCCCGTGAACGACGAGGAGCTCAGCACGGCCAGGAACAAGGTCAAGGCCTCGCTCTACGGGGACCTCAAGGAGACCCGCGGCAAGGCCGATTTCCTCGGTATCTTCGAGGTGGCCGCGGGGAACTTCCAGATGGGTTTGCAGATCCTGGAGGCCGTGGAAGCCCTGGATGCGGAGCAACTCCGGGAGGCGGCTGCAAGGCACCTGAGGCGCGACCGGACCTCGTCGGCCGTGGGCGTGCCCTCGAGGCCTGGGGCCGCGTCCGGCCCCTTGCCCGCGGGCGGCCCCACGGGCCACCGGCCGTTTGGGTTCGACGGGGCCCCGCGACCCACCCCCACTCCGGGTGGGGGCCGGATCTTCACGGTCCCAGAGTCCAGCCCACCGCTGGTTCGGATCAGCACGTTGTTCCAGGTGGGCAGTTTCCTCGATCCCCCCGGACAGGAGGGTCTGACCTACCTCACCGGCAAGATGCTCATCCGGGGCACCCGCACCCTGGACAAGGACCGTCTCGAGGCGACCGTGGACGGCCTCGGCGGGTCCCTGGTCACCCAGGTCGGATTCGAACGCCTCGGGGTCGGAGGCGAGACCCTGGCCGAAACCCAGGCGCCGTTCTTCGATGTCCTGGAGAGCGTCCTGACGGAGCCCACCTTCCCCGAAGCCGAGCTCTCGAAGCTCAAGGACGAGACCCGGGCCCACATCGTGGAGATGCGGAACAACGACCGTGCCCTGGGAATCCTCTTCCACGAAAAGCACCTCTTCGGAGACCACCCGTACGGCCGCCTGACCCTGGGTTCCACGGCCTCCCTGGAGGCCATCACCCGCAGCGACCTGGTGGAGTATCACCGGAAATACATGGGGGAGAACTCCATCCTGGCCGGCGTGGCCGGAGCCGTGGACCCGGCAGTCGTGGAGGCGCGCATTCTTCGACTCCTGGAGGGCCTGGGCAGGAAGGAAGCCCCTGAAGCGGCCGGGGCGGACCGACCGGTCCTGGAGGACCGGCGCCTGGTGGTGGTGGACAAGCCCGACCGGTCTCAGACCTACGTGCGCATCGGCCACTTCGGCGTCACCTACGACGATCCCGACTTCCCCGCCCTGGATCTCGCCAACACCATCTTCGGCGGCAGCAATTTCAACGCCATCCTGTTCAACGAGATCCGCGAGAAGCGCGGCTGGTCGTACGGGGTGGGCTCCGCCTTCAAGGTGGCGAAGCATCCCCACACCTTTTCCATGGCGTTCTCCCCCGCGGTGAAAGACACGGTATCGGCCATCCACCTGGCGCTCCAGCTCTTCGAACGATTCGTGCAGGATGGCGTGACCCCGGAAGCCCTCGAGTTCGCCCGGCGATACACCCTCGGAACCTCGGCCTTCGACAGGACCACGCCCGAGAAGCGCCTGCGCCTGGCCATGGAGCAGGCCATCTTCGGATTCGACCGGGCGGCCCACCTCGAAGCCGTACGCACCCTGGAACTGGGGGACATCGAGGCGGCCGTCCGGCGCCACCTGGACCCGCAGAACCTCCTCGTGACGGTGGTGTGCACGGCCGCAGACCTCAGGGACCCTCTGGAGAAGTCCGGGATGTTCCGTGGGGTGGAGGTGGTGCCGTACGACGCGATCGGTTGAAGACACGGGGTGTGATCCGGGGGGGGGATCAGAGGAATCGGACCAGGTGCCTGAGCCCCGACAGGATCAACACCACGGCCAGGAACACGAACGTGAGGGTGGACGTATCGGGATTCAGGGACCATCCCTGCCCCTCGCGACCCACGAACACGAAGTCGAGACCCTCCTCGTCCAGGATCGAGGAATGGGTCCTGGCGTATTCACGGAACCGTTCTTCTATCTCCGGCTGCCGGGGATGATCCCGGTCCACCAGGGATGCGGGCCGCGCCGCCCCGATGATCCAGCCCGACCGTTTCAGGTTCTCGAGGCACACCTTCCGGTGGGCCTCGAACGAAGGTAACACGTCGATCTGGTTCGCCCGATATTGCATCTCGAAGGGCCGGATGGGCTGCAGTCCCACGAGGGTCAGGACGACTGCCACGTAGTAGGCCGCAAGGGTCCGGCCGGAGATACTGCGGGATTTCAGGTCCTTCCAGAGCCCAACAAAGGCGAGGAGGAACAAGCAGCCCCCGGCGGAGACGAGAGCGATGCGGAGGATCGGATCGAGCATGGAGTTACTTCTTCTTTTTCTTTCCGCCGAGCAACCCCTTCAGGAGGTTGTTCACCGGGTCATTGCCCTGGCCGGGCAGGGCGCCTTCGAGCAGCTTCAGCCTGGGTGCGTCCAGGGTGCCCCCCAGGCTCACAGGCAGGTCCTTGAGTCCACCGGCCAGGTCCCGGAGCGCGCGTTCCCAGGCCTTGACCTTCTTCCCCTTGCGCGCCCTCTTCTGGTAAAAGCGCTCCAGGAGCGGCCCGGGATCGAGGCGGTAGTCGATGGTGGTGTCCAGCTTGGTGGTGCCCTTGAATCCCCACGCCATCTCACGGCCCCGGGCCGTGAAGGAGTCGTGGGTGACCGTGCTGTCCTCCAGGTGGAAATCGGTCTTCAGGTCCTTGAACGCGTACCGGGCCTTCTTCCCGAGACCGGCCAGGATCTGCCCGACCAGGGGCGATCCTTCCACGAATCCCGAATCGATTTGAATGGCCCCTTTTCCCTTCAGGGCCTTCAGGTCCGTGTCGGCAGCGGGCGGAAAAGGCCCCGCCAGCTGAAACGACCCGGACAGCTTGCCGCCCACCTGGGCGTCAATGCCCTCGGGGATGTGGTAGAGCGGCACCACGAACCGAAGAAACGAGGCCACGTAGTGGGTCACCTGGATGCCGCGGGCGTCGAAGGCAAGGGAAAAATTTCCATCGGCCGCGGCCATGTTCAGGTCCCCCCGCACCATCACGGTGCCCCCGTTCACGTCGGCGCGGAGCTGGGTGAACCGGACGGCATCGCCCGCGAGGTTGCCTGAGACCTGGATGCCGCTCACCTCCATACCGGTGCGGCGCACACCCGGGCCGGTTACAAAGAAGGACCCCTTGAGCTCGGGTTTTCCTCCGGCCGTGGGTTTCCGCGTGGCCTTGTACTTGACCTCGACTCCGCCGGTGGCCTGGAGGCCTGCGGGCAGGGTCATGCCGGTCTGCGCCAGGAGCCGTGCTGTATCGCCGTCCAGCGAGCCGGTGACTTCCATCTCATCCGGGAAGTTCGCGGACTTGATACGGGCGTCGAGGCCCAGGGTGGTGCCCTTGACCTTCACGGTGCCCTCGAGGGTCTTGCGATCCGCCTTCTTCACGATGCCGCTGGCCGTCAGGTCCACATCCACGCGGGCCCGGGCCTCGCGCACCGTCTTTTCCTTGCCGTGGGGGTCCTTCGGGTCCGGAGGAATCCGGAGGAGGAGGTCAATCAGGTCCAGCCCCCCCCGAATCCCGAGGACCTGATCCACAAGGGTCACCTTGAAGCTCCCCCCCAGGGTGCCGACGACCTGATCCGCCCCGGGGAGGAGACCGTGGAGGCGGCGCAGATCCCCGCGGGGCTGGAAATCAATGTCCAGTTTCGGGGGCTTGCCCCCGGGAACGTTGTCCACCACCCCGGAGAAGTCCAGATCCAGCGGAGCCCCGACCAGGCTGCACTTCTGAAGGCGCAGCCGCGAGGCGTCCGGCTCGTAGATCCCCGCCAGGTTCAGTTTCACCTCGGGTGTCTCCCAGATCCGGGGGGCGTCCGGGGTGTCCCCGGCGCTCGAGATACGGAGATTCTCGATGCGCACCTCGCTCTTCAGGTTCAGGACTGGACCCTCGGCCACGATCTCCCCGGTGATGCGGGCCAGGCCCCGATCCAGGCGCGGAGCGCCTTTCTTGTGGAACATCGGCGCCAGGCACGCCAGGTCCACCCCCCCCACCCGGAGGTAGGCGCTCCCCTTGGGCTTGGTGCCCGGTCTCCCCAGGATGATATCCCCGGACAGGCTGAGCGGCTCCCGTCGGGTGCCGGCCACCAGATCCCCCTTGAGCGTGCCCTCCAGGCGTCCATCGCCGCTGTAGAGGTGGCCGTAGACGCTTAAGTTCTCCAGCCGGAATCCGGGCCGGTCCTCGATGGCGAGGACCTCCACGAGACCGTTCACCACATTCAGGGGAAGATCCAGGTTCGACAATCCCCCGCTCTTGGCGGGCGCCTCGGAAGGCTTCTTCTCGGGAGGGGGTGAAACTTTCGGTTGCGGCTTCTCCGGGGGCTTGCGGGCGGGATCGAGTACGATGTGGGGCCGCAGGACGCTGAACCGGCCCAGGGCCACGGTTCCTCCCAGAAGGCCCCGCCACCGCGGAGCCGCCACCACGGACTCGACCTCGATGAAGTGGCCGTGGGGAATGTTCTCCCGGGCCGTGATCCCCTGGATCTCCAGGCCCGAGAGCCAGCCGAAGGTACAGGAAGAGACCGTGACGGTGTACCCCTGGTCGGCGCCGGCCCCCACCAGGATGCTCTTCACCACGGGCCCCGCAATGACCGGGCCCAGAAAGACGACGATGAGCACGAAGCCGAGAAAGAGGAGGCCGAGGATCCAGGGCCAGCGCCGGCGTTTCCGGGCTTTGCCCGCGTCGGGTTCAGGTGTGGACTCGCTCACTACGTCCTCTGGTCGGTTTTCAGGAGTTGGTTCCATGATCGTCCTTTATCTGTCTGATATCTGTCTGAAATCCCATCCATTCAAAGCCGTTCTGGTGCCGGGGCCTCGATTTCAAGTGCGTATTCATCGAGCACATTGCCGGCTCGAGATCTCCTCGGGCCCTCCCCTGGAGACGAAACCAGAAGAGATCGACCGGAACCGGCAATCCCTTCCATGGGCCCCCACCGGCGGAGAAAAGGTTTCTCCGCCTCGATCTCGCCTCTGGCCGGGCTGTTAGGAACTTCCTGGTCAAACCGGGGATAGACAATTTGACTCTCCGGTACCACGGGGTATTTTCCAGTAGAGGCCCTTCTCTATTATTCGTGGCCGGGATTTCCCGGCAAGGGCCTACAGTGAATTGATCTCGATAAGGGCAAACGTTCCGAAAGGGGCGGACGCAAAGCCACGGGCCTACGTCGCCTGAGAAGGCGATACGGCAGCCGGGTTGCCGAAGGATGAACCACACGGCCTTGAAGGCCTGTACCCTCCCGCGGCCGTCCCTCCGTTTCCGGAACCCCATGCCCCTGTCGCCCGACGACAAAGTGCCTTCGGCTCGTGAACGGGGAGAACTCCGATGCTCAGAAATCCCGGCCACAGAATCCTGCTCGGATGCATGGTCCTGGCCGCGCTGTTCGCGCTCTTCACCCTCTTTCCCTGTTCCGGGGACGAGACTCCGTCCCCGGACCGACCCGGTGTCCTGAAGACGGGTCCGGCAGACGGTGCTGCGACCCGCGCAGACTTCGACCGGGCCTGGAGTGAAGACCGTGACCCGGTCTTTGACGAGGACGCTTCAGAAGCGTCCTGCTCCGACGTGGATGCTCCCGAGCCGCCCAGGCGAAACATCAACCGACTCTTCATGGTGCTCGGCCCCGAGAACGGCATGGGCCCACCCCCGGGAGTGAAAACAAGACGATGAACCAATACTCGAATCCCTCGGCCCGGCCCTCGTGTGCCGGCCTCACCCTGATGGAGGTGATCATCTCCGCAGGCCTCCTCTCGCTGCTCTTCCTGGGCGTGGGCGCTACGGTGTCTGGAAACGCCCGCAATACCCGATACATTCGCACCCAGTCGGCCCAGCTCTCCAAGGCGCAGGAAATCCTCGACGCCTGCAGGGTCATTCCCTTCGGCTGCGATCAGGATGCTTCCCTGAAGACGAGCGAAGTGCAGGAACTCTTTGACGGAGATCCTCAGATGGGCGATTCGACCATCACCCTGCATGCGCTCCGAAAAACGGCCCTCCTCACGAACAACCAGGGACGGATCACTCTTCTCACCGGGGATCCGAACTACTTCCCGGCCGGCTTTCCCGTTCGGGGCAAGTTCAAGGTCAAGATCGCCAGGGCCGGCTCCGCCCTCCTGGCCCGGGCCATCACCGAGGATCCCCAGATCTACTGCAAGCTCAGGAACTGCACCCTGGACAACGACAAGGCCCTGAAGGTCACCGTCCAGTTCGAGGACGCACGCGACGGGAACGATCGCATTCTTCTCGAGACGTGCATCACGGCCCAGAACTCGGAGGGAGAATCGGAATGATCCGCAAACCGAACCGGACCACGGGAAGAAACAGAAACGAAGAGGGTGTGGCACTGGCGATCGTGGTTCTCCTCACCCTCGTGGTGTCCGCCACCGTGGTCACCTACCTCACCATCGCCCGCGCCGAGATCTTGCAGGCCAAGATCCATCCGGCCCGAACCCGCGCCCTGTACGGGGCCCTGGGCCAGCTCCATCAGGCCCGGCTCCTCATCACCCAGTCGACCTACGACGCCCTGGGAAGAAACGACATCCTCTACGAATACGCCGGTTCCACTCTGCCCGGCACCCGGGTCAAGGTGGAGCCCATGGCCACCAGGGGGAACGATCCCTACGGCATCTATTTCAGGCTGGAAACCACCTCCGAGGTGGAGGGCGTCTCGGTCCTGGCCCGGCAGCTCGTCTCCGAACGCGAGAGCTTCTCCTCGTTCCTGGCCCTGGTGAGCGACGCGGACCTGGGGATCAGCGGCATCCTGGACGAGAACTACGATCCCGAAAACCCCTCGCCCATACCTCCGGCCGCCCTGAGCAAGGGAAAGATCCATACCAACAAGCAGATGGAACTGTTCTTCCCCGGCTACCGCCATTTCCTCAACCGGGTGACCGGCGGCATGCAAGGCGGAAACTGGGTCTACAAGGCCGGCGCCGAGGCGGACAAGCAGATCTTCTGGCATCCGGAGGAGAGCCGGCCCGACGCACCGCACATCCCGTTCCCGGAACTGGCCGCGTTCAGCGAAATCCGGCAGCAGGTCACCAGCGGCACCGTGAGCCCCGTGGCCTTCCAGGATCCGTGGGCGAGCGGCCTGGTGACCGTGAACGAGAACGGATACCACGTCAGCGGGAATGTGAACGTGCTGGTGCAGTTCGAGGGAACCTCCGGCTCCTTCAGCCTCACGCTGCGCGAACGGACCGGCTCCAACCGTACCTCCACGGTCACCGGACTCCCCATTCCCACCCAGACGGCGGGGATCCTCTTCGTGGAAAACGGTTTCAATCCCCAGACCCCCCCGGCCTCCCCGAACCAGACCGTACACCTGAAAGGCGACATCAACGGCCGACTCACGGTCTTCATGGCCACGGGCAACGCCCGCATCGCGGGCAATCTCCGCTACGTGGACGGCGAGGGCCGACCGGCTGCACTCAAGGGACAGGACGGCCTCTACAAGAAGAACCCGGAATACTCGGGCAACACCAGCCTGGGCATCATCGCCGAGTTCGACGTCCGGTTCGGCATCAAGCCCCTGGCCTCCTGGCCCCAGACCCAGAACCATATCGATCCAGAGACGGGAAAATGGGTTCACACCGGAGTCCCGGGACTCGAGGGACAGCCCGTGGGACCTTTCTCCAACACGATACCTCTGGAGGAAAACCTCTTCGGCTACCTGGGCGGATCCTCGGGCAACGACGACGCCGAGATCCACGGGGCGCTCTTCGCGCGCCAGGGCCGGATCTACGCGGACGGGATGAATCCGCTCGGCTACACCGAGGACCTCTGGGGCTACCGGGCCGGCTGGGACACCACCTGGGTGACCCCCTACGGCCGCCACAACGCCGGCCTCTACCGCTACGGCGCCCTGGTCAGCTCCCGGCGGCCCGTGACCCAGCTTGTGGACGACGGCGGCCGCACCATCGTGGGCTGGGGTCTGGGCCAGTCCATCTTCGACGAGGACCTGGCCCTCAACGCCCCACCCCACTTCTTCCGCTACAACCGGCCGGTGTTCTACGAGATCGAGATCTGCGATGCGGGAGGCCATCAATGATGAAGAGGAATGCGATACGGACCTTTCCTGCAGACACCCCGGACGCAGCGGCCGGTTTCACGATGCTGGAGATGGTGGCGGCGAGCGGTCTGTTCCTGATTCTCCTGTTCGGCGCCGTCGTGACGACCCACTCCTTCACCCGCGCCTCCTGCGAGGGCCGGCAGGAACTGGACGCCCTGAGCCGAAACGCCAAAGCCATCCAGGCTTTTGGCCGGGAGATTATGAACGCCACCCTCCTGGACCCGGCGAACGACCTCCAGGTCTTCACCGAACAGGAGACGCGGGTTCCCGACATGGAAGGCGGCACCCCCATCCCCGCCTCCGGCCCCGTGTTCAAGGTCCGGAAGAACTCGAAGTACCGCCTCGACGCAGGCGAGGTCGTGTTCGACCGGAGCACCCTCGAGTTCAGGAAGGACACCTCCCAGGACCTGAACGGCGACGGTCACACGGACCAGTTTCTGAGGATCGAACGCCCCCCCCTGGGGCCGTGCCGCTACAGGGTCCTCGCCGGAAACGTCCTGGGCGTGAACTTCGAGAAGTTCGGCGCCGTGGTGGAGATCACCTGCAAGACCCGCGGAGGCGTCAAGGGCTACGTGAACGTGGGGGGCAAGAACCTCCCGGAATACACGGTGATCACCCAGACCCTGAAGGTGCGGCCGCGAAACTTCTGAGGTTCGGTCCACAGGTGAGGAGCCCATTGCCGGAAAGTGCATCCTGAAATCGGAGTTCTGATCCATCCGGCACCCTACTTGTTTCCCTTCATGCCAGGTGTTTTTGCCCATTCTCCGTACAGTCTCTTGCTAAGATGCATCGTCTTCCAGTAGAGTAGAAATGTCGGAAGCAATGTGTATGCCCTCTCGGAGGCCAGGCCGACGAGCCTGTTTCATACGACTTTCATTTCCTTCGAGTACGACGCAGTCCTCGGAAAACGGCTCGATCGCCCTGTAAAACCGTTCGGGCGAAACTCGGTCTTTCCGGTGCCCCTTGATCCTCCACGCCAGATCAAGGTGGCGTGATTTCCACCGAGCGCGTACTCCATTCGATCCTCACGATTCCAATCTCCGTGCTGATCCGGGCGGATCCGCCGCGAGACGTCCGCCCATCAGCGAGGTGTCTCACAAGTCGCGGCCTGATCCCGATGACGCATGAACCGATGGTAGCGAGCGCACCTGGTCCTGTCCGGACCGCGAATCGGCGAAGATTTCGAACCTCGACGTGGAATCCGGCCACGCCCTTGGTCCAGATCCCCGCTCCCGCCCTCCCCACCAATGCCGTTAAGCCCCCTGCCGTCCTCTCGGCCCCCACCGTGGTCGCGGCCT
>CAZAKZ010000044.1:0-37187 GCA_964485695.1 uncultured Planctomycetota bacterium | reverse complement strand
CGCTTTGAGCGGTTCACAATATAAAGCCTCCGGCTCTGCCGGAGGATGAATTACTGGTTTTTTGAGCGCTAGCGCACTCATTTTGCGCTGATGAGGATATTGTCCTGAGCCCTTGCAGCCGGGTATGATGTCCGGTTTCTCGGCTTGTATTTAGTGGAGTCCTGACCGTGCAGCGTGTGATTCTCCTTTCCATCGGTCTTGTAATCCTGGCCCTGGCCGGGGCATTCCTGGTCTCGGGCTGCAGGGGTCGCGGGGGCGGGGGTGGCGCGAGTCTCTGGGCCTTCTTGAAGCCCCAGGGCGGGGGCACCCTGACGGCCCTGGCCGTCCATCCCGCGGATTCCGCCTTCCTGCTGGCCGGCACCCACGGCGGCCTGTTCCGGTCCACGGACAGCGGATCGACCTGGGCCCGGGTGGGGAGGCGCCTGGCGGGTGAGGAGATCCTCCGGATCCAGTTCCACCCGTCGAGTCCCGGCACCGTGTACGCGGCCACGCGTCGGGGAGGACTCCACTGGAGCGTGGACGGCGGCTCGACCTTCTCCCCCCGAAACGGCGACCTGCCCCCGGGCACGCCGGACCGCCACGTGACAGCCCTGGCCGTGGATCCGACCCGGCCCATGACCCTCTATCTGGGCCTTGCGGGCAGGGGGGTCTACCGGTCCGCGGACGGCGGTGGAACGTGGGTCCTCAAGGTGCTGGGCCTGACCACCTCCCGGGTGAACGACCTGATGGTGGACGTCCAGAATCCCTCGGAGATCTACGCGGCCACGGACTCCGGCGTGTTTTTCTCCAGGAACAGGGGAGACTCGTGGACGGGCCTGGGTTCCTCCCTGGACCTGCACTCGATCCTCGTGCATCCTCGGGTGTCCATGTTGATCCTGGCGGTGGGGCCCGACGGGGTGTGGCGGTCTCCGGACCAGGGCAAGACCTGGAACCGTTTTGAAAACGGCCTCCAGCTGGGCCCGGACACGGCGCGGGCGATTGCGTTTGACCCGGAGAATCCCCAGGATCTCTACCTGAGCGGCCTGGAGGGCGGGTGGCGGGCCCGGGGCGGGCAGAACCGCTGGGAGGAGATCAACGTCGGCCTCGGCGTGCAGCACAACCGGAACGTCGGCCCCTTCGCGGTCGTGGGCCAGGGCCCCCTGGTGGGACCGATCCTCCATGCCGGCGTGGCGGGAGAGGGCTACTTCCAGTCCCGAAACGGCGGGATCTCCTGGTCCCACACCGGTACCGGGCTGGCTGCCGTGGCGGTGCGGGCCCTGGCCGTCTCTCCTTCCCGGGCCGACAGGGTCTACCTGGGCACGCCCGGTCGGATCTGGCGCAGTGTAGACGGCGGCAGCACGTGGGAGAACGTTTCCAGCACCCTCAGGGGCAGCGGTCGCATCGTTCACGACCTGTGGATCGATCCCCGGGACGACAAGCGGGTTCTGGCAGCCACGGACGGCGGTGTCTTCTTCACCGAAGACGGCGGCGGTCAGTGGCGCGCCTCCCAGGGTGCGGGTTCGGTGCGAGCCCTGGCCGTTCACGCCTCCCAGGGTTCGTACAGTCTGGTCCTGGCCGTGGGAGAGGCCGGGGTCTACCGGTCTGAAAACGGCGGCTCGACCTTCACCCTGGTGGCCGTGGGTCCGGACCTGATGAACCTGCGGGACGTGGCCGTGGATCCGACGGAGAGCAAGTTCGTCTACGCGGTGCGCGGGGACCGGGGCGTCCTCTACAGCCGGAACACAGGCACATCGTGGAACCTCGGCGTGGTAGGGCTGGACCGAGACCGGGGCTACGAGCGTATTGCCGTGGATGCCCGGGACCCGGCTCTGCTGCTCCTTTCGGCCCGGGACGGGGGGATCTACCGGTCGGAGGACAGCGGACTGACGTGGCGGCCCTCCTCCAAGGGGCTACCGGCACCCCTGTCCGCCGAGCACCTCGTCCTGGACCCCCGCACGGATCCCGGCCGCCGGGGTCGGACCGTGGTGTCGGTGCCCGGCGTGGGCCTCTATGCCAGTCCCGACGTCGGCCGCGGTTGGGCCCCTCTCCACACGGGGATCTTCCCCCCCAGGATTCTCTGCTTGATCCTGGCCCTCGGCACCAGCGACCGCGTCTACGCGGGGCTTCCGGGCGGACTCCTGCGCCATCCATGAAAGACCCATCCTTGAAAGACATTGAGATTTCACCCCGTCACTTCTAAACTTTATAATCGGCTCCAGGAAGTTCTCCGTGCATCGAGAGCCGACATTCACGGTGCATCTCCGGCCGAATCCGAATCCCGGGAGTAATACCCTTGCATGCGTCCCGAGTGACTGAACCCTACAAGCCCCGGAACCACATCCGGTTCGTGACTTCCACTTCGCTCTTCGACGGCCACGATGCCAGCATCAACATCATGCGTCGCATCCTTCAGAGCACCGGCACCGAGGTGGTGCACCTCGGCCACAACCAGACGGCCCAGGCCATTGTGGACGCCGCAGTGGAGGAAGACGCCCAGGGTATCGGGGTCAGCTCGTACCAGGGCGGCCACATCGAGTTCTTCACCTACATGGTCCAGCTCCTGGAGGAGAGGGGGGCGTCGCACATCAAAGTATTCGGGGGCGGGGGCGGGGTCATCGTGCCCGAGGAGGTCGCGGACCTCGAGTCCAGGGGTGTGACGAAGATCTACTCCCCCGAGGACGGCCAGCGCCTGGGCCTCCAGGGCATCATCAATCACATGGTCGAGTCGTGCGACCACGATCCACTGACCCAGGGCCCCGAGGCCGACGCGGCCCGCCTGGCGGCCCGGAATCCCCTGGACGTCGCCCGCCTCATGACCCTGGCCGAGGCAGCGGCCGAGGGCAACGAGGGGGCCCGCAGCGCCATGGAGGCCGTACTGAAGGCCTGCCCTGCCGGGAAGAACTTGGCCCCCGTGGTCGGCTTCACCGGCACCGGCGGCGCCGGGAAGTCAAGCCTCCTGGACGAACTGGTGCGCCGGTTCCTGAAGGACTTCACCGACAAGCACGTGGCGGTGCTGTGCGTGGATCCCACCCGCAAGCGCACCGGCGGCGCTCTCCTCGGGGACCGCATCCGCATGAACGCGCTCCAGAATCCGCGGGCCTACATGCGGTCCTTCGCCACCCGTGGGAGCAGCCTCGAGATCTCGGCGGCCATCCACGACGCCATCCGGGTGGTGCGCGCCGCCGGTTTCGACCTGGTGCTGCTGGAGACGAGCGGTATCGGCCAGGCCAGCTCCGCCATCACCGAGGTTTCCGACCTCAGCATCTACGTGATGACGCCGGACTACGGCGCGCCCTCGCAGCTCGAGAAGATCGAAATGCTCGACCACGCCGACTTCGTGGTCCTGAACAAGTTCGAGCGACGCGGGGCCCTGGATGCCCTCCGGGACATCCAGAAACAGGTGCGGCGGAACCTGGGGGACTGGAATGTCCTGGACGAGGATCTCCCGGTCTATCCCACCATCGCCGCCCAGTTCAACGATGCCGGAGTGAACGCCCTCTACGGGGGGCTCCTCCAGGCCCTGAACACCCTGAAGACGGACGCCCCGGACACCGGATACCCGTTCGAATCCTCTCTCGGCTATCCCTTGAAGCCGGTGGTCACCGAGCGCCGGACCATCATTCCCCCGGATCGGATCCGGTATCTCTCGGATATCGCGGCCACAGTGCGCGGATACCATACGAAAGTGGGAGAGGCCATCGACCTGGCCCGCCGGGTCCAGGCCGCTGAAACCACGGGCGCCGAACTGGAGCAATCAGACGGATCCAGACCGGCTCTGGAAGCGGTGAAGAACCTCGAGGAGGCCCTGAAGGCCCGCCAGGATCCGGAGCACCGGGACCTCATCCGGACCTGGCCCGAGGTGGCCCATGCATACAGGGAAGAGTCTCAAAGCTACGAAGTGCGCGGGTGCACCTACGAGGAGGCCAACTACTTCACCAGCCTGTCGGGCAGCCGGGTCCCGCTCATTGCCCTGCCGGAGACCGGGGATGCCGGAGAGATCCTCCGGTTCCGGGCCCTGGAGAACCTGCCCGGCTACTTCCCGTTCACGGCCGGGGTGTTTCCCTTCAAGCGCAAGGGAGAGGACCCCAAGCGGCAGTTCGCCGGCGAGGGCGGGCCGGGCCGGACCAACAGTCGGTTCCACTACTTGACCCGAAACGACGAGGCCAAGCGCATGAGCGTGGCCTTTGATTCCGTGACCCTCTACGGCGAGGACCCGGCGCACCGGCCCGACATCTTCGGGAAGATCGGCGAGGGCGGCGTCAGCATCGCCACCCTGGCGGACATGCGTACCCTGATGAAGGGATTCGACCTTCTGGATTCCAAGACCAGCGTATCCATGACCATCAACGGGCCGGGCCCCATTGTCCTGGCCATGTTCATGAACGCCGCCGTCGATCAGCAGGTGGACCGGTTCCGGCAAAAAGAGGGCAAGGCGCCCGGTGTAGAGGACCTCGAGCGGATCCGGTCGGAGACCCTGCAGCGGGTGCGCGGTACGGTCCAGGCCGACATCCTGAAGGAGGACCAGGCGCAGAACACCTGTATCTTCTCCATCGAATTCGCCCTCCGCATGATGGGGGACGTGGCCGCGTTCTTCTCCCAGAACAAGGTGCGGAACTTCTACTCGGTGAGCATTTCCGGCTACCACATCGCAGAGGCGGGTGCCAATCCCATCACCCAGCTGGCCTTCACCCTGGCCAACGGATTCACCTACGTGGAGTACTATCTCAGCCGGGGCATGAAGATCGACGACTTCGCCCCGAACCTGAGCTTTTTCTTCTCCAACGGCCTGGATGCGGAATACTCGGTCATTGGCCGGGTGGCGCGCCGCATCTGGTCCGTGGCCATGCGCGAGCTCTACGGCGCCCAAACCCGGAGCCAGAAGTTCAAGTACCACATCCAGACCTCGGGCCGGTCGCTCCACGCCCAGGATATCGATTTCAACGACATCCGCACCACCCTCCAGGGATTGATGGCCATCTACGACAACTGCAACAGCCTCCATACCAACTCCTACGACGAGGCCATCACCACACCCACCGAGGAGAGTGTCCGCCGGGCCATGGCCATCCAGTACATCATTCTCCAGGAGTTCGGCCTGGCCAAGAACCAGAACTCCCTTCAGGGCAGTTACATCATCAATGAACTCACGGATCTGGTGGAAGAGGCGGTGCTGGCCGAGTTCGATCGCCTCACCGAGCGGGGCGGGGTGCTGGGTTCCATGGAGTTCAGCTATCAGCGCGGGAAGATCCAGGACGAGAGCATCAAGTACGAGATGTTGAAGGACTCCGGAGATCTGCCCATTGTCGGCGTCAACACCTACCTGGATCCGAAAACCCTGGCCGAGGACTATTCCCCCCCCGTCACGGAGCTGGCCCGGGCCACGTCCGAGGAGAAGGAGGACCAGATCGGGCGCCTCGAGGCGTTCCATGCCGACCACGGCCCCCGAACCCGGGCGGCTCTCGAAGCCCTGACCCGGACGGCACTCACGGGGGGCAATATCTTCGCGGAACTCATGAAGACGGTCCGGGTGGCCAGTCTGGGCCAGATCACCCACGCCCTGTACGAGGTGGGGGGCCAGTACCGCCGTTCCCTATAGCCGGGCAGCCTAGCCGGGCAGCCTAGCCGGGCAGCCAGGAATTTCGGGAAGATCGCATATCCACAGGGGTCGAAGGACTTTCGGAGGCGCTGTCCGTTCGCCTCCGGTATGGATTGCCGCACGGCTATCACCAGGAACGCCAGACGGATAGGTTCGCCCCATGGCATCTTCGACCCGGACTCTCACCTCGACCCTGCTGGTCCTGATTCTGGTCGGCGGATGTCTTGTATTGATCCTGCAGACGAGCGGCCCGGACACGGGGCCCGCTCTGGGAAATCCGGTGCCGGACCCGCCCCCAGCCTCTCCTGCCCCATCCAAGGACTCTCTTCCTTCGGTCTGGCAGGATCCGGGCCCTGCCCCCACGGTCCTCCAGAACCCCCTGAGCGTCCCGGATTCCCGTCCCGGGGCCGCCACCGGAATCGGTCCGGTGCATCCGGCGCAGCAGGTGGCCGCCCTCCTGGTGGACGGCCACGGCACGCCCCTGCCCGGCGCTGCGGTGAGTGTCCAGACCCTGAGCCCTCCCCGGGCCGTCCTGACCCGGGGTCCCACCTGGACCGACGCGGATGGGAAGTTCCTGTTTCGCCGCCCCCAGAGTTCCAACGTTCTCTACGTCTGGTGCCCGGATCTCCAGGTCGCCACCAAGCGGACCTGGCGCCCCCTGGAGATGGAGAGCCCGGTGTTCCTGCGGCTGAAGGGCAAGGGCCTCGTGGGGCGCCTCATCGATGATACCGGACGCCCGCCCGTCTGGCGCGGGGTGAACCTCCGCCTCTGCATCGTGCCGCCGAAGCGACCGGATGCACCGAATGACAATCATTCCCGGACCAGTGTGGCTCCGGTATCTCTGGACCGGAAGACCGGGCGCTTTCTCGCGGTACTCAAGGACGACACGGATCGGGACCTGACGGTTCATGCCCTCGGTCAGACCGGGGAGATCCTCCTGAATCGGGTTGAGCTGGTGAATCGTGCCCGGCAGCCCATCGTGGTTCCCGTCTCGGACCCGCGCGGCTTCTTCGGCACGCTTTCCCTGCGCATTCTGGACGCACCCGAAGGCACCTCGCACGCCGGCCTCGAGGTGGTTTCCAGCGGCAAGGCGGAACGCATGACCCTGTCCGGAACTGTGGGCGGAGACCAGACGGCCGGACCCTTCGCCCCCGGCTCCTACCTCGTCCGGGCCGTGGCGGGAGAGCGCATCAGCGCCTGGAGGAAGGTGCACGTGGAAGCCGGTGCCTGCAAGGGCCTGGGTGTCCTCCCCGTCAAGGAGAAGGCGGCCTTGCGGGTGCGGCCCGAGGGGCCCGACGGGAGGCGCCTCGAGGGCTTACGCCTGGGTCTCGTGAACGCCAAGGGCCTCCGGGTTCGAGCCGGATTCCGCGCCGACATCCAGGGGCTTATCGCCGAGGACCTCTACCCCGACCGATACAGGGTCGTGGTCCTGGAGGAGAGGCCGGGGCTGTCAGCACCCACGCTGTGGGTGGATCTGGAGCCGGGAGGCTTGCACGACCACTACCTGCGATTCGGCTCGCGGTGAGGCTTTCGGCCTCCTCCGGGGGGTGGGAACCACCGCTTCAGGTAGGCTGCCCGGAGGGGGTACTTCCCCGACTTCGGTGAGAACAGGACGGTTCCCCTGGAGGAAGCGGGCGGCTTGACGCTCACCTTCAGGGATTTTCCACCCCGCTTGACAATGACGGGAATCTCCTTCAGGTCGCTCATTCCGCCTTTTCTCCTGCAGCCCCGCCACTTTCCGAACAGGGCCCGGGAGAGGCCGTCCAGGTTCCGGACCTCTCGGAGGTTCACGCCCAGGATGGTCTGGATCCGGTCATCCACGCGAATTCCCGCGGCGTAGAGACAGCTGGTGGGATCGAGGTTCTCGATGCGGCCGGTCTTGACCTGGAGCCCGATTTTGGAGAGGTGGCGGACGAAGCGAAAGCAGGAAGGGGGCGCATCATCCTTGCGGGAGACCTCGTATCCGATGAGGGCCAGAGCGGATTCGATGGGAACGGCCTCTGCCCCCTCGACGTGGCTGGAGAAGAAGCCCGAGTAGTCCTGCTTGGCCACCGAGCTCACGGCCTTCTCCAGGTCGGTGTTGTCGTCGTAGCCGGTGTTCTTCTTTCCGAACCACCACCCCAGGAGCTTCATCACGTCGTCCAGGGACCGCTTTCCGCGGGTGGTGTGGCGAATATCCAGGTCGAGGATCAGGCCCAGGAGATGGCCGTACGAGGTGCAACTGAGCGGGGAGGGAAAGAACCCCCTGTCCCTCTCGCCCGCGGCCCAGCTGATGCGGGCGATGCTGCTCTTCGTGTATTCGCCGCTCGTCTCGATGCCTCCGAGGTGCCGGGACGAGTGGTGGAAGAAATCCTCCGGTTTCATGAGCCCCGTCTTCAGGAGGGAACGACAGGCGTAGTAGTCGCTGATCCCCCGGGTGAACCACCGTGCCCGGGTGCGGGAAGGCCCGGTGATGGGGGACCGGTCCCGCCCCTTCGGGTGAATGAAGCGACCGTTCCAGGCCCGGCAGAGATTCTGGGCGAAGGGCATGAGCATGCGGGGGTGCTGCCAGTCGCCCATGCGTGCGGATATGGACGAGACGCTGGTATTGAAGTGGTGGGAAGTACGTCCCCCGCGCCAGCCCTCACTGAAGAGGACCAGGAAGCAATACCGATCGAAGGGCTTCACTCCGAAGGTGCCGAACATGTACTGAGCGATTTTCTTGAGCCTCGAAGCCATGGTGTGCGGCTCGAACTTGGGCCGCTCGTGGAAGACCAGGGAGAAGAGGATACCCTGCACCTTGAAATCGGTGCGGTGGAGCCGGCCGAGAAGGGCGGGGCAGTCCAGGAGCTCCTTCACGCGGGCTGCCGTGAAGGTGGTGGGCGACTTTCCCGTCGACTTTCCCGGTCGAAGGCTGCAGGCGGCCTTCCAGCCACTGGGCAGGAGGAAACGGATCCGGGCGGGCATATCCTCATGGCCGATCCAGTAGAGCAAGGAGTCGGCAGGATCGAAGAGAAGGGCTAGGTTCTTGTCCCTGCCTGTGACGATCTGGGTCACGTCGTAGGTGACGGTCACCACCCGGGCCCCCTGGGGACGCAGGGTCCAGTAGAGGGCTCCGGACTTCTCGCAGGGGATGTCGCCCCGGGGGCTTCGCACCTGGAAGTTCTGGATGGTCCGGGTGAACCGTGGGCCGGACCGCCCCGGATGCTCGTTTCCCTGGACCCGGGACAGACGGATCGTGTTGTCGCCGAATCCTTTGCCGGTGGAGGACCGCAGCACCATCCGGACGGTCAGCCTGTCCAGGCGCTTGGCGTGAACCTTGACCTCGTACGAAATGCCCTGATCGGCGGAGACCCCCTGAGCGAGAGAGAGAATCAGAACAAGAGGAATCAGTATGGGGGCGAGTATGGAGGTCAAGATCCGGAGCCGGGTCGTGGCTCCTCCTGTGGCTCCTCTCGAGCGCATCGAGGTGAATGGGTAGCGGATCTGCAACCAGCCCATGGGAAGCATTCCGATCAAACAAGGTTCCGAACACCCGGAGGTATGTTCACATCGTCATTGACCCATCCCGAATGTCGGTCACCTCTACACACGAATTCGCAGCGTCAATTGTAAGAATTCTTCGGGCTGGAAGCACCCACAACTGCTGTATTTTCCGGAAATTACATTGTTTTTACACGCTTCATACCCCGCGGTGACATAGCTCGGGAACAGGCAGGTTCAAGACCGGAGGGGTTCCTGACGATGGGTACCGGATGAGCGGAAATCGGGCAGAAGATGATAATGGGACAGGGATTAGGCTGGCCTACCTGACCAGTCTCTATCCCGCTCCGTCCAGCACGTTCATCACCAACGAGGTGGATGGACTGCGCCGGCGGGGGCACTCCATCCAGATGAACTCGGTCCGCTGCCCCGATCCGGAGAGTCTACCTTCGGATCTGAAGCACCTGAGCCACGAGGTGACCTATCTCCTCCCGGCAGGCATGTCGGATCTGGTCGGAACCCTGGCCTGGGCTTTTCTCAGGGCTCCGATCCGGTGCCTCACGACCCTGGCGTACGCCCTGACCCGACGCGCGCCCTGCCTGCGGGAACGGATCTACCTGCTGTTCTATTTCGTGGAGGCCATGCTCCTGGCCGGCAGTCTCCATCGCCGCGGGGCCGAGCTCCTCCACGTCCACCACGCTAACACCGCTGCCATCGTCGGCATGCTGGCGGCCCGCTACCTGGGCATCCCCTTCAGCTTCACCGCCCACGGCAGTGACATCCTCCTGGAGAACCACCTTCTCGAGGAGAAGCTGGACCAGGCCCGGTTCGTGGTGACGGTGTCGGACTACAACCGCACTTACCTCAAGGATTCCTGTAACGGCCGGCTCCCCCGGGTGGAGGTGGTGCGCACCGGCGTGGATCTGGATCGATTCAAGGTCCCGGTGCTCCGCTTAGAGAAGGAGAAGCCGCGCATCCTCTCGGTAGGTCGCCTCCATGCGGTCAAGGGATTCGACCACCTGGTCACGGCTCTGGCCCGGGTCCGGGAGAGGGATTTGGATTTCGAATGCGGCCTGGTGGGGGACGGTCCCGAGCGGGAGGCACTCGAGGCCCGGATTCGAGACCTCGGGCTTGAAGAACACCTGCACCTCGCAGGGGCGGTCGGACCCGAGGCCATGCCGCCGGTATACGCCGGGGCCGACGTCTTTGTGCTTCCGAGTCTGAGCGAGGGGCTTCCGGTGGTGCTCATGGAAGCCATGGCCTGCGGCCTTCCGGTGGTGGCCACCCACATCACCGGCGTTCCGGAACTGGTGGAAGACGGCGTGAGCGGCCTCCTGGTACCGCCGGCAGAGCCGGACGCCCTGGCCGACGCCCTGGTCCGCCTGCTCTCGGATCCCGAGACCCGACGGAAGATGGGTCGTGCGGGTCGGCGCCGGGTCGAGCGCAGCTTCAACGTGGAGGACCACCTGGACCGGCTGAATCACCTGTTCCGGAAAGAGTTGAATGGCTGCCCCGCTGTCTCCCAGTAGCCTGCGCAACGCGGCCAAGGAGGCCCTGGCCCGATTCCACGGCCTGCTGGGTCGGTGCAGCCCGTCCGCCCTCGCGGCCCGCCATCCCCTCCTCATCCTCTGCTACCACCGGGTTCTGGAACCGCTCGCCCTCAGAGAGGCCCCCTTTCCCGGCATCTGCATCGAGGCCTCGACCTTCGAGCGCCAGGTGGCCTACCTGGCGAGGCATTTCGATCTCCTGACCCTGTCCGAGGCCGCGGCCCGGCTTCCCATCTCCTCGGATCGGAACCGCCCCCTGGCGGTTCTCACCTTCGACGATGGATACGCGGACAACCACCGCGTGGCCTTTCCCGTGCTCAGGCGTCTCGGTGTACCCGCCACCGTGTTTCTCGTGGCGGACTATGTGGACATGGCGAGGCCTCTCTGGTTCGACGCCCTGGCCATGGCCGTGATCCGGGCCGAGGAGGAGCGACGGATGGACGGCCTCCTGAAGGTGCTGTCCCACCGGGAGTCAACCCAGGCACTCAAGCGACCGGGACCTCTCCGGCGTCGAATCCATGCCGCCGTCACGGCCCTGAAGGGAGTGCCGGAGCCGGAGAGAGCCGAGGTGGTGAAGGCGGTCCTGGACCACGCGGGTGGCCTCGAGCAGCGGGACGTGGAGCGCGTTCGGCTCCTGCAATGGCGCGAGGTGCAAGAGATGGCCGGAGCGGGGATCGAGTTCGGATCCCATACGGCCACCCACCCCATCCTCACCGGCCTGAGACCTGACCGCCTCGACCAGGAGGTCTCCGGTTCGAAGCAGACCCTCGAGGCGAACCTCGGTCGCCCGGTCACGGCCTTTTGTTATCCCAACGGCGACCACGACGAGGCCGTGGTCGAAGCGGTGAAGAGGGCGGGCTACACCTGCGCCGTCACCACCCGCGAGGCTCCCAACCGCCCGGATACCTCCCCCTGGCTCCTGAACCGGGCCTACGTGGGCCCGCGAACCGGCACCGGATTCCGGGGGCAAATGTCCGGTGCAGTGTTCACCGCCGAGCTACTGCACCTGCTCTGAAGAGGAGCCGGGACTCGTACCGTGTTGCATGCGGGGATCCCACGCCTACTTTTTGGCCCCCGCACGACTCCACGCTCCACGCCCACTTTCTGGCCAGAAATGGGCCATCCAGGGCCTGTGGGATGCCCCACGCGCGTGAAACGGCCCGATTCTGGCCATGATTGCTTCGTGGGGAGAGCGCTTCCCGAACGCTCGACCCACAGCCACGCCCGTTGACAGACATCGTACATATCAGCGGTCCGATCCCTGACGGGACCGGACCGCTGGCAAGGCTCACTCCGGGTAGCGCAAACCTACTTGGTCAGCAGGGTCCCGGCCGTGTTCGTGCAGCACGTGACCCCCTTCGCACTGTAGGCCACGGCTGCGTGGTAGACGCAGAGTCCGATGATTGCCGGGAACTGGGGAATGACGAACCGCCCGGTGGCCCTTCCGCCCACGGGAATCTGGCCCGCGTAATTCACGAACACCGGAGGTCCGATGAGGATGGAAGTCAGAAAGACCCCGTCCAGGACCAGGCACACGTGACAGGGGCCGACTTTCATGGGGGCTTGCCCCAGGGAGGCGGCGATCTGGTACATATCGCCGAGGGGCATGTTGACCACGGCAATGCCCTCGGTCGAGCCGATGGGGGCCGCATCCGCCGCCAGGAGGACGCAGTTCTTCACGTAGGTCAGGCGCACCTTGAGGCCGTTGGTGCACCACGAGCTCGATCCCACCAGAGCTGCGTAGTTGTCGATGGTCGTCAGCTTGCTCATGAGCCGCGGGGTGCCTCCACCATCGGCCCAGCCGACGAATCCCAGGGCGACGTTCTGGCCCCGGAACCGGACCTCCAGGCAGATATGCCTCTTCCCGTCGTATCCGAAGTCGCAGTTCGTTCCTATGTCCACCCAGGTTTCTCCTGTCGGTAGAGAATAGGTGAAACCGGAGGTGGTGTTGATGAGATTGGTCGGACAGGGGGCCATGTGGTCGGCAAAAGGCTTGGAGAGACTCCCCACGCAAACCGATGTGGAATGTGACATCCTCATCTGGAACTGCTTGGCAAAGAACGAAGTAATCCCCCGACTGTATTGGGTATGACGGGTGAACGCCACCTCGGTGATCTTGACCGGGCCGTTGGGCAGGTACTTGGCGTCCAGGATCTGGATGAAGCGTCCGGTGGTGGAGGACATGTTGAACGGCCAGATGTTGTTGCTGCCAGCACCTGCATTGCTGTCCGGGATGTAGGCGTATTGGGCGGTGGCCGATGTCGCGATCAGTACGAGCAGAACAAGGATCAGGTTGCACTTCTTCATGAGACATTTCTCCTTTCAGTGAAGAGTCTCGAACCGAGAAACACGATTTTGAAAAGCGATGAAGGGAAGGAATGGCCCCCGGGAGGACATTCAGCTGTCCCCACCAACCAGATTCCCGTAAATTGCTAGGCAGACGAGGGTACGCAATGGACATCACTAAGTCAATGTTGAACCTGCTAAACCAGCAATTACGCTCCTGCGGTAGGAGCGCTGGAGTCAAGGTGTGAATGGATCTCTTCGAGGATCCTACAGGAAGGTGCGGTTCGACGCGGGCAACTTGAATCCCCCGGGCTCGGCCTCGTCGCCGGCTTCCTTGCCCAGGCGTCCCACGTCCACCTCCACGGCGGCCACCGGGTAGGTGAGGCCGAAGTGCTCCAGCACCTCGGGATGGACCTCGCCAAAGTGGCCCACGTCGTGCTTGCGGTCACCTTTCACCGCAAGGATCCTTGCGCAGCGGCCGGGCAAATAGAACGGCTCCTCCCCGGCCACAGCCTCGAGCTGCCAGCCCATCTCCCGGATCAGGGCCCCGGCCAGGCTCCGGGCCTCGGCAAAGCCGGCCCGGTTGTGGATGGACACAGCTGCGGTGCGGCGGATCTCCCGCGCTCCGGTCTCGGCGTCGGCGTCGAGGTGGGTGACGTCGCCCACCTCGAAGAGCTTCTGGGGCAACTCGGCGCCGCGGTAGCGCGCCAGACACTGCAGCAGTCCGGGCAGCAGATCGGTGCGCAGCATGGCCAGGGCCACGCCGCTGTCGTCGTGGATGGGATTCTCGATCTCCAGGGCCGGGGCCTCGGTGCGTTGACGGCGCAGGGCGTCGAAGCAGAGCTCGGGGGAGGTGACAGGCAGCGACAGGGTCTCCAGGAAGCCGAGGCCGGTGAGCAGACGGCTCACGGCGGCCGAGGCGTCCTCCACGGCCAGGGCGCCGCCGACGGTGAGGCTCGGGACCAGCCGCGGTGGGACGTTGTGGAAGCCGTACGCAATGGCCACGTCCTCCACCAGGTCCACCTCGTGGAGCAGGTCGTTGCGGTAGGCCGGAGCCTGCACCCGGAGGGTACCTTTTTGGCCGGGCTCCACCTCGTGTCCCATGCGCCTGAGCAGGGTTTCCACCGCCTCGGGGGAGAGGTCCACGCCGATGAGGCGGGCCGCGGCTGCTGGATCGAGGACGTGTTCTTCCCGGGTCAGGTCCGGCGTGGTCACGGTGCGGTCGGCGTAGCGGATCTCCACGGACTCCAGTTCCACGCCAGGGCTCATCTCGGCAAAGGAGGTGGTGAGGATGTTCAGTGCTTTCTGCACCAGGCGATCGTTCAGGCCCGTGACGTCGATGAAGAAGTCGGTGGTGTCCATGCGAACCCGGGTGGGCTCGGAATTGATGATGGGGGGCATGGACAGGACGCCGCCCTCGGCGTCCTCCAGCAGGGGATAGCGCCGGTGACCTGTGAGCAGGTGGCTGAAGGCCTGGCCCTTGGGATGCGCCGCCAGGACCTGGCGCGGCGTCATGCCGGGGCCGCCCGGATCGCAGCCCAGCGGCACGAAGGTCATCTCGTCGGGGTCCACGGGGCGGTAGCGCAGGGCCGTGCCCCGGACCCGGCTCAGGTCGTAGACGCCGATGGAGGCAAACTTCCGGTCCCGGCCCAGGGCCCAGTGCAGGTTCTCCTGGAGCTTCATCACCACCTTGATGCGGGTGTCGTCCAGGTGCAGGCCGCGCACTACGCAGCAGGCGATGAAGGGCCGGTGGCTCTCCGGGTCGGCCATGGCCGGGTCCACGGTGACGGTGTAGTCTCCGGGCGTCACCGTGTAGGCCGGGGGCGCGAGGTCCACTTCCAGGTAGGTGCGCAGCGCCCGGGCCAGGCCGCCCGGATCGAAGATGTCGGGGCGCACCGGCAAGAGCTCCATGCGGATGACCTCGATGGAGTCGAGGTGTTCCACGAGGTCCGGGTGTTCCTGGAAGTCGGTGCCGCACTCCTCGCATTTCCCCGGCGCCTCCTCCCGGGCCGTCACCTCGTGGATGGCGCCGCAGGTGCCGCACTTGAACCGGCCGAGGTCCTCGTATCCCTCCACGTCGCAGCCCAGGTGCTGGAGGTGTTCCACCAGAGCCTCCGCCTCGATCGGGTGGCCGAGGCATTCCTTGAGCAGGTGCACGGGCAGGTTCACAACCGGCATACCGGGGTCTCCTTCAGCCAGTCGAGGGGCGCGTCGTAGATCTCGCGGATCCGTTCGATGCCGTGGTAAAAGATGGCCAGGCGCTCCAGGCCCAGGCCCCAGGCCAGCACCGGAACCTCGCAGCCGAAGGGCCGGGTGACCTCGGGTCGAAAGATGCCGCTGCCGCCCATCTCCACCCAGTCGCCTTTCGCCTCGTGCCAGACGAAGACCTCCAGACTCGGCTCGGTGTAGGGGAAGAACGCGGGCCGGAACTGGAAGCGCTCGAATCCCATCTTCCGGTAGAACGCGGTCAAGGTGCCGAGGAGGCAGGCCAGGCTCGCTTCCCGCTCGATGATGATGCCGTCCACCTGGTGAAACACCGGGAGGTGCTTGTAGGTGATGGTCTCGTTCCTGAACACAGGCCCCACGCAGAACACCTTCCGCGGCGGCCGCGGATCCCGGGCCAGGGCGCGCACCGTGGCGGCCGTGGTGTGGGTGCGGAGCACGGGCCGGGAGGCCAGGTCCCGGCTCCAGGTGTATCCCCACCCCAGGGACCCGGTCTTGCCGCCGTCCTCGTGGGTGGCCTTGACCTCGTTCACCACGGCGTCGGGCGGCAGGTCGGCGGCGGCCGGGCGCTTGACGTAGAAGGTGTCCTGCATGTCCCGGGCCGGGTGGTCCTGGGGCTGGAACAGCGCGTCGAAATCCCAGAACGAGGACTCGCAGTAGGGACTGACGATCTCGGTGAAACCCATCTCCAGGAATACCCGGCGGGTCTCCTCCAGGACACGGCGGAACGGGTGCTGCTTGCCGGGGATGAGGGTCTCGGCCTCGAGGGTGACGTCGTAGGGCTTCAGGTCCACCTGGCGCCAGGCGCCGTCCACCAGGAGCTCGTGCCCCAGCTGCGTCACCTCCCGGCGGCACTCCACGCCCGCGGCGATGAGTGTGCGGCCGGCCTCGAGGCAGACGGCGTATCGCACCACCCGGGTCTTCACGCCGATGAACTGCTTGCGCTTCTTGAGCAGGATCAGGGCCGCTTCGAGGTCGATGTTTTGGTCCTGGATGTCCTGTTCCAGGAGGCGGCCGTCCGACCCGGCCAGGGCCTCCAGTAGCCGCTCGTCCTCGCCCGGCCGCCCGGCCGCTTCCTGGCCGGTGGGGGTCACCTCGAGGGCGTCCTTTTCCCGGCGGGCCCAGCCCTTTTCTCCGAGCCACCGCAGCGACTCGCCCGCCGCCTTCTTGTCCAGGCCGGTGAGGCCGGCCAGATCGGCGATGCGGGCCCGGCCCTCGCCTCCCGCCAGCGCTTCGAGAACGGCGCGCTCCGGAAGGGGACGGCCGGCAAAGCTCTTGCCCTTGGATCCCAGGCGGTACTCCGGGTAGGTCTCCTCGGTCACCTCGACCCAGTGATCGGCGCCCAGGGCGTCGAGGGCCACCTTGACCCGCGCCGGGTCGAGGCGGATCTCGGCGGCCAGGGCCTCGATCTTCACGGCCTGGGTGTGGCGACTCAGGGCCGACAGGACCTTGTGGTCCACTTCATGCAACCACTTCTTCTCGGACACGGATTCTCCCGGACGTTGGAACCTGAAGACACGCACGGATCAGGCGTTTCACCGCCGTTTTCCGGATCATCGGATGTTTCCTACCCCATTCTTATAGGATTTGAAAGAGGAAAGAAAAGATCCTGACACGGGCCGGGCAGGCTGGTATCATCGCGCCGTACCAACCATTGACCCCTCGAGGGAACCGGGGAGGGTATCATGACATCACCATCCGAGACTGCGCCTGCCAGAATCCACCCGCGCGTCTATTTCGTTGGATCCCATGCCACGGGCAAGA
Source organism: uncultured Planctomycetota bacterium (assembly GCA_964485695.1). Classification (GTDB taxonomy): domain Bacteria; phylum Planctomycetota; class JAFGQW01; order JAFGQW01; family JAFGQW01; genus CAZAKZ01. Next base: position 20,330 of record CAZAKZ010000044.1, on the reverse strand, counting down.
CCACCATGGCCCGCTACGTGGGCGACCGCTACCACCTGCCGCTGATCAGCGAGGTGGCCCGGTCCGTCCTGGCCGAGATGGAGATCACCCTGGATCACATCCGGTCCAACCTGGACACGGTGAATCGCTATCAGTTCGAGGTGTTCCGGCGCCAGATCCGCGAGGAGGAGCAGATCCAGGGCGGATTCGTCAGCGACCGGGCCTTCTGCAACCTGGCCTATGCGGCCGAGCACGCCACCATCATGCCCGACATCTTTCAGGACGCCGGTCTGAAGACCTACATGGACTGGGTGGCCGGCGGCCAGGTGTTCTTTGTCCGACCCCAGGTCGACCTGGTCCGGGCCGACGGCGTCCGGGCCGGACTGCGGTGGGAGGACGTGGTCCGGGTGGACGGCATGGTGAAGCTCCTGCTGGAAATGTTCGCCGTTCCCTACATCACGGTGTCCACCCTGTCCATGCAAGAGCGGGCGCGGCTGGTGGACGAGGTCATTTCGCTGCGCTACCCGGAGCTGGCCAAGGATGCCCGGCCCCACTTCCAGTGCACGCCCATTCAGAAGCCGGCCATACCGCTGGATGACATCGAGCAACGTCTGGCCGAGGCATCATGGGAAAATCCGGGCGACGAGAACCGGCCTTGAATCGCCGTTCCGGTTTCATTGTGCTCATTCAGGTCGGATGAAATCCGGAGGTGATGAGGTCAGTCGAGTAGTTCCGGCTGCAACCGGCACTACTCCAGCACAGCCTCCGCCTGCCAGCCCGCCCCCCGATCCTCGACCTGGACCTCCTCGGGCGCTTTCCGGCCGTCGGGTTCGATCAGGGTGAGGACCACGGTGCGGGATCGAATCTTCATCTTGCCCTCGGTCTCGGCCCGGACCACCAGGTGATCCGGCTCCCCGGTGGCCGTGAAGGTCGTGCGGAGGAACCGGCCGCGCTGGTAGTCGAAGCTCTCGCCCTCGTCCTCGTAGAGCGTGCCGCGGGCTTCCAGGTCCGGGGACAGAAAGACCGTGATCTCCAGGGGATCCAGGGGGACCTCGCCGGCGTGCATCTCGGGTCTGCGCGCGGGGAGGATCGTGCCGCCGCGGAGGAACACCGGCAGGCGATCCATGGGCGCCTTGATGGACCGGGTGATGGGCCCCTGGATGGCGGAGCGACCGTCCAGGCCGCGCCAGGTGCCCTCCGGGAAATAGACCGTGCGGGATGCGGCGCCCCGGGTCAACACCGGCGCCACCAGGAGGGCGTCGCCCACCATGAACTGGTCCTCGGTGGTCTGGGCGCGCGGGTCGTCGGGGAACGTCCACCACAGCGGCCGCATGACGGGCGCGCCCGTGCGACTCGCCTCCTCGAACACGGTGTAGAGGTAGGGCATGAGGCGGTACCGGAGGCGGATCGCTTTCTTCACCCGCTCCTCGGCTGCCGCACCGAAGCTCCAGGGTTCCTGGTCCGGGGAGTTTCGGACCGTGTGAGCCCGGAACAGGGGCATGAGGGCGGCGGCCTGAACCCACCGCGTGAAGAGCTCGGCCGTGGGTGTGCCGCTGAATCCGCCCACGTCCGCGCCGCAGAAGGGGATTCCGGAGGCCCCGAGGCCCAGGAGCATGGGCAGGCTGAGCTTCAGGTCCTTCCACGTGGAAGCGTTGTCTCCGGTCCAGGTGGCGGCGTGACGCTGGACGCCGGCAAAGCCCGCCCGCGTCAGGATGAAGGGGCGGGCGTCGGGATCGAGGCGTCTAAGTCCCCGGTACGTGGCTTCGGCCATGAGGGACGCGTAGAGGTTGTGGTTGCCCGCATGGTCGCGGCGGCCGGGGGCCCCGTGGTGGGGCACGTCTCCGGGCAGGGTTCCCAGGTCCGAGAATACCGACGGCTCGTTCATGTCGATCCAGAACCCGGTGATGCCCATCTTGACCATGTCGGCGTGCAGGTCCCCCCACCACCGCCGGACGTGGGGGCTGGTGAAATCGGGAAAGTAGGCCTTGCCCGGCCACACCCGGGCCTGAAGGAGCTTGCCGCCGGGGTCCTTGAGGAAGTGGCCCTTCTTGACGCCCACGCGGGTGACGGCATTCTTCTCTGCCTTGATCCCGGGGTCCAGGATGGGGACCAGGTGGAATCCCTGTTTCTTCAGGTCGCGCACCAGCCGGATCGGCTGGGGGAATCGCTTCTTGTTCCAGGTGAAGACCCGGAATCCATCCATGTAGTCGATGTCCAGATGAATGGCGTCGCAGGGGATCTCCTGGTTTCGGAAGTCGTCGGCCAGCTGGCGCACCCGCCGGTCCGGGTAGTAGCTCCACCGGCTCTGGTGATAGCCGAGTGCCCATAGCGGCGGCAGCGGCATGCGGCCCATGAGCGCGGTGTAGCGCTCCAGGACTTCAGCCGGGGAGGGGCCGGCGATGACGTGGTATTCCAAGGGCCCGCCTTCGGCCTCCACGGTCCAGTCCTCCCGACGCTTCAGGTCGAAGCGGGTGGCGTGGGCGTTGTCCAGGAACACGCCGTAGAAGGTGCGTCCTTCACGGCCCCATCCCGTGGGCGGCCGGCTCATGAGCAGCAGCGGCACGGACTTGTAGAGGGGATCCGATCCCTGGTGATAGGGGTGGCAGTCCGTGTTCCACATGCGCCAGGCGCGGTGGCTCCGCTCCAGCCCCCACGCCTTTTCTCCCAGGCCGTACGCCCGTTCGCCGGAGATCCTGGGCTTGGTCAGGCGGATGCGGGGCAGCTTGTAGGCGTGGCCGCCGTCTTCCATGTCGTCGAGGAACGTCCGGCCTTCATGGTCGCGAAACACGAGGCCGACCGGGTCGGTGCGGATTTCGACCTCGATGCCGGTGGCGCGCACCGTGATGCGGCCCCGGCGCTCCTCTACCGCGCCTCTGAGAGCGGCCCGGGATCGGAGCCTCCTGCCCGAGGCGCCCGGAAGGGGTTTGGACCCCACGGCCAGACGCACCCGGGCCACGCCCGGGTGGGGGAAGTCGATCCACAGGGCCTCGTCTCCGCAGTCCACCACCACGTTGTTCTCGTGTCTACCCACGTTCCGCACGGCCCCGAGGGTCTGCCAGGTCCGGGCGGCTTTTTTCTTTTTGGCCATGGTGATGGTTTCCGGTGTTTCGGGCGATTCAGGGAAACCTAATCCATGGCCCGCCCACGGCAACCGTTTGTGGCGGATCACCGAGGCACGGGCCATTTCCGGATGACCGGCTTTTCCTTCCAGGAATCCCGGGCTACAATGAGGCTCTCGGGAAATCATCCCACCGATTGGTCATTTTTTTGGCGTTGAGATAGGAGAACAGCCATGAAAGCCATCCTGGTCGGAATCTGCGTGATTTTCCTCCTTGCGGCTTCCGGGTGGGCCGCGGACTACTACGTGGACGCCTTGAGCGGGAGCAACAAGGGAGGCAACGGCAGCCTGAAGAGCCCCTGGAAGACGATCACCTTCTCCCTGACCCGGCTGACCGTGAACGACACCCTGCACGTGATGCCGGGCACGTATAACACTTCCGGTAACCGCGAGGTCTATCCCCTGACCCTGCCGGCCGGCATCACCCTCATCGGCTCCTCCGCCCGGGACTGCATCCTGGACGCGGAAGGAAACACGTCCGCAGCTCGGGTCCTCAACGTGAGTACCGGTTGCACCGTGGCGAACCTGACTGTCAAGGGATCCAACAACGGCTGGTGGGACGCGGCCATTGCCTCCTGGGGCACCAACACCGACTGGAAGGTCCTCAACTGCACCATCGAGGGCAAGGCCCGGGGCATCCACGTCTGGAACAACAACAAGAACGTCCTCATCGCCGGCAACTACTTCTCCAACTGCTACAACGACAACATCTCGGTCTACTCCTCGACGAACGTAGACATCTTCAGCAACACCTTCGACGGGACCCTCCTCAAGGGCCTGAAGGGCATCATCATCACCAGCAACGGAACCGTTCCCTCCACCGGACGCATCTACAACAACACCATCACCAACTTCACCCAGCTCGGCATCGATGCTGACGCTGCCACGGGTAAGGGCGTCACCCTCGACTACAACAACATCTGGAACAACGTCCTCAACTACTCGCCCAATCTCACCAAGGGCCAGAACGACATCTCCGTGGATCCGGTGTTCGTGAATGCAACGACCGGAAACCTGCACATTGCCCCGACCTCGCCGCTCGTGGACAAGGGCATCGGCACCTACACCTACATCACGGACTGGGACGGCACGCCGCGGCCCCAGGGTACGACCGTGGACATCGGCGCGGACGAGCTGGTGTATGAATCCAACGCCGCCGCCATCGTCGATTTCCACATCTTCAACCAGCCGGCGCCGGGCGCCACCCTGGACTTCGTGGTGCTGGGTGTGCCCAAGGACGCGGGGGCCTTCGCCATCTCGCTGCTGCAGCAGAATCCTCCCGTGCCCCTGCCCGTCGGTCTGTTGCACCTGAATCTGGGGACCTTCCTCTTCTTCTTGCCCGTGGGCCTGGACGCCAGGGGCGTGAGCAGGTTTGGCTTCCCGATCCCCAACGTGCCCGGCCTCGTGGGCCTGAGCCTCTACACCCAGGCCTACAGCGGGAAGTGGATGACGCGGTACGAGACGATTTACATACGCTAACGACATGCAGGGCCCCCGGCCGGGGGCCCTGCCTTCCGGGAAGATCTGTTGATCGAAGTCATCGTCTTTGTCACCGGCGCCGTGATCATGGCGCTGGAGATCCTGGGCACCCGGGTGCTCAATCCCTCCTTCGGTTCGGGCCTCTACGTCTGGTCCGCCCTCATCACCGTGACCCTGGTCTCCCTGGCCTTCGGCTATTATCTCGGCGGCCTGGCAGCGGACCGGTGGCCGAGGCGCGGGGTGCTCTACGGCCTCCTGGTCCTGGCCGCGGGCCTGGTGCTTCTGGTGGGGGTGGGGGCGGGGCCGGTGCTCCGGGCCACCGAGTCTCTGGACCTCCGCATCGGCTCCCTGGTGGGCGCCTTCACCCTCTTCGGTCTCCCGCTCCTGTGTCTCGGCATGGTGACGCCGTTTGCCGTGCGCCTCAGGACCCGGGAGGTGGAGCGCCTCGGCCACGTGGCCGGCCGCCTCTATGCCCTGGGCACGGTGGGGAGCGTGGCCGGGACCCTCACCACCTCCTTTGTTCTGATTCCATCGGTGGGATGTCGCACCGTGCTGGTGCTCCTGGCCGGGATCCTGGTCCTCCTGGGTGGGGTGGGCTTCGGGTTGTCCAGACGGCTCCGCGCGGCGGCCGGGATCCTGGTCCTGGGAGGGGCGGCGGGGGCGGCGTTTCTCCTGCTGAAGCCGGACCCCGCTGCGGTGCCCGGCGTGGTCTACGATTCCGAGGGGATCCTGGGCCGCCTCACGGTGGTGGAGCGCACCTACGACGACGGTTACATCGAGCGCTTCTTCCTCATCGACGGCGCCTGCCAGACCCACCTCCCCCGGGATCCGGCGGACGGGGTGGACTGCGAGTACATCCGCACCTTCGAGCTCCTCACCCGGTGGAAACCCGTGGCCCGGGACGTGTTCCTGACCGGCCTGGCCGGCGGCGCCCTGGTGCGGTTGCTGAAGGACTACGATCTTGCCTTTGACGTGGCCGACATCGATCCCCGGTCCATCCGGGTGGCGCGGGAGCAGTTCGGGCTAGACCCGTCGATTCCGCTGGAGTTCTTCCTGGAAGACGGTCGTCGCCTGCTGCGCCGGCGATCCAAGACCTACGATTACATCGTCATCGACATGCTCACCATCGACGCCGTGCCGTTTCACCTCTACTCCCGGGAGGCGTTCGAGGAGGCCCGGGACCACCTGAAGCCCGGGGGCATCCTGGCCCTGAACTCCTCCCTCCACCTCGACGGCGACGGCGAGCTCTCGAGCCGTTCCCTCTACCGCACCCTGAAGGCGGTGTATCCCCACGTCCGGTGCTACAATGCCCACGTGGACCCGGCCAACCGCATCGAGAACCGGATCTTCTTCGCCTCCATGACGCCCCTGGCGGGCGACCCCGACCCGGATCCCATGGCCGCCCGCCGGGTCTATCTGAATGACGCCGGGGCGCGCATCTACACCGACGACGCCAATGCCTTCGACGTGCTGTTGAGCTCCACCAGCGACGTGTACAGGCGGGAGTTTCGCCGGCTTTTTCCGGAGATCACCCTGGGCGGGTTGTGAGGGCGAGGCCCGATTTCATGGCAGGCTTTTGAGCGCCAACGCGCTCATTTTCCCCTGATGAAACACTCATGGGCCTGAAATGAGCGCGTTTCCGCTCATAAAGTGCCCATGAAATCCGGTCCGGCGATTTCATCGGAGGTGAATGAGCTTCCAGGAGGTGGCTGCCGAGTCGGCCGCCCTAGACGCTGAACCGCACGTGCAGCACGTCCCCGTCCTGGACCTCGTAGTCCTTTCCCTTGAGCATCCACACGCCCGCGGACCGGGCGGCTGCCTCGGATCCGGCCTTCACCAGGGCCTCGTACGGAACCACGTCGGCCCGGATGAAGCCGCGTTCCATGTCGGTGTGGACCTTGCCCGCGGCCTGGGGCGCCAGGGTGCCGTGACGGACGGGCCAGGCCCGCACCTCGCTCCCCTCCACCGTGAAGAACGAGATGAAACCCACGGCGCCGAACACGGCCCGGCCGACCGCGGCCATGGCCGGCTCCTGGATGCCCAGCTCCTCCAGGAAGGCCGCCCGCTCCTCCGGGTCCTCCAGATCGGCCACCTCCAGCTCCAGCTGAACGTTGAGCCGGACCCCGGGCACCTCCGGGGTGAATCCGCTCTCGAGGACTTCGGGGGCCGGGTTTTCGCTGTCGGTGCTCACCACCACCAGCACCGGGCGGCGGCTGAGGAATCCGAGGCTCTTCAGGGCGGCCTCCATGTCGTTGTCCCAGACCATGGACCGGAGCGGCTTCTCGGCCTCGAGGTGGTCCTTGCACGCCGTGAAGTAGCCCTTTTCCCTCAGGATGCGCGGATCCTTGCCGTGCTTCACGTCGCTTTCCATACGCTCCAGCCGGGTCTCCACCAGCCCCAGGTCCGCCAGGATGAACTCGGTCTCCAGGGCCCGGGCGTCCCGCAGGGGATCCACGGTGTCGTGGGGGTGGAACACGGACGGGTCCTGGAAGTCCCGCACCACCACGCAGAGGGCGTCGGCATCCTGGACGGCCCTGAGCCAGGTCGCTCCCCGGGTCCCCCCGATCTCCACGTCGGGCAGGCACAGGAACTCGATCTCGGCATAGGTGAACTTCTTCGGCTTGTAGATCTCGGCCAGGCGGTCCACCCGGACGTCCCGGAACCGGGCCACGCCCGGCACCACATTGCCCGGCCGAGCGCCGGTGTCCACTCCGGTGAGGAGCTTGAACAGGCTCTTCTTACCCGAGCCCGCAAATCCCAGGATACCGATCTTCATGGTTCAGGCCCTCTCCCACCCGCGCCGATGGATTCACAATCCGCGGCGGATCTCGATGTCGCGGCGCGTACGTGTCGAGGATTGTACGGCATCCGGATACCCGGATCCAGGCAGGGAATGTGCGGGGGCCGCGGCTGAAATTGGACATGTGGACCCGGAGAGCCTAAAACTATGGATCACACTGAATCCGTAACTGTTACAAAGCCTCGCACGATCAAGGGCAATCCCATGGCGGTATTTCGAGCCGTTTCGACCCGGTACGACTTTCCGGCCCTCGAGAAGGGGATCCTCGCGTTCTGGAAGGATCGGGAGATCTTCCGCAAGAGCCTCACCCTGAGAGAGGGAACCTCCCGGGGCACCTACGTCTTCTACGAGGGGCCTCCCACCGCCAACGGCCTGCCCCACAACGGCCACGTCCTGACCCGCGTCATCAAGGATCTGTTCCCCCGCTACAAGACCATGCGGGGTTTTCACGTGCCCCGGAAGGCCGGATGGGACACCCACGGCCTGCCCGTGGAAGTGGAGGTGGAGAAGGAGCTGGGGATCCACGGAGGAGAGGCCATCGCCGACTACGGCGTGGAGCCCTTTGCCCGCAAGTGCATCGAGAGCGTGTTCCGCTACATGTCCGAATGGGAGAAACTCACCGAGCGCATCGGATTCTGGGTGGACCTGAACACGGCCTACGTCACCTACCACGCCGACTACGTGGAGAGCGTCTGGTGGGCGCTGAGTCAGCTCTTCAAGAAGGGCCTCCTCTACCAGGGCCACAAGGTGGTGTGGTGGTGGCCGGCCGGAGGCACGGCGCTGAGCGCCGGAGAGGTGGGCCAGGGGTATCGAATGGTCACCGATCCCTCGGTGGTGCTCCGGTTCCGGGTGCAGGGGGAGGCGAACCGGTTCTTCCTGGCCTGGACCACCACGCCCTGGACCCTCCCCAGCAACACCGGCCTCGCCGTCCGCGAGGACATCGACTACGTGGAGGTGGAGGTGGAGGAGGACGCGGGTAGCAGGCGCTATCTCCTGGCTGCGGCCACCACGGCGTCCGTCCTGGGGGACCGGCCCCACGAGGTGAAGGCCTCGATGAAGGGCAAGGACCTGGTGGGCATGCGCTACGAGCCGCTCTTCACCTTTGCCGAGCCCGAAGGCGGCGATCCCTACCGGGTGATCCCGGCCGACTTCGTCACCCTGGACCAGGGCACCGGCGTGGTCCACATGGCGCCCGCCTTTGGTGAGGACGACTACCGCGTGGGCCAGGAGCAAGACCTCGGCTTTCTCCAGCTCGTGGAGCCGGACGGCACCTTCAGCCCGGGCACCGGGCCCTACCAGGGCCGGTTCTGCAAGGAGTGCGACCGCGACCTCCTCCGGGAGCTGGAGGAGCGCGGCCTGCTCTTCTCCGAGGGGGTCGTGAACCACGAGTACCCCTTCTGCTGGCGCGCCGACCAGGACCCCCTCATCCAGTACGCCCGCAAGAGCTGGTTCATCCGGACCCGCCGGCGCATCCACGACATCATCGCCAACAACCGGGCCACTACCTGGTATCCGGGCCACATCCAGGAGGGGCGGTTCGGAGATTTTCTGGCCAACAACGTGGACTGGGCCCTGTCCCGGGAGCGGTTCTGGGGCACGCCCCTGAACATCTGGATCAACGACGAGACCGGCGAGATGGACTGTCCCGCCAGCGTGGAGGCCATCCTGGAGCGCAATCCCCGGGCCTTCGACGACTTCGAGGCGGCCCGGGCCCGGGATGATAGCCTGAGCGAACACCTGCGCGTGCACAAGCCCTGGATCGACAAGGTGACGTGGACCCGGCCGGGCGAGGCCGGCGTCTATCGCCGCGTCCCCGAGGTCATCGACTGCTGGTTCGATTCCGGCTGCATGCCCTTCGCGCAGTGGGGCTACCCGCACCGAAACCGGGCGGCGTTCGAGGAGGCCTTCCCGTCCGACTTCATCTCCGAGGCCATCGACCAGACCCGCGGATGGTTCTACTCCCTCATGACCATCTCGACCCTGGTGTTCGACGCCGAGACCCAGAAGGACCTGGGCCTCGAGGCCCTACGGGACTTTCCGCATCCCTACAAGCACTGCATCGTGCTGGGCCACGTGTGCGATCGGGACGGCAAGAAGGAGTCCAAGTCCAAGCGCAACTTCACCCCCCCGGATGTCATTCTGGAGCGGGTGAGGATGGAGATGAAGGTGGTGGTGGCGGACGGGAAACCTCCCTTCAAGGCCCTGGTGGGTCCAAAGGGTCCGGGTGAAAAAAAGGTCGGCCTCACCCGGGACGACTTCGAGGGCCTGGACCTGCAGCGAAAGGGAGCCACGGTGCGACTCAACCGGGGCGACCGGGTTCTCGAGAACCTGGTCCCCATGGACACCGACAAGGCGGACCGGTTCGCCGCCGCGGGCCGCGATCCCGACTTCCGACACGCCGTGATCCTCGATCCGGGCAGCGCCGAGCACCTGGGCGTCCAGACCGGGGACGTGGTGGACCTGGAGGACCTGACCCCGGCGCCCGGCGCCGATGCCTTCAGGTGGTTCTTCTTCATCTCGCCGCCCTGGAACAACACCCGGCACTCGCTGGCCGGGGTCCGGACGGCGCAGAAGGAGTTCCTCATCACCCTCTACAACGTCTACGGCTTCTTCACCATCTACGCCAACATCGACGGCTTCGATCCGTCGGCCGGAGGAGGGGTGCGGGGCCTGAACCACGAGGATCTGGCCCGCGGCGAGGGATTCCGGCCCGCCCGGGACCGGAGCGAGCTGGACCGGTGGGTCCTGTCAGAGCTCCACATCACCGCAGGCAAGGTCATCGAGGCCCTGGAAGACTACCAGGTCCAGGACGCGGCCAGACGGCTGAACCGGTTCGTGGACGGCCTGAGCAACTGGTGGCTGCGCCGGAGCCGTTCCCGGTTCTGGGCCGAGGGCCATCCCCCGGAGAAGCTGGATGCCTACTGGACCCTCTACGAGTGCCTGGTGACCCTGACCCGCCTCATTGCGCCCTTCGTGCCGTTCCTGGCCGAGGACATGTTCCAGAACCTGGCGGCCGGCCCGCTTTCAGATCACCTCCCCGAGTCGGTGCATCTGACCGACTACCCCGAACCCGTGGAGGCCCTGGTGGACCCGGACCTCTCCGACCGCATGGCCCGCGTGCGCGAGGTGGTGTCGCTGGGCCTGGCCGCCCGGAGCACCCACGGCCTGAAGGTGCGCCAGCCTCTGAAGGGCGTCCAGGTCTGCCTGGCCGAGCCGGATCGGGTGGAGTCGGTGCGGAACCTCAGCGCCACCATTGCCGAGGAGCTGAACGTCAAGGCGGTGGAATTTCCCACCACGGTGGAGGCCTTTGTCCACTACGAGGTCCGGCCCAACTTCAAGGCCCTCGGCCCGAAGTTAGGCCCGCGCCTGCCCCTGGTGCAGAAGGCCCTGAAGGAGGCCGATCCGGCGGCCCTCAAGGCCGCCCTGGACTCCGAAGGGAAGCTCACCCTGGCCCTGGGGGACGAATCCCCCGCCGACCTCACCTCCGAAGAGGTGGAAGTGCGGCTCCGGTCCCGGGAGGGGTACGCGGCCCAGGACGACCGGGTGGGCGTGGTGGTCCTGGATACCGAGATCACCGAGGACCTGGAAAGAGAGGGCCGGGCCCGGGAGCTGGTGAGCCGGATCCAGACCCTGCGCAAGGAGATGGGCCTGGAGTACGTGGACCGCATCCAGGTCTGGCTCCAGGGCTCCGAGGCGCTCCACGCCGTGGTTCACGACCACGCCGACTACGTCAAGGGCGAGACCCTGTGCAGCCGCCTCACCCTGGGAGACGCGCCCGGGGGGTCCGAGACGCGCACGGTGAAGGTTGGGGACCTGGAGGTCGGAATCGGAGTGGTGCGGGCCTGAACCAGCTCAGAAAGTGCCCATGGAATCCGGATTGGGCGTTTCATGGGCGGTCAATGAGCCGGCCCGGCCGGCCCTGACCCGGGTTGATCGGCTGTCCGCCTGATCCCGGTTGATCGGAGGTGGCGGATTTGATAGTTTCTGCCGCAGCCAGGGCCAGGTGAAACGGGCCGAATCAGGAGCATATCATTTGACGCGAAGCCATCGAAGAGGACCGCGGAGGAGAAAGGAACCGGACCCGGAGGCGTCCAGCGAGAGCCCGCGCACGGCCCCGCCCGAGGATTCCCGTGAGCCCGTGGCGCATCCCATCGCCATCCCCGAGAACAAGCTGGACTTCGATACCCTGAAGATCCTGCGGCGGTTCATGCGTTTCGGCCACCAGGCCTACCTCGTGGGCGGATGCGTTCGCGACCTCCTCCTCGACCGGGTGCCCAAGGACTTCGACGTGGCCACCTCGGCCCGTCCCCGCCAGATCAAGCGTCTGTTCCGCAACTGCCGCATCATCGGCCGCCGCTTCAAGCTGGCCCATATCCACTTCGGCGAGAAGATCATCGAGGTGTCCACGTTCCGGAAGAATCCCCAGGATATACACGGCAACGACGACGAGGAGATCGACGAGGACCTTCTCATCCTGCGCGACAACGTCTACGGCAGCGCCGAGGAGGATGCGCTCCGGCGGGATTTCACCATCAATGCCCTGTTCTACGACGTCGAGGACCAGGTGGTCCTGGACTACGTGGGGGGCATGGAGGACATGAAACGAAAATGCCTGACCACCATCGGGACGCCCGTGATCCGGTTCCGGGAGGATCCCGTGCGTATCCTCCGGGCGGCCGAGTTCAGCGCCCGGCTCGGATTCCGCATCGAGGCGGACGTGGCCGAGGCCATGGAGACGTGTGGTCCCGAGATCGCCCGGGCCGCCCGGCCCCGGGTCCTGGAGGAAATGCTCCAGGCCCTGAGCTGCGGCCGGGCCCGAAAGGTCTTCCAGACCCTCACCGATCTCCACGTCCTCGACTATGTGGTGCCCGAGGTCAGTGACATGGAGGAGATCGACCGGTTCCTCCGGGACCTGGAGGTCATGGACCGCGAAGACGGGGGAAAGAGGCGCTACAGCGACGCCCTGTTGCTGACTGTTCTCTTCCTCTCCCGCATCCGCGAGGAGGAGGCGCTCTACGAGGAGGACCTGGAGGGGGCTCCCGTGAATCCCCTCGAGCCGGTGGAGAAGATCTTCGATCCCTTTGCCGAGCGCATGGGGGTGAGCCGGAAGAACGCCCAGCGGGTGCGGGAAATCTTCCTCGGACTCCGGAAGATCGAGGGCCGGGGCCCGGGGCGGCGATTCAAGCCTTCAGTCCTGGTCCGCCGGGCACACTTCCCGGAGACCCTGGAGGCGTACAAGGTGGTCTGCCTCGCGGAGAAGGCCTCTCTCGAGACCCACAAGCTGTGGTTGGATCGCTACACCCAGGCCCGATCCGGTAGCAAGAACAGTGGGTCAGCGGCCAGGAAGGCCAGGAAAACCAGGAAAAAACCGTCTCGACCCAGGAAGCCCAAAGCCAGGTAACACGGGCCCGGTAACACGGGCCCGGCTCCGAACTAAATCTATAGGTTGGGCGGGAACGAATCCAGCCGCGAATGATCCATGGTACCCCCAGTAGGGATCGAACCTACGCCTCTGGTTCCGGAGACCAGTGCTCTATCCACTGAGCTATGGGGGCGGGCCGCCGTCTCGATCTTCCCGAGACCGGCGTCACTGGTGGACGATACGGGAGTTGAACCCGTGACCTCGGCATTGCGAACGCCGCGCTCTACCAGCTGAGCTAATCGCCCGAGAGCTTCATAAGGTTATTCGAGCCCCGATAGAATTCAAGGCCGGGGTTCAATCCTCAGGTGTGGATCTCCTCCTGGTCCTCGTGGTCCTCGTGGATCAGGAACTGGAGCGGAACCTGCTTCCGGTAGGGCTTGGGCAGGGTGGACTGGAGCGCCTGATGGAGCTGGGTGGAGCCTTCCTGGATGCGTCCGAGGTGATAAAAGGCCTTTCCGAGGTGGTACCGGGCCACGGTCTTGTAGAGGATGAAGGAATCGTCCAGCCTCTCCAGAGCCCTCTGAAAGGCCTGGATGGTGGGGCCGAAGTCTTCCTCGAGGTGCAAGATGCGCCCCTCCACGAAGGGCTTCAGCGCCACCGTATCCTGGGTCCGGCCGAGGAGGGTCCGGGCTTCCTCGAGGCGTCCGGCTTCCGCCAGGGCCAGGGCCCGGAGCGCGGGAAGCTGGCGCCGGATGAAGGGATGGCTCGAGGCGGCCGCGGCCTTGTCCAGATAGAGGAGTCCGTTGCGGGCGTCCTGCTCGTGGAAGAGGACCAGGGATGCCCGGACCAGGTGGACGAGACCGTGCAAGGGGGCCCGGGGATGCATGGATCGGGCGCTCTTGAGGCGACTGATGGACTCCCGGGGCTGGCCCAGATAGTGGTTGATGAGCCCCTCGAGGGCGAGGTGGTTGGCCTTGGAGGCCCGATCCTCGAGGAGGTCGCGGGCCTTTCGGCTGTGGATCATGGCCTCGGCAAAACGTCCGGCTTCCACCTCCATGGTGGCCAGGAGGCTGCAGGCTCCGGAGGCCACGCCGGGGTGGCGGTTGGCCTGGATCACTTTGTCCAGGAGACTGCGGGCCGGATCAAGGGCACCCTTTTTGTAGAGGTTCCCGGCCCGGTTCAATTTCTCGGCTCCGGACCAGCGATGGTACCAGGCCTCGAATACCAGGAGAGCCGCCAGGAAAAAGGGCAGGGAATAGGCGAGGGTGTGGGGCCCGGTCAGGATCTGGAGGTAGGTGCCGGGATGATAGACCAGGATCAGGTAGGCCCCGAAAATGCAGCAACGGACCCAGGCGTCCGGCTTCAAGATACAGTGCAAGATGCCCAATAGACTCCTGTCCCCTCTAGGGTAGGTCGCCCTGGAACTCGTTTCAGTGGTCGTGATAGAGACCAGTTAAGGTATCGAAATGGAGGGGCCGATGCTTGACAGGCCGGCGGCCCCCCTGGGTGCTTCTGGTAGATCTTCCCTGTTTGTCCGCTGCTGGGGAGGCATAACGGCTTTCTCCACACGGAGTAGAGGCGCCCGGCGTGTTCTGCCCCGGGCCTGGAATCCGATCCTACCCTGGAAATCGATCCCCGGTATAATCGAGTTCCCGATCAGATCCCTGGTCCTATGAACCGATAGACCTCCATATCGAACCCCTGCAGAAGGTACATGGGTTGAGTCAGATGAAGCCTGGTGAGTCTAGAAAAAAACGATTCCGCCGCCTTCGATACTACGCCCCACTTCTGGTCCTCGCCCTCGGGGTCGCTCTCCTGTTGGAGGGCGGACTGCTTCCCGGGTGGGGGGGGTTGGCCGGTGGAGATTTCACCGCGATCCTGAAGGGCCGGGTCCTGGAAGGCGCCGATGACACGCCCCTTCAGGGTGCCACCGTCCGGGTAGGGAGCCTCACCACCACCACGGACGCATGCGGGGGCTTTGAGCTCACCCACGGGGATTTCCTGAAGCGCCGCGTGGTGATCCAGGTGGAGAAGGAAGGCTTTCAGAGCCAGAGCCTGAAGCACTCCGTGGCCCGGAAGACCAGCACCCTCGCCCCCTTTCACCTGGTGCGCGAGTTCTACCTCACGGGGAAAATCCTGTCGCGGGACATGAATGCTCCGGTTCCCGCGGTCCGGGTCAAAGTGGTCCGGCCGGCCAAGGCCGGAGGCGCCCTGGTGGTGGAGACCGACAGGGAGGGGCACTACCGGGTGGGACCCGTTCTCCAGGGCCAGACCTTTCGGCTCCGGTTCGATCATCCCGCGTACCTGCCCGTGAAGTTTGAAAACCAGGTGATCCACACGGACGAGGAAAATTCGGAAAGCACGGTCATACTCAAGGTCGGCGGTGTGATCAGCGGCGAAACCCGGACCCCCTCGGGCGAGAAACTCTCCGGCGTCCACGTCGTGGTCTTCGCCCGGAAGGAGGACGGCAGCCGCGGGGATTTTGAAAAGGCCGGCCTCAGCGACAAGGACGGCATCTTCCTGGTTCAGGGCCTCTTTCCGGGCCAGAAGTTCATCGTGGGTGAGGTGCCCGGCGGGAATCCTCCCCCTGTCTCCGCGCAGGTCACGCTTCCCGAGGCCGGGGAGGTCTCCGGGATCAAGCTGGTCTTCGTGCCTTCCGGTCAATGACCCGGTCTCCCTCCGCCCCCCCCTCGGCCGTGAATCCCGGCATGCAGCCGCAGGCATCCCGTCTGGGCTGGCGCGCGGTCGCGGTCCTGGCGGCCGTGGCCGTGGTTCCCAACCTCCAGATCCTGCGCGTCGGCTTTCTCCACGACGACCTGTTCAACTACCTCCACGCCTTTCGTTTCCTCGGCGTGTGGGAGGGCGTCCTGGAAGCGTGGATGCCCAGGCCGGGGGAGGAGTTCTACAGGCCTCTGGTGGAGACCACGTACGGCCTGACCTACGGCGTGTTCGGCGCCGATCCCCTGGCGTTTCGCCTCTTGGATCTGTGCCTCCATGCCGGGACCACCCTGCTGGTCGCCCGGCTGGTGCTCACCCTGACCGGGATCCGGTCCGCGGCCTGGATGACCGGGGCCCTGCTGGCCCTGCACCCGCTGCCCGGCCGTGCCCTGTTCTGGACCTCGGATCGATACGTGGTCCTGGGAGCCGCCTTCACCTTCCTGGCCGCGCTCTACTACCTTAGGTGGAGGCGGCAGGGCGGCCGGGGCGCTTTGGGCCTGGCCCTGGTGTTCCACGCCCTGGGCCTCCTGTGCAAGGAATCCACCCTCGCCGTGCCCGGGATGATCCTGGTCCTGGACCTGTTCTGGGGGCCGAGGCGCCGCGGCCTGCTCGGCCTCGTCCTCGGCGTCCTGCCCTTTATCCTCCTGGATGCGGCCTACCTGGCCT
This sequence comes from uncultured Planctomycetota bacterium, assembly GCA_964485695.1. GTDB lineage: Bacteria > Planctomycetota > JAFGQW01 > JAFGQW01 > JAFGQW01 > CAZAKZ01. The sequence continues at coordinate 4,208 of CAZAKZ010000044.1, read as the reverse complement.
TCCGGGTCTGGACCCTCGGGGATCTGGGCGGGTATCACGATCCCGTGGACGGTACCCTCTTTCTTCCCTTCGGCCCGGGCCGCATGGTGAAAGAGGCCCTGGTGGATCTGCCCCTGGGGTGCCTGCTACCCTTGAACCGCGACATGATATCCACCGCCGGCGTGGCGCTCCTCTCCGCCATCCTGATCGGGGTGCAGGCGTGGCTCGTGTGGGCCGTGGTCCGGGACCGGACCCTCCGGACCCGGCACCGGGTTCGTCACGGCCTGGGCGGCCTGGCCCTGGGCTACGCCCTCCTCCTGCCCAGCCTGCCCTACTTCTACCTGAGCCGGGATCTGCTCAAGGCGTACCACCTCTACCCGGTGTTCCTGGGCCTGGGCCTGGCTGCCTGGGCCGCCCTGGCCTCCAGGAAGGGGCGCCTGCCGCTGGTTCTCCTGTTCGTGGTCTACGCGGGCGTGGGGCAGATCCACGTCCAGAGCTGGATCCGGGCCACCGAAATCGTGAACGCCTTCCGGGCCTGGGGGGAAGAGCTGGAGCCGCCCCTGGACGAGACCTCCTCGGTGTGGTTGGCCGGCATGCCCTGGAGGTGGCGCGGCGCCCTGGTCATGGAACCCAACCAGATGCAGAGGAGCCTGGAGGTGCTCCTGGACCGCCGCCTGGCCGCGGCCCAGGGCCTGGGGGCTCCGTGGTGCAGGGCCTCGTACCAGGCCGTGCGCCGATCCCTGGACCGGGGCGGGCGATTCCTGCAGTGGAATCCCGAGCGCCTCGTGGGTCGAGAACGCACCCGGGCCCTGCGAAGCGGCGCCCAGGGGGCGGACGGGGTCGTGGTCCTCATGGCCGGGGGCCGCAGGATCCGGGGAACCTGGGAGGCGGAGGGCAAGGCCACGGCCGCCGGGGCCCGGGGCGTCTGGGTGGTGGAGGGCCGCAAAGGGCGGCTCAGGTGGCGGGGTCCGGTCCTGGATCCGGGCCGATTCCGGGGCGTGGAGATCCGGATGCGCCTGACCCCGGCCAGGGAGGACGTCGGGCGGGAGGTGGATTCTGCCAACCTGCGCTGGACGCCGCACCACTACTCGCCGGGCGGTACCCACCGGCTGGCGCGCTTCGAGGTGAAGGTGGACGGCAAGCAGCACCTCTACCACGTGGACCTGGTGAAGACGGGCTGGGTGGGAGAGGACGCACTCGTCGACACCCTGACCCTGAGTCCGGGCAAGGGTGAACTCCGCGTCGAGGTGGACTGGTTCGCCCTGGTCCCCTGGTAGCCGCCTGATTTCATGCCCCCTTTATGAGCGGGAACGCGCTCATAAAGGGCGCATGAAGTTTTCATGGCGGCTAAATGAGCGCGCTGGCGCTCAAAAAACCTGGATGAAATTGCTGCGCAGGCGGGAATCGCCGAGAGTTCTCGCTATAATCCCGGCCATGCCCCGCATCCACTACAAGGGATTCGCCCTCTATCCGTTCCAGGAAGACGCCATCGCCGCCGTCGAGGCCGACAAGTCGGTCATCGTGGCGGCGCCGACCGGTGCAGGCAAGACCCTCATCGCCGAGTACTGCATCGACAAGGCCCTGAAGTCCGGCCGGCGCCTGATCTACACCTCGCCCATCAAGACCCTTTCGAACCAGAAGTACCGCGACTTCTCGGCCGAGAATCCGGGCAAGGTGGGCATCATGACTGGCGACGTCACCCTCAATCCCAGCGCCCCGGTCCTCATCATGACCACCGAGATCTTTCGCAACACCCTGTTCGAGGATCCGGGGCGCCTCGCCGGCATCGAGTTCGTGGTCCTGGACGAGATCCACTTCGTGGACGACGCGGACCGGGGCACGGTGTGGGAGGAGAGCATCATCTTCGCGCCCCCGGAGATCCGGTTCGTGGGGCTGAGCGCCACCATTCCCAACATTGCCGAGTTCGCGGCCTGGATGGAACAGGTGCGCGACGCGCCCGTGGAGACCCTGTGGGAACACGAACGCCCCGTTCCCCTGAAGCACAAGCTCTTCTCCCCGGATGCGGGGCTCCTGGATCCGAGGGAATTCAAGGACCGCCGCAAGGGGCGAAAGGGACCCCGCCATGGGCGGCGAAAGAAATCGGGGCCACGCCAGAACGTCATCGACATCCTGGAGCAGAGAAAGCTGCTGCCTTGCCTCTACTTCTCCTTCAGCCGGCGCGAGTGCGAGCTCAAGGCCCGGGACAACGCCTACCGCAAGCTCCTGATCCCGGCCGAGCGCAAGAAGGCGCTCTCCAGCTTCGAGGACCACGTGCGGCGCTACGGTCTGGTGAGCGTCCGGGAGACGGGTCGGCTGAAGAACCTCGTGGGCCGCGGCATCGCCTTCCACCACGCGGGCATGCTCCCGTCGTTCAAGGAGATCGTGGAGAGCCTGTTCACCGCCGGCCTCATCAAGCTCCTGTTCACCACCGAGACCTTTGCTCTGGGCGTCAACATGCCGGCCCGGACCGTGGTGTTCAACTCCATGTTCAAGTTCGACGGCGTGAGCTTCGACGTCATGAGCTGCGTGGCCTACAACCAGATGGCGGGCCGGGCCGGCCGCCAGGGCATGGACAGGGAAGGGCTGGTGGTCACCTGCCTGGACCCCAACCGCGACCATCCCGGCCGCACCCGGGCCATGATCTACGGGGACCTGGAGCCGGTGCTGAGCAAGTTCAACCTGGGATACTCGGCCATCCTGAACCTCCACGAACGGGTGGGTGAGGGCATCTTCGAGGCCTACGACAGGAGTTTCAAGAGCTTCCAGAGCCGCGGCAAACCGTGGCGCCGTGACCGCAGGCTCCTGGGGTGTCGCCTGAACGTGCTCCGGAAGGCCGGCTACATCGACGAGGAGCTCCTCACCGACAAGGGGCGGTTCGCCTCGCGCATCTACGGCTTCGAGGTGCAGCTGGCCGAGCTCTTCGACTACGGATTCTTCCGCGGTCTGGACGAGATCGACATCCTCCTGGTCCTGGCCGCCATCGTGTTCGAGCCCCGCCGCGGCGAGCCCACGGCCATCCGGCGCGTGAAGAAGCTGGGTGAGCGCAAGGACGCGGCCGAGAAGATCCTGGAGCGCTTCTTCAAGATCGAGCGCGCCCTGAAGGTGTGGACCGAGTCCCGGGGCCTCGAGTGGGGGCTCTCCAAACCGCTGGAGGCCTGGGCCCGGGGCGCCTCCCTGGACGACCTCGGCCGGCTGACGGACGTGGCCCAGGGCGACATCGTGCGCTACTTCCGCCTCACCCTCCAGGTCATCCGGCAGTTCAAGAAGGCGCTCCAGGGCCTGGGCGCCCACGAACTCCTGGAACGCCTGGATCTCGCCGCCTACCTCCTGAACCGCGACGAGGTGGACGCCGAGAAGCAGCTCACCGCCTGAATGCGTGCATCAAACCACGTCCTCAGGGTGTGAACACAAAGAGGATTGACCGATCCGGCGTGCATCTCCGAATTTCATCAGAGGTGAAGGAGTCAAAACCGACTCATCCACCCGCAATGAATGAAGAGGATTCTATCCGGAGTGCTCAGGGCTGAGGGTGGACACGTTTCTAACGACTTGATCCTGAGCACTTTGGATAGAATTCCTTTGAACTGAACCGCCTTTGCGGGAGCCTATGGGGATTGTTGATGAGGAATAGGCTCTGATGGGAGATGGGACACGCAACCCACCCTGGTTATCCCCCCTGAGACTTCCGAAGTTGAAGGAATAGGCGGCATGAACGGGGCGTTTTCCGTGTGAAAGAGTCTTCTTGGCGGCATCAGTACGAACCCTGGACGGTCAGCGGTAAAATGGCAAGTTCACGAACAACCAATCTACGTCGTATTCAACGTCATAAGAAGCAGCTCCCCGGGTAGTTCAAATCCTGGCTTAAAGATCTCCGTGACAAGGAGTCGGCCGCGTTTGCACTTCGGACACAGATCGCTGCACGGTTCCGTCGCCGATTGGACGAGGGCAGTCATTTTCTCATCCATTTCCGACGACTTGGAAAGCAACGTCCGGATGTGCTCGAGCTTTCGCTTGCGCACGCCGTTGGAAAGAAAGCCGTATTGACGGATACGGACGAAGCCGGAAGGCAAGACGTGCAGGAGAAACCGCCTCATGAACTCGACGGCGTCGAGGGCCATGCGGCGCGTCAGGCCGGTGGTGTAGTCTTTCCACCTGAATGTGACTTCCCCGTCCTTTAGGGAGATCAGCCGTCGATTGTCCACGGCCACCCGATGTGTGTAGCGAGCCAG
>CAZAKZ010000043.1:0-38137 GCA_964485695.1 uncultured Planctomycetota bacterium | reverse complement strand
GCCGCGACCACGGTGGGGGCCGAGAGGACGGCAGGGGGCTTAACGGCATTGGCCGAGGGGCTGGTACGTTTCTATCCGGTGGGGCCGCTTCACGAGGGGAAACGCCGGGCGGAGATCGCCTGGCCGGACAGAAAGCGAATCCGTGCGGACTTCGAAGGAAAGTGCGAGCTCACCCTGCGCGAGGCCTGGAGCAAGCAGACCGGTAGCTCCGTCCTGGAGACGCACGCCGCCGGACGGGCAACTCTGGTCGTCCACCACGAAACCCTGGGGACGCAGGAGATCGAGGTCGATATTCCGGAGACGCCAGGGGCCGAGATTCGCGTGGAAAGGGCGGCCCTGCGCGCTCCCGAAACACTGGAAGTCTGTCATTCCGACGGCACCCCTCTCGTCAACCTCCCTGTGGAGGTCGATGCTGAACGGCTCTGTCTGGACGGGGAGGGGCGTGTGGTGTCGTGGCTCGTGCGACCCGGAGCCAGGGTGGAAGTCAAGTTCAAAGGACGAGTCCCGGTCCGGAAAACGCTTCGGGGCAAAGGTCCGTACCGCATCGTTTGGGGTGGCGCAAGCCTCGAGATCCACCTGGCGGAACACCTGGATTTCGTGGTCTACCTCGATGGCGAGATCATCGAAGGGAAGGACGGGCGGCTTGGTCTCACGGGCCTCGACGCCGGCGAACACACCGTCATCGTGGCGGCCAGGAGCCGCCGGGGCCGGGCTTTCGGTATCGTCCTGGCCGAGGGGGAGGCCCGCCGGATGGACCTCGAGCTAGAACGAAAGTGATGGCTTCGAATCAAGACGGGACGTCCCGGGGAGCCGACCCATGAGTGGTGACATCGACGAAACCCGACGCAGGCAATTCGAATCGGGTTGGGTGACGGGAAAACCGACACCCATCGAAGATTTCCTGCCCGAGCCTGAAAGCGCGCAGTATCTGGGAACGCTGGAGGAACTGGTTCACGTCGAGCTGGAGTTCGGGTGGCGGCAGGCGGACGCTCCCGGCGCCCGGACGCCGCGGATCGAACACTACCTGGAGCGATTTCCCCGCCTCGACCAGCCGGATGTGGTCCTCCGGCTGCTCCGCCAGGAATACAGGGTGCGGCACCGGTTCGGCGACCGCCCGCCGGTCGCGGAGTACGTGAGTCGCTTTCCGCACCTGGTCACCACGGGGAGCGAACTGGGATCGCCGCCCGAGCCGGCGGACAGCGGGACTTTTCTCAGCGGCAAACACCTCGGCCGTTACCAGCTCATCGAGGAGTACGCCCGCGGCGGCTTTGGAGCGGTGTGGCGGGCAAAGGACGAGAAGCTCGGCCGCGAGATCGCCCTCAAGCAGCTGACGGGCCGGCTGGCGCCGCTGCCCGATTTCCGCGGCCGGTTCATCAGCGAAGCCCGAATCACCGCGCGCCTGGAGCACCCGGGCATCGTTCCCGTCTACGACCTTTCCGAGGCCGGCGAGGACCAGGCCTACTACGCGATGAAACTCGTGCGGGGTGCGACGCTGGCCGACGCCATCGAACGCCTCTACCGGCAGGCCGCCGGGACGGGCAAACGCACGGTCGAGGAGCGCCGGCTGCTCAACGCCTTTCTCATCGTCTGCCAGACCATGGATTACGCCCACGCCCGCGGCGTGGTCCACCGCGACCTCAAGCCCCACAACATCATCCTCGGCGACTACGGAGAAACCGTCATCCTCGACTGGGGCCTGGCAAAAGGCCTCGATGCCGAAGGAGAGGAACCGGTTGATGAGGACGCTGCAGCGCCGGCCGACAACCAGATGACGCGCCAGGGCACGGTCCAGGGCACGCCCGCCTACATGTCTCCGGAGCAGGCGGCGGGCCGGGTGGACGAGGTGGATGCGCGGAGCGACGTCTACTCCCTGGGCGTCATCCTCTACCAGCTGCTCACCGGCCGGGTTCCGTTCGAGGGCGCAACCGAGGATGGACTGCTGGAAAAGGTGATCGAGGGGCGACCGGCGCGACCGCGGGCCTTGAACCCGGGTGTCCATCCGGCTCTGGAAGCGGTGTGCCTCAAGGCGATGGCCGCCGATATCTCCACACGGTACGCGGCCGTGGCCGACCTGACCGGCGACCTGCAGCGATTCCTGGCCGACGAACCGGTCTCGGTGTACATCGAGCCCTTTCGCCTGCGCGCCGCCCGGTGGGTGCGCCGCCACCGCACCCTGGTCACGGGCCTGGCAGCGACAGTGCTCGTCGTCCTCATCGGCCTGGTCGTCATCGCCGCAATCCTGGCGGCGTCCAACCGCCGCGAACAGGCGGCGAAGCACCGGGCCGAGGCCAACTTCGACCTGGCCCGGGAGGCCGTCGACCGCTACTGCACCCGGGTGAGCGAGCACCCGAAGCTGCGGGCGGCGGGGTTCGAAGACCTGAGGAAAGAACTGTACCAGGCCGCAGCGGACTTCTACGAGAAATTCGTACACCAGAGCGAGAACGATCCCGCGGTCCGAAAGGCGCGCGCCAATTCCTTCACAAACCTTGCGGTCATCCTTCGACATACCGAATCGCCGGAAAAGGCGATCAAACCTTATTCCGAGGCGATAGCAATCCTCCGCGATCTGCTCGACCAGAACCCTCATCGGCGTGACCTCCTTCTGGACCTGGCTTCCGGGCTCAACGACCAGGGCACCGCCCTCGATGAACTCGGCAGACGTGACCAGGCGGAGGCGCAATACAAGGAAGCCCTCGCACTCCTGGAGCGGGTCGATCATCTCTACCCGGAAAACAAGAGTCCACGGAGGGTCCGAGGCGCGCTCCTGGTGAACCTGAGCGGCATGTGCAGCGACAGAGGCGACCTGGCCGAAGCCGAGCGCCTGATCCTCGAGGCTATTGACCACATGAAGGCCACCGTTGACTTGCCTCCGGAACCGGGCGAGCTCCCGGGGGAACAGCGATGGCAACTGGCGAAGTGTTATCACAACCAGGCAATTCTCTATGCACCCGAAAAACTGAACCGTCCCTCGGCAGGGGAGACGGCGTTCAAAAAGACCCTCGATCTCTGTCGAGGACTGACCGAGGAATTCCCGACGGAACCGCTCTACCAGACGCTGCTCGCCACAGTCCAGAGATCACTGGCATTGCACCTGGAAGAACAAGGACGCCCGGACGAGGCCGAGGTCCTCTACTCCGCAGGGCTGGCCACGAGCAAAAAACTGGTGCGGGCGCACCCGGGCGTGCCCAAGTACATGGACCTGCAGGCACACGCGTGCATGTCCCTGGGGCTTCTGCTTGCAATCAGAGGGCACCCTGAAAGAGCGCGGGTGCTGTGCCTCGAGGCCCTCGAGCTCCGCAAGACGCTCAAGGGCTTGCAGCCCGCGATTCCGGTCCACGAAGCCTAGATCGCCGTGATTCATTTCAATCTGGGGTGCCTTCACGGCGAGGCCGAGCACTACGAGAAAGCGTGCGCCGAGTTCGATCTGGCAGCCAAGGGTCGCGAGTCCCTCGCAACCCGATTTCCCCGCGAAATCAAGCACACGGAAGGGGCCGGGATGGCCTACTTCGAGGCTGGAAAAGTGGCCAGCATTCAGCGTGACACCGAGAGCGCCATCGAACGGTTCGACAAAGCAGTGCCCTTTCTCGAAAACGCGCTCGAGCGGGGATCGAAAAATCTCAAGATCCCCACCACGCTTCGAACCGCGCGTGTTCTCCGCGCCTGGTTCCTGAGCAAGGCCGATCGATTCGAGGAAGCCGTGGAAGACTGGGAGCGCCTGGCCGACCTGGGTGCGGACGGGTTATTTCCAAGACGGCTGGAAATGGCTGCACGGATCACGGCCCGCGCCGCCGGAGAGGACTCCGAACGCACCTACCTCACAGGCCTCATTTTCGCTCTGGCCGCCGGCGCGGCCGGGGCAAAGAGCGAGAAAGCCGCCAACTATGCCAAGACTGCGGTCAGTCTTCTTGAAGAGGCACGGGTCGCCGGGTACTTCGACAATGCCGCGAAGGTCGAAATCCTCGAAAAGGCGGCGGGCTTCGCCTCGATCCGCGGCCGCGAGGATTTCCGCGCCCTCATGAAGCGGATCAAGAAGAAGTAAGGGATCAGGCTGACTCGAAAGACTGCTCAAGGCGATCCTTGATGCGGGCGAGAATCCGGCTCACGGTCCGGTCCGAACACCCGAGTCGGTCCGCGACCTCGAGATTGGTCAGCTCCTGAAGCTTCAGCTCCACGATCCGCTGCTCTTCCACGTCCAGGGAGGCCAGCAGGACCTCGAATTGCTCCGCCAGGGCCGCGGCCTCGGCCGGCGTCGGCCCGGGCGCGGTCGGCTGGCGGCGTTCACCGGCTTCCTCGGCCGCCCCGACGTCGGTCTCGCGGTTGACGGCGCGCTTGTGGCGCAGGTGGTAGCGCGCCTGCTCGCGTACCTTGGTCAGGGTGATGGCACAGAGCAGGCGCCAGAGGTCCTCGCTGTCGGCCAGGTCGAACTGCCCCTCCCTGGCCCGCCGGAAGAAGGTCCGATAGGCCGACTGCATGATGCTCTCGGGGCCGACCCGGCGGCGCAGCCCGGTGGCGATGTTCTTCTCGGCCACGGCGTGCAGGTGGCGCCCGTATTGCGCGCAGAACTCGGCGACGATCTTTTCGTCGCCGGAGCGCAGCCCCCGGATGAGACGATCCCAGTGATCCTCGAGCGGCATGGGGAACCTCCTGAAAACAAAACCCGGACCGATGCTACCACACGGGGGTGATATCGGAATCAACCCGGCCCAGGAAGCTTGCACGATCTCCACGAAAATAAAATCGAGGAAATCTGTCCGAGCAGAGCCAGGCACGGCAATCCCCCTTCCAGAAGAGACAACCAGGCCCGCGAGGCGGGCGACAGAAGTCACTAAAATGAAAGGACTTGAGTCATGTCGACTACCAAAATCAACCGTGATGGAACCCCCCTGAACCCGAAAGCCGTCCTTGAAAGGAATGAGAATCCCATGAAACCTCGTCTACTCCGCTGCTCCCCTGTGGTCCTATTCGCGGTTGGCGCCGCGCTCGTCGCCCTGCTGGGCACGATTCAGCATGCCGCGGCCACGGACATCGATCCCGGCTACTACAACAGGGCCCCCTACGCACCGACCCTGATCTCCCCGGCCTCCAATGCCCGACTGGCCATGAACAGCCTCCGGCCGACCCTCAATCTGCGCTGGAGGAACAACGGTGACCCCGACGGCGAGAGGGTGACCTTCTACGTGGATACGATGTACTGGGACGTCTACTCCCGCACCTGGAAGCCGGCCGTGAAGCAAACGGTGTCCACGACCTACTGCCCCGTGACGTTCAATGGAAGCCCGGGCAGCAGCGTCTACCTCGCCTGGAGGGTCTACGCCATGGACGCCACGCGGCGAAGTCGGCCCTGGTATTCAGTGACTGGCTGGTCGATCTTCCAGGTGTCCTTCCCATCGAACACCACGACCGGTCCGACCTCTCAGACCACTCCGCCCACCAACACGACCACCACGACCCAGGGCGGCTTCAATTTCGGAACCCGGTGGAGTGTCTACGGCCACCATGCCGGATCGGGTACCTGGATCCGCTACCGGAACAGCCCGAACACCTTTCAGGCCAGCTGGAAGGGTCGCGACGGAAAACCGTACTCCACGAACGTGACCCTCGAACGCCAGGGCCACGTGATTGTCGCGATCAGTCGGACCGCCGGCGGCAAGTTCCACACCCGCTTCAACATCTATCTCGATGTGAAACCCGAAGTGGGCCGGCGCATGACGTCGATCCCGAGGAACAAGCGACTGAGCGCCGGGCAAAGCAAGTACGAGGAGAACGGCCAAAACGCGGACGTGGCTCACGCCACCCTCGTTCAGTGAGCCGATCCCGAGCCCGCTACGCGTCGCGAAACCGGACGCCTTCGCAGGGTGGGTCGATCCCACCGCGACGGCGTCCGGCTTCGTGACGTACCTGCATTGCGAGCTGTGTGTTCACAGCGGGCTTCCGCGGCCCTTTTTTCTGTTGTACACAGGACTTATACAAAGAATTGATTGCCTGCGCACGGTGCAACCACGCTCAAGGCCCGGGAGCCGAATTCCGAAGGACTAGCCATGCACGGTACCGGAAAATCTCGACCACGCCGATGGCGGTTTCTGGCCTGTGGCGGGATTTCAGTCGTCGCTGTAGCGGCGCTGATCCACGTCGCTGCCGCGCGGGCCTGGAAACAGACCGTGGCCTGGGCCGATGCCGAACATCGGCAATGGATGCAGCTGGACTTTCGCCGTCCTGCTGCCTGGGGGAATACCGTGCCCGGGTCAGCGTTCAAGGCCTACGAACAGGCCGCATCCGGCATAAAGGACAGGTCCGAGCTGGCCGACCGCGTGACGCGTGAACTGTGCAAACGGGGCGCCGATCCCAACGAGCGGAACGACGCACTGGCCTCCTTCGCGCCCGCCCTCGAAGCCTTGCGGAAGGGCGCCCATGCCGATGACGCCCGAGATTCTTTCGACTGGTCGCGAGGCTTCTCATCGTGTATCCCGAATTTGCTGGTCTACCGAAACCTGATCAACATCGCTCAGGCCCGGGTCCGCCAGCTCGTCGACCGGAACGAGGATGAGGAGGCGGTGCGGGTGATGCTGGATGCGGCCCAGTGCGGCCGCGACCTGATGGCATCTCCCCTGCTGATCACTCAGATGATCGGCTGCGCTATGCTGACCGTCTCGCTGGACGAGACCGCCGACCGCGAGCTCCTCGGCCGGTTGTCGCGGACCGCACTGGCCGTGTTGCATCAGGGTCTCGAATCGCTGGACCAGAACCTGCCGTTGATACCCGCAGCCCCGCGCGTGGAAGCGGCACTGCTGGTGCGCACCTACCAGACCGATGCACCATCCGAGGAAATTACCGACTGTGGGTTCGACTGGACGAGCACCTGGCGCTACGGATTCTCCGAACGGTGGATGGTTTCCAGGATGGCGAAGGCCCTGGCTGATTACTACGATGAATGCGCTCGCCTGGCGGCCCTCCCCTGGTCGAAAGCGGAGCCGGCGCTCGACGAGGCACAGCAACGCGCTACAGAGGACTGCAACCTGAAGGCCCTCCTTCCGAACCTGGCCTCGATTCAGCGCACACGCCGCGAAACAACAGCACTCCTTCGCCTCCTGCGCCTGGATGTCGCCCACCGGCTCGGCCTCGAGTTGCAGCTGCAGGACCCGACCGGCGACGGCCCACTGCAGGTATCCCAACAGCCCGACGGCGTGCATTTCCGCTGTGCGGCCGAGCGGCGCGGCGCCCCGATCGATCGTATCGCGCCCAGGTAGTTCCTGCTCCGACAAGAACGACCCATTATTAGGGCACGACTTGCCTTTCAGCCAGGCCGGATTCGTGATACCATGAGCCCGGTAAATCCCGCCCGGTAGTATCGGGCTTGCACATCAGGGCTTTTCGATACCACTTCCCGGGAAAGGAGAGAGATATGGCCCGTGTATTCATCGTCCTCATCCTTGCCGGTGTCATCCCCACGCAGGTCGCCCCCGCCGAAGAGCGGATTCTGGTGGCCAACCTCCTGGGGCACACAGCCGAACTCGTCGATCCCATCAACCTGAGAACCCTGGCCACCACCCCGGTCGGTCAACAGCCCATGACCGTGGCCGTGACCCCAGACCGGCGCTTCGGCCTCGTGGCATCCCAGGGTTTCTTTGCCGGCCCCCTGTCCAACGGCAGCGTGGCCGTCCTGGACCTGACGGCCTCGGGGATGCCGGTCTTGACATCCCTGTCCGTGAAAACCCAGCCCTTCGGCCTGGCCGTGGCGCCGGACGGTAAGACCGCCGTTGTGACGCGTGTGAACCAGCAATACCAGGCGGAACTGTTGCTCCTCGACATGACCACCTCCCCTCCCTCCGAGCTCGGAAAGCCCGTTCTCATCCCCAAAGCCCAGGCCGCCTACAACGTCGCCATCACCCCGGACGGCAAGACGGCCCTGACCGTCGACGGCCGTCAGCTCATCGTGGTGGACCTGACCCAGTCTCCCCCCGTGGTCACCAATTACCTCAAGACCAACGCCGACGCCTTCTTCCTCCGCCTCTCCAACGACGGGCGCCGTCTCATCGTCGTCTCGAAGCACAATCCGTCCAAGGCGGGTGTGTGGAGCCTCGAGTCCCTGCCACCGACCAAAACCGGGGACGTGGTCATCGGGGGGAACAGTGCGGGGGCCACGCCCGGCTTCGATCCCGGGAACCTGTTCGGTGTCGTGGCCAATTCGGGCTCCCGGATTCTCCACGTCATCGACGCCCATGCACTCCCGCCCGTCCAGCTGGGGACCGTGGATTCGATGGGCAAGACTCAACGCGGCCTCACGGTCATGCCCGACGGCAAGCGCGCCTGGGCCGCCGCCCGGGGCGACACCCGTCTCGTGGAAGTGAACGTGAGCAATCCGTCCAAACCGGTCAGGACCGGAAGAACCCTCACCGTGTGGGGGAACGGTCCCGAGAATATCGTCGCATTCGGAGAGGTCCACGCCCACGGGATTCCGGCGCCAGGGTCCTCGTATCCCGTCTTTCTCACTTCACCGGTGGACGCCGGCAAGTCCTATATTATGGGAGCCTCCTTCGGCACCAAGCCGGGCATCCCGGTCGGGTCCAGGACTGTCCCCCTTGCACCCGACACGCTATTCTTCACGAGTCTGACCACGCCCTCCGTCTTCCAGGACTTCTCCGGCGTCTTGAACTCGAACGGCCGGGCCGTCGCCACCCTGCACATACCGGCCTTGCCCGGCTTGCAGGGATTGTCGCTCTACGTGGCCGGCGTCATTGTCGATCCGCATGCGCCCATGGGGATCCGCGTCGTCACCAACGCCGAACACATCGTGATCCAGTAATCCTTCAAGGATCATCTTCGACGGCACGACCGCTGGTCGTTTCAAGACCACCTGTTCCGCTAAATTACCTGGAATAAATAGAATTTAGAATCGCGGGTATCGTCCAGGGCCACGTATCACCCGTGTTCCTGATTTGGGAACTTGGCTTGTGTGTGAATGTCCTCGTCGAGGTTGATAGGTGGTTCCCTATTCTACCCACCAAGGCTCATATCCATCTGGAACCGTCATCAACCACCGTGAGGCTCTCTTCAATCAACACGATCCGATGGAATACAGTCCCAGCGGATCGGAAATGTCCGTTTGACAAGAACATGTGCCCCTGCCCGACCACCGTGTTCGACGGTACGGGCAACTGGACGGCGACCGCCAACACCTGGAGCCCGGTCGGCCTCGACTGCGCCTTCGGCTACGACGGAAGTCGGAATCTCCTCATCGAGATCTGCTTCGACGGCCGGACCGCCGGTCCCGCCTGCCGCCGCGACTCGGTGCTTCCGCGCCTCTGGAACTTCGGATCGACCAATCCCTGCCAGGCGCCCACCGGCTCCACCGACGGCGGCACCATCGAGGCTGGCCTCAAGGTTTGCCTCACCATCGACCGCCAGTGCGTGCTCAATGCTCCCGACACGGTCAGCATCGGCAGCACCCTCGGCACGCAGGTCTTCACCGCCCCCGTGGGCGACTTCTATCAGATCGCCTCTTCCTTCAGCGACACGACGAAGATCGACCTGGGCAGGTGCAGCATTTGCCTGACCCCCGACAGCCTCTTCTGGGCTTCCCTCTTCGTGGGACCGCCCGTCTTCAACGGCTACTCGGGCGTGGTCGGACCCAACGGCAGCTTCGGCGGCAAGCTGGCGGTTCCGAATTTCCAGCAGCTCATCGGCATCTGCGTCTACCACGCAGCGGTCGTCTTCAACAAGGGCGGCATCACCTGCTGCACGAACTCCGCAGGCACCCAGATCACTCTCTAATTTCTACTGTAACCAACGCAGATCAAAAACGGCTCGATCCGGATGGGTCGAGCCGTTTTTTTTCACCGCGTCTCGAGGTCACTCCGCCTCGACGCAGTAGAGGAATTTGTCCGACCGGAAAATGAGCTGCCCGCGGCTGACTGCGGGGCTGCCGCTGAAGTCGCTCTTGTCGGACAGCGTGTTGTGGGCGATCACCTCGAGTTCCGGCGTGGCCTTCAGCACGAAGGTCCCCTCGAAACGACTCACTGCGTAGAGCTTGTCACGGACCAGGACCAGGGAGGCATAGAACCGGCCGCGGATCCGCTTCCTCGCGACCTCCTTGCCGGTCTTCAGATCGATGCAGAAGACGAGGCCTCGATCGTTGACCCAGTAGAGGTGGCCCTTGTGCAGCACCGGAGAGGGGACGTACGCGCCGCCGGTCATGGACCACAGGACGTTCGTTTTCGTCACGTCATCCTTGCCGCCGAGGCGGATGGCCGCTCTGGCTCCTCTCCGCCCTCCGATGACGTAGACGACGTTGTCCCGGCCGACCAGGCTGGGGCAGGCAGCGGTGTCCACCAGGGTCTCGGCGTACCAGTTGAGCTTGCCAGTGCCGGGATTCAGGCTCCAGACCTCCTCGCGAACGGAGATCACGAGCTCGTCCTCGCCCTTTTCGTTCTTGAAGACCACCGGTGTGCAGTAGCTACTCGACAGCAGCGAGGCTTTCTTCGTCTTCCAGACCTCCTTGCCCGACTTCTTGTCCAGAGCGCACAGGATTTTGCTCTCGGAGGCGGCGGTGACGATGAGAAGGTCCTTGTACAGAATCGGGCTGGCGGCGGAACCGAACATGGCGGCGTTCTCCTTGCCGACGCTCTTCTGCCACAGCTGTTTTCCCTTCATGTCGAAGGCCATCACGCCCGTGTTGCCGAACAGGACATAGACACGCTCACCGTCGCTGACCGGCGTGTGAGATGCAAAGCCGTGATTGGCCCCGAAACTCGGTGCCTGAAGCTCGGGCGCAGCGGAGGGGATGACCTTGGACCAGACGGCCTTGCCCGTTTTGCGGTCAACGCAGACGAGGTGGCGCTTCAGTTTTTCCAGATCCCCTTCGGCGTCGGAATAGCACGTGACGAGCACGTGGCCCCCCACCACGATGGGACTGGAATAGCCCTTCCCGGGCATTTCCAGCTTCCACTTGAGGTTATTCGAGTCGCTCCACTCGGTGGGAATCCGGGCGTCGCTGCTGATCCCGTGGCCGGACGGCCCGCGAAAACAGGGCCAGTCACCCTCCCCGGGCAGTGTGGCCTCCAGGCCTCGAGCGAGGAAGACGGAGAGAATCAGGACGAATAACAGGCCGGCGCCGCGGTGACGGAGGGATGAGTGGTTCATGTATCGGGTCCTTTCAGCGCCCGAGAGGACTACAGGCCCCTCTGCTTTTCTGAAATGCAGTAGAGGTGTTTGCTCCCCCTCAGGAACAGTTGCTTGCCCACGATGGCCGGAGAGGCGTCGATGCCTTCATCCAGCTTGTTCGTGGCGAGAACCTCGAAGGTCTTTCCGTGCTTGAGAACGAGGGTCGTTCCATTTCGGCCGACGACGTAAACCTTACCCGCCGCTCCCACCAGCGAGGCGTAGAGCATCCTGGTTCCGGGAAGCCGCTGCTCGGTATAGTGTTCCTCGCCGGTCTTTGCATCCACGCACGACAGAATGCTGTTTCGCGATTTCGTGAAGTAGAGCAAGCCACCGTACAGCAGCGGAGATGCAACGTAAGGCGCCGCGTCATCTCGCTTCCAGACCACCTTGTCGGTGTTGGTGATGTCCCCTCTGGCGCTCAGAGGGATGGCGTAGATCGCGTAGCCGCGGTGGCCCGACATGCAGTAGACCACCCCGTCCAGCGCCACCGGCGAAGCGATCGGATTGCTCACCTGCCCGCCGCACTCCCAGAGGATCTTTCCCGTGGCCAGGTTGTAGCTCCGGACGCGTTTCCTGCCGTTGGCCACGACCTGCGTGACGTTACCGTGCTTCACAACCAGCGGCGTGTCCCACGTGGTGACCTCGTCTCGCTCGACACGCCATCTGTCCTTTCCCGTTTTCGCGTTCAGGTTGACGATGAAGGAGTCGCCCTCGTGGTCCCATCTATGGATCAGGGAATTGCCGTGAATCACGGGAGATGCCCCTTCTCCGAATCTGTTCCGGATCCTCATGTCGCCCAGATCGCGCTTCCACCGGAGCTTCCCCTTCAGGTCGTAGCAGTAGACTCCCCGGGAACCGAACGAGGCGTAGAGATACTTGCCGTCCGTCGTCGGAGAGAGCGATGCAAACGAGGCCGTGGAGTGACGGCCTTCGTGGGGCAATTCCTGGTTGGCGGTGCGTTGCCAGAGAACCTGACCCGTTTTCCGATCCAGGCTGAGGACCATGAACTTGTAGAAGTTGGTTGGAGGGGGCGAGCGACGACGGCGTCGCCTGCCACGCCCGGGATCGGGTTCCGGCGGCCGCTTCTTCAGCTTCACCGTCTTGTCCGTCTTGACGGCCGTCAGGACGAAGATCTGGTCCTTCCACACGATGGGAGTGGAGAAACCTTCTCCGGGGATTTCCGCCTTCCACTGGATGTTCTTGGTTTCGCTCCACTCCGTCGGAGGATCGCCCCGGGGCGCCGTGCCGGCGGCGTTCGGTCCCCTCCACTGGTGCCAGTTGTCGAATCGTTCCTTGGCCAGGTTCTGGGCGACCGCCGGGAACGCCAGTGACAGCAAAAGTACGATAAGGACCGCATTGCGCATCGAGGACACCTCCATTCTCCTTGATTCGGGCCGTCCAGCGCGGGCGTCGACTTCCCGGCCGGCGGAAATGGGCGTTGTTTTGTGCAGCATTAGGCCACGATGCTCCTGCGCGTTCAAGTATTTTCCACGTCCCTCCCGCCACGCGCTGGAGTCCAGTTCACGCCGCCCCGGGTTCGCAGTGCGCTGCTGATAACCCGGTATGTTTGAGCTATAATAATCGATCACTCGCATAGCGAGTGGTTTTAGGAAGCCCCTCGAAGGGGGCGCACGGTGCCCACCTGGCACAGAAATGCTCGCCGGATTTCATTGGCACTGGATGAGTCGAAACGGGCTCGTTCAGGCCGTATTAAGTGCTTCATGGCGGGTGAATGAGCTCATTTCGGCTCATTCAACCCCGATGAAATCGGGCAGGAGCTTGACGCTGGATCGGTAGAACCTCTTTGGGTCCACGCCCGGAGGACGTGTAGTAATCACGTAACATTTCGAATACATGGGTGTTTTTTTGGTTGGCAGCAGCCGTCCATTGTCCGACCAGGACGGATCGGCATTTTGCAGTTCATCGGGAAGCGCTTCCGAGGTGACGGGATGAAGATCGTCCAGGTGATCCCCGGGTCGGGAGACAATTTCTACTGCGAGAACTGCGTTCGGGACAACGGTCTCGTCCGGGCTCTCCTGAAAGCCGGACACGATGTGGTCGTGGTGCCGGTCTACCTGCCGCAGAAGATCGACAAGCTGGACGAGGTGCCCGATGCCCCCGTCTTTTTTGGAGGCATCAACGCCTATCTCCAGCAGAAATTTGCTTTCTTCAGAAAGACACCGCGATGGTTCGACCGGGTATTCGACTCGAAGCTGCTCCTCGGTATGGCGGCGAAAAGGGCTGGATCGGTGCGGCCGTCCAGCCTGGGTGAAATGACTCTTTCGATGCTGAAGGGCTCGGGCGGAAACCAGGCCAAGGAGCTCGAGAGGCTCCTTGAGTGGCTGGAAGGCAGGAGCAGGCCCGACGTGGTGCACCTGTCGAATCCCCTCCTGCTCGGAATCGGCTCGGAGATCAAGAAGCGCCTGGGCGTGCCCATCGTGTGTTCCCTCCAGGACGAGGACACCTGGATCGATGCCATGCCCCGGCCCCACCTGGAGCGCTGCTGGGACCTCCTGTCGGACAGCGCCCGGTGCGTGGACGCATTCGTCGCCGTAAGCCGCTATTTCAGCGAGGTCATGCAGGAGAAAATGAACATCGATGCCGGCCGCCTCCACGTGGTACACATCGGCGTGGAACCCGGAAAGTCCGCACCCTCCGACCTCCCGCATGCCCCACCCGTCATCGGGTACCTGGCCAGGATGTCGGAAGACCTCGGCCTGGGAACCCTGGTGGAGGCATTCCTGCTGCTGAAAGAGAAGGAACCGTTCATGAAGGCGCGCCTTCATGTCTCGGGGGGAGCCACAGCCGACGACAGGCCCTTCCTTGCCAGGCTGAACCGGGATCTGGCCGCTCGGGGTGTGGACGGAGACGTGAAGATCTTCGAGGACTTCGATCCGGGCGCCCGGAGTGCATTCCTGCGATCGCTGTCCGTGCTTTCGGTGCCGGCTCCGGGAGGCGTGGCCTTCGGGACGTATGTCCTGGAGTCCATGGCTTCGGGCGTGCCGGTGGCCGTGCCGCGAGTGGGCTCGTTCCCCGAACTGGTGGAAGCGACCGGCGGTGGTGTGCTCTACGAGCCGAACGATTCAAAGACCCTGGCGCGGGTCCTCGGAGACCTTCTCTCGGACCGGGAGCACCTGGTGGGGCTGGGCCGCAAGGGACGACAATCGGTCCTGGATAAATTCAACCCCGAAGCCATGGCGGAGCGCATCCTCGATGTCTACCGCTGTGTGATGCCGGCAGGCGGGAGGTCGTCTTGAATCCACTCATGTTGAAAATCGGTGCCCTGCTCCTGACAGGGCTGGTCCTTGTTCCCTGCGCAACGACCCAGGAGAACGGGGCACGCGGGAAATCCGCATGGCCCACGTATCACGGCGCCTACTCCCTGACCGGCGTCGCAGACACCGCCCTGCCCGAACGCCCGAAGCGCCTCTGGAGATTCAAGGCCGGGAGCCCCGTGGACGAGACGCCGATCTTCGCGGAGGGAAGAATCTACTTCACCACCACCGGGGGGCGGATCTTCGCTCTGGACCTGCACGGCCGGAAGGTCTGGAAGACGGAGATCATCAAGGACGCCTTTTCGGCGCCTCCGATGTGGGCGGACGGAGCCGTCATCGTCGGTTCCCGGAGCGGCCGGCTCCACGCCTTCGATGCGGCCACCGGCAAGGTGAAGTGGACCTACGACGTGGGCGGATCCATCCTGGGCACGGCCAACCGGGTCGACCTGGCAGGCGAAAGGAAGGGGATCGTTGTCGTCAGCCAGACGGACGGCGCCATTCACTGCGTGAACCTCACGACGGGCAAAGGCTTGTGGAAAACCGGCGGAGTGGATCGGTGCGACGGCTCCGCCTCGGTCGGCGACGGCCGGATCGTCATGGGTAGCTGCGCTTCGGCGCTCCACGTCTTCTCCGTGGAGAAAGCGAAGAAGACAGTGGACATTCCGCTTGGAGCGGATTGCCAGGTCGCGGGCGGGGTCGCACTGTCGGGGAAGCTGGCTTTTGCCGGAACCCGGAGCGGCAACGTGTGTGCCGTGGACGTCGTCGCCGGCAAGATCCTCTGGACCAACCGCGACAGCAAGAACGAGACATTCACGACGCCCGCCGTGAACGACCGCCATGTCGTGGTCGGATCGGACGACGGACACGTCTACTGTCTCGATCGAGCCACGGGTGCAGGGGTCTGGAAATTCGACACCGAGGATACGCCTTCCTCTCCCGTCATCGCCGCCGGCAGGGTGGTCGTGTCCTCGGGGGGGGGGCTTTTCATGCTGGAACTGGGGAACGGCCGGAAGATCTGGACGCACCGCGTGAGCGATTGGATCACCTCTCCTGCGGTCGCCCAGGGATTGGTGATCGTCGGAGCGGACGACGGAACGATCACCGCATTCGGCCGTAAGGATCGATAGGACCTCCCATGGAAAACGGAATGCTCTTGGAGCTGAACGGGGTGACGAAGTCCTATGGCTCTGCCGACGCGGCAGAGGCCCGGATTCTCAAGGGAATCGACCTGAAGGTCTCGGCAGGCGAATCCATTGCCATCGTCGGCCCATCCGGGAGCGGGAAGAGCACCTTACTCAATATCATCGGCACCCTGGATCATCCGACGTCCGGCCGGGTGGTTCTGGACGGAAAGGACGTCTCGTCGCTGACGGGATCCCGGCTGGCGGAAGTCCGATCGAGCGTCATCGGCTTCGTTTTTCAACTCCACCACCTGCTGCCCCAGTGCACGGTCTTGGAGAACATCCTGGTTCCCACCCTGGTGGCCAAGGGATCCCCGGACGCCGAGGAGAGGGCACGGACGCTGCTGGACCGGGTGGGACTCTCTCACTGTCTCTCTCGCCGGATCGGTCAGCTGTCCGGAGGAGAATGCCAGCGGGTGGCCGTGGTGCGGGCGTTGATCAACGGACCCAGGCTGCTCCTTGCGGACGAACCCACCGGTTCCCTGGATCGTGAAAGCGCGGAATCGCTGGCCGGGCTCCTCTTCGACCTGAACAGGGAACAGGGAACCGCCCTCATCGTCGTGACCCACGCCCAGGATCTGGCCGCGCGGGCCGGTCGCATCCTGCAGCTCCGCGACGGCGTGCTTCGACATCGGATTGACGAATGAATCATCCGAAGCTGGTCATCAGAAGCCTCCGGTTCTACGCGCGGACCGGCCTCCCGGTGCTGGCCGGCTGTGCGGTTTCGGCGGCCGTTCTCGTCGGCGCCCTGTTCATCGGCGACTCGGTCCGCGGCAGTCTTGCCCGCATCGCCCTTCACCGACTCGGCCGCATCCACGTCGCCCTCGACGCGGGGAGCAGGTATTTCCGTGATGACCTCGCACGGAGGCTAGACGCGAAGGCGTCTACGGTCCTGCGTGTCAACGGCATGGCCATCCGGGACGGCGGCCAGAAACAGGTGAACCGGGTGGAAGTGCTGGGAATCGACGGTGCCTTTCTCGGCCTGGCCGCCTCCCCCCCCGGTATCACCCTCTCGCGCGGGGAGGTCGCCTTCAATGAAAAGCTGGCCTCCGTTCTGGGCGTGAAGGCCGGGGACGAGGTCTCCCTCAGAATGGTCAAGCCCGATCTTCTAACCCGCGATGCACCCCTGGCGTCCGGGAAGGAAGGGAACACGCGGCGGAGCCGGATGACGCTCAAGGCGGTTCTTACCGACGCACAGCTCGGGCGCTTCGGCCTCAGGACCGACCAGACCGGTCCCATGAACGCATTCGTGGACCTGAAGTGGCTCCAGGAAACGCTGGGGCTCGAGCACCGGGCCAACATGCTGCTTGCCGGGGAGACTCCCCTGGCCGCGGCCGTGCTCCGGGAGGCGTGGATCCCGGAGGATGCGGGCCTCAAGATCCGCAGCCTCGAATCCCACGGCATCGTGCAGCTCGAGAGCGAGAGAATCTACCTGGATCCCGCCGTGTCGTCAGCGGCTTCGGGCCTTCTTCCGAATTCCGCTACTACTCTGACCTACCTGGTCAATTCCATCTCCGCTCCGAGCGGAAGATCCACCCCCTATTCCTTCATGACGGCCCTTTCTCCGTGTGCGGACCGCGGCCTCGGCCCTGTCCCGCCCGGGATGAAGGACGACGAGATCCTGGTGAACCGCTGGCTGGCGGATCAGCTCTCGGTCCGGGAGGGAGACCGGGTCAGGGTGGCCTACTCCGAGCTGACCACGGCCGGCAAGTTCACCGGGAGGCACAGGGATTTCCGCGTCTGGCGGATCCTCGAAATGGACACCCTGGAGGCGGAGAAGGTCCTGGTGCCCGAGTTCCCGGGCCTGACCGACGTCGAATCCTGCCGGGACTGGGACATCGGCATCATCACCGATGAGGAGAAACTCAAGGACAAGGCCAACGAGGCCTACTGGAACCGGTACCGCCAGACCCCCAAGGCGTTCGTCACGCTAGAGGCGGGCCGAGCGATGTGGGCCAATCGCTTCGGCGATACCATGGCGGTCCGCACCCTCTCCACCGTCGTGGATGCGCGGCACCTGTACACACGGCTGCGCAGCAGAATCGATCCGGCCGCGGTGGGCCTCGAGTTCCGCCCGGTGCGGGATCAAGCGTCGCGTGCGGCCTCCGGAGCCATGGATCTCGGTCAGCTGTTCCTCGGCATGAGTTTTTTTCTCGTGGCAGCCTCGCTCCTGCTGACGGCGATGCTCTTCGTGTTCTCGGTGGAGAAGCGGAGCCGGGAGATCGGTGTTCTCCTGGCGGTCGGCTTCACGCCCTGGCAGGTGCGGCGCCTCTTCCTCGCCGAGGGCTTCGTCCTCGCCCTGCTGGGATCTCTGGCGGGCGTCCCCCTGGGAATTGGATACGCGAAGTCCCTGATCTGGGGCCTCGAGGCACCCTGGAGCGGCGCGGTCGCGAACACCTCCATCGAGTTTCATGCCGGCATCGGATCCACGGCGATGGGAGTGGCTGCGGCTACCCTGGTATCCCTGCTGGCCATGATCCTGGCCATGGGTCGCCAGACGAGGCGGACGGTGCGGGACCTCGTATCGGAGGACTTCACCACGGCCGACGACTCGCGGTCCGTGGCCGGACACAGAACTCGCATCTGGCGAGCGGTCTTTCTCGGAGCCGCGGCCGGCGCGATCGCCGTGGTGGCCTGGACCCTGATGTCCGGCGCAGCGCGGCCTGCAGGCGGTTTCTTTGCCGCCGGTTCGCTGATGCTCATCAGCGGCATCGCCCTCGTCCGTTTGACCCTGGCGCGGCGAACCGGGGATTCTCGACTCACCCTCAGGGGGCTCGGGGTCCGGAATGCAGCCCGGCGACCCGGCCGCGCCCTGACAACGGCCAGCATCCTCGCGTCCGGTTGCTTCATCATCCTCTCGGTCTCGGCCATGAAGGAGGATATCTCCGCCGGAGCCGGCGAGCGACACTCGGCCACGGGCGGCTTTGAACTCTACGGCGAGTCCAGCGTCGCCGTCCACGAAGACCTGAACGGCAAGGAGGGGCGAAAAGCCTTCCGCCTCACGGATAGCAGCATCATGGACGGCATCCACATCCTCCCGATCCGGGTCCGGGACGGAGACGACGCCAGCTGCCTGAACCTGAACCTCGCCCCGACCCCGCCGCTCCTCGGCGTCGATGCCGAAACCCTCGCCCGGCTGGGCGCATTTGCCGCCCCGGAGCTGTGGGGACTCCTGAATCTGGACGTTCCGGAGGGCGTGGTGCCCGCCATCGTCGGCGACTCCGACACCGTGGTCTGGAAGCTCAAGAAAAATGTGGGGAAGGTCGAGGGAGATCTGCTGGACTACATCGACGAGCGCGGGCGCCGCTTCAAGGTCAAGCTCGTGGCGGCCCTCCCCATGCGTCTTTCAATGTTCCAGGGGCGCCTTCTCGTCTCTGACCGGCACTTCACGCGGCTGTATCCATCCGAAGCCGGATTTCGGATGTTCCTCGCCGATGTGCCGGCGGGCAGGGAAGCACGCGTGATCCACTACCTTTCCGGGAAGCTGGAAAAGGTCGGCCTCGACGTCGTACCGGCAGTGGATCGCCTGATGGAATTCTACACCGTCGAATCCACCTACCTGAGGATGTTCCTCGTGCTGGGCGGCCTGGGACTGCTCCTGGGAACCGTCGGCATGGGCATCCTGGTCGGCCGCAACGTCATGGAACGCCGCAGCGAGCTGGCGCTGCTCCGGGCCGTCGGCTACACCAAGCGCCAGGTGGGCGCCGTGGTCATGGCCGAACACCGCTTTCTGCTCGCCGCGGGCCTGTTGACGGGAGCCGTGGCCGCGGCGCTGGCCATCCTGCCCTCCGTGATGCAACCCGGAACGCACGTGCCGCACGGCCTGATCGCGCTGTTCCTCTTCGGGACGGGATTACTCTCGATGGCCTGGATCTGGATCGCCACGAGACTTGCCCTCCGGACTCCACTCATCCCTGCGCTTCGTGACGAGTAGACGGGTCAGTCTCGCTCAATCTTGGATCCAGCCGTGGACAACTAACGATGGGGAGCGGGTCACCCGCCTGGGACGGTATCCGACCGCTACGAATCATGACCGGCCATTTAGCGTTCAAAGGTCGAAATCGCTTCCCTGTTCCGGTCCCGACCCGGTAGAATAACCGGTCCTGAAAAATCGACATGGAGGTGGTCCGCATGGAGATTCACTATACATCAATGGATGAGGTTCTCGGTCTGGACCGGCGGCAGTTCCTGCAGGGTCTCGGCGCCTGCTCCGTCGTCGCAGGCGGTCTGGCGCTCGGTGTCCCGCCCCTGTATGCCGGTGGCCAGGAGAAGCAGCAAGGCAAGCCCGCTCGGCCCCGTCCGAAGATCAAGACCAACCTCGACGAGTTCATGAAGGTCCCCCGGGCGAAGTGCGCCATCCCGGGCCCCTTCCCGGGCAAGGTGGTGAAAGT
The DNA here is from genome assembly GCA_964485695.1 of uncultured Planctomycetota bacterium. Classification (GTDB taxonomy): domain Bacteria; phylum Planctomycetota; class JAFGQW01; order JAFGQW01; family JAFGQW01; genus CAZAKZ01. Next base: position 18,133 of record CAZAKZ010000043.1, on the reverse strand, counting down.
GGTTGACCCTGCCTCGCTGAAGGAGGGGAAGTTCGACACCGCTGTGGTGGCCGACATGGTGGAGCGCGGCATCACGCGTCTGACCGGCAAGAACATGAAGGAGAGTTTCAACCTCCTTCTGAAGCCCGGCGATGTGGTCGGCCTCAAGGTCAATCCCGTGGGGGCGCCCCTCATCAACACGCGCCTCGAGGTGACAGAGGCGGTGGTCCGGTGGCTCATCGACAGCGGGTTGCCGAAGGAGAACATCATCATCTGGGATCGGTTCGACGTCAGCCTCGAGAAGGCCGGGTACACGAAGAACAACTTCCCGGGCATCCGCATCGAGGCGTTACAGGGTTTCGTGACCGACGAGAAGGGGCGCCATGCAAGTGAGGGCAGCTTCGACCGGAAGGCCTACTATTTTGCCAAGGGCGTCCTCGGCACCACCGGAAACGAGAAGCGGGACAACGGCTACCTGAAGCAGCACGTCTTCAACAAGGAGTACTCCTATTTCGGAAAGCTGGTGACGCAGAAGCTGACGAAGATCATCAACCTGCCGGCCTTCAAGAACACCGGCAACGGCGTCTCCATGGCCACCAAGAACCTGGCCTACGCAGCACTCTGCAACGTCGGCCGTCTGCACCGGCCCCTCTTCTTCAGGGTGTGCACCGAGGTGCTGGCAGCGCCGTGGATCCGCGACATGCTGGTCCTCAACATCCTCGACGGGCTGCGCGCCCAGTACGACGGAGGGCCGGGCAAGAACGCTCAATTCGTTTACGAGAACCACTCCCTCTACTTCGCCACCGATCCCTTCGCCCTCGACATGGTGGGCCACCGGGAGCTCCTTGCCAAGCGCAAGAAGATGAAGGTGAAGGTGAGTGAGAATCCGCGCTACACCAGCTACCTCCATGCGGGCGAGAAGCTCGGCCTCGGTATCGCGGATCCAGATCGGATCGACATCGTCGAGGTGACCGCATGATGCACGCCGCTCCCCTGAGTGTACTGTTGCTGACCGGCCTCCTGTTGCTGGCCGGCTGCGAGCGGGGCGCGGACGGCATGCAGATAGGCGACGCCCCTGACGGCTGGGACAGGTCCGGGGAGTCCAGGACATTCAGCGGCGCCAACCTGTACGCCTACATCAACGGCGGCGCCGAGGTCTTTCTCGAGCTCGGCCTGGATCGTCTCGACATGCAGTCCTACACCCGCGGCGGTGAGGAGATCACCGTGGAGATCTACCGGATGACCGATGCTGTTGCCGCTGCCGGCGTGTACCTGATGAAGTGCGGCCGGGAGACGCCGGATCCTTCCTTTGCCGAGCGCCATACAGTGAACGATTTCCAGCTCCTCTTCCACAGGGGTGATGCGTACGTGATGATCAGCAATCCGGATGGGAAGAAGGGGACCACCGGCACGCTCCTCGAGTTTGCACGGCACACGGCTGCTGTCCTGCCCGGGGGCGAGACGGTTGGCCTCTTCGACTCCCTGCCCCAGGAGGGGAGGATTGCGGGATCGGAGCGTGTGATCCGCGGCCAGTTCACCTTGCAGTCGGTGTACACCCTCGGCAATGGCGATGTCCTCCAGCTCGGAGGCACCGCCACCGCCCTGGCGGCTGATTACAAGATGGGGAAGGGGGGCACCTTCACCCGGATCGTGGCCGACTACGCCGACGACACCCTGGTCCGGGCCGCCCTCGACAACGTCAAGGCCAACCTCGACTCGACCCTGGAGATCACCTCGAGCGGGGACAGCGGCATCGACTTCCGGGATGGTGCCGGAAAGGTCGGCCGGGTGCGGGTCCACGAAGCGCGTCTCGAGGTGACGGTGAACCTTGATGAATGACCACTCCGGTGACACGGATACCGGCCGGCTCACCACCATACACGTCCGGAAAACCGTGGAACGATGAGTGGGGGTGGGTCACTCCATGCACGTAGACCCCGGATAGGGAAAAAGGGTGCTATATTTCGGCCTTCTTCTGTCCTACGTGCGCTTCCGGCTACAATGCCTGAAGGCGAAGCAATCCGAGAGGATACCATGAGTGATTCGATCAGCATGCGATTGGGATTGACTCTGTTGCTGATCACCGCGGTCGCCCATCCGGCCCGGGCCGACGAGGACGGAGCCGCTCTCCGCGCGCGCCTGCTCGAGGGCGTGCGGTCGATCACCGCCGAGACCGGGGTCCCCGGTCCACTCTGCGTCTTCGGACCGAAGGCGGTCCCCATCGTGCTCGGGCGCAGCCGGCACGCCGTGGCTCCGGTGGTCGCTGCCGGCAGTCTCGGCAAGGGCCGGGTCGTCGCGTTCGGCCACACGGGCTACCTCGGCGCGGCCGTCATGAAGAAGGCCGACACCGGGCGCCTGATGGTGAATGCCGTCAAGTGGGTCGCCGGGCGCAGCGAAAAGCCACGGGTCGGGGTGTATGTGCGGCGCGGGAACGCCTTCATCCATTTTCTCCGAGACAAGGGCATCGACGCCGCGCCGCTCGCGGGGCCGGTTTCAGCGAAGTCGTTTGCCGGCCTGGACGCCGTATGCCTCCGTCCCGCCAGACTCTCGCCCGAGGCGCGCCGGTCGGTCGCCGTGTTCATCCGAGGCGGTGGCGGACTCGTCGCCGCCGACCTCGGCTGGGGCTGGCTGCAGCTCAATCGCGGCAAGACCATCCGCGACCACTCCGGCAGCCTGCTACTGGCGGAGGCGGGAATCGTCTGGGCGGACGGAACGCTCCGCCCGGCCAGGGGAAAGACCTACCGAGCCCGGGGCGGTGGCGAAGACCTCGCCCACGCGGGCCGTGCCCTCGATAAGCTCCTGGCCCATCGATCCGGCAAGCGCGAGCTCGGGCCCGATGCCCGGGCCCGCGCGGCTGCAACGCTTGTCACCGCGGTCAGAACGGTTCCGCGCGACGACCGCGAGATCCTGGCTCGCCTCAAATCCCTGCTTCGCGACCCGGAGCTCGCGAAGCGCCTCACACTGGAGACGCCGCTCGGGCCGAAGGACGCACTCGCCCGGGTGTTGCTCACTCTACAACTCGAACGCTTGCCATCCCTTCCGGCGCACCAGGTCCACGCGCACCCCTCCGCCGCTCGCTTCCCGGGCGTGGTTCCGCGCGAAGCGCCCCGCGTGGTTCGGCGCGTCGACGTCGATCCGCGCATTCCCGGCTGGCAGAGCACCGGCCTCTACGCGGTGCCCGGCGCGCGCCTCGAGGTGTCGATCCCCGGGCCGGCCACCACGCTCGGGCTCGCGATTCGCATCGGTGCGCACAAGGATCGACTCTGGCAGAAGCCGAAGTGGAAGCGCGCCCCGGAGGTCACACTGCAAGCACCGCTCGGCGAGGAACGCGCGCGCCTGGTCAGTGCGTTCGGTGGCCTCGTCTACATCGATGTGCCGCGCCCACGCGAGGCCGACCCGTTCTCGGTGTGCATTTCGGGCGCGGTCGAAGCCCCCTTCTTTCGCCTCGGCCGGACCGACCCGGAAGCGTGGCGGGCCAAGATCCGATTCTACCCGGCGCCATGGGCCGAGCTCGCGAGCGACAAGGTCGTGCTCACGGTGCCGTCCCGCGTGATCCGTAAACTCGACGACCCGCAAAGGTTGATGCGCTTCTGGGATCGGGTGCTCGACGCCTGTGCCGATCTCGCGACCCGCCCCCACGCGCGAAAGCGCCCCGAGCGCTACGTGGCCGATGTGCAGATCAGCGCCGGCTGGATGCACGCGGGCTATCCCATCATGACCCACCTCCCCACTGCCGAGGTCATGGTCAGCGTCGACAAGATCAAGGCCAAGGGCGCGTGGGGACTGTTCCACGAGATGGGACACAACCACCAAAGCCGCGACTGGACCTTCAGCGGCACGGGTGAGGTCACGGTCAACCTGTTCACCCTCTACGTGCAGGACAAGGTGCTCGGCAAACGCGGCAAGGGCTTCATGCCAGGCCCGAAGCGTGACGCGAAATGGGCGAACGACTGGGCCGCGTACCGGGCTACCGGCCCGGACTTCGCACACTGGAAGCGAAAGCCGTTTCTCGCGCTGATTCCGTACGTGCAGCTGCAGGAGGCCTTCGGATGGACTACCTACAAGAAGGTGTTCGCCGAGTACCGGCGACTCCGGCCGAAGCACCGCCCGAAAACCGATGCCCAGAAGCGGGACCAGTGGCTCACCCGCTTTTCCCGCAACGCGGGTAAGAACCTCGGCCCGTTCTTCCAGACCTGGGGCATCCCGACCTCTGATGAGGCCCGCGCCAAAATCGCGGATCTGCCCGTGTGGATGCCGGAGGATTTCCCTCCCGGGCCGGGCGCGTCTCGGAATTGACGCTTCCCCCTGGGCAGCCTGCAACCAGCCCGGTAATATGGGGCCATCAAGGGAGGTATCATCCATGCCGAGCAAAGCCACGACCGTAGAACAATACCTTGCCGAGTTGCCGGAAGATCGCCGCGAAGCGCTACAGGCAATCCGAACCACGATCCTCGAGAATCTGCCCATGGGCTACGAGGAGGGCATGCAGTACGGCATGATCGGATATTTCGTGCCCCACAGTGTTTATCCGGCCGGCTATCACTGCAATCCCAAGGAGCCTCTACCATTTGCCGGACTGGCCTCCCAGAAAAACCACATGTCTCTCTATCTCATGTGCATCTACGGGGATCCCGAACAAGATGCCCGGTTTCGTGAAGCCTGGAATAAGACCGGCAAGAAGCTCGACATGGGAAAATCGTGCGTCCGGTTCAAGAAGATCGATGATGTTCCCCTCAAGGTGATCGGCCAGGCCATAAAGCGAGTGCCGGCGAAGAAGTTCATCGAGTACTACGAGACGACATTGAGATCGATGGGCAATAAACGCACGAGCAAAGCGACCGGGAAGAAATCCGCAGCGAAGAAAGCGGGTTCCTACAAGAAGCGCGCTTCGACAACAACCAGGAAGAAAAACGCTCCCGCTCGGCGCAAAAAGTCCAGCCGTTAGACAAAGAACAAGAACACGGGTAGCAGGTCACACCGACGTTACATGCTGATCACTACGGGGTTCGCAATGGTCCCTATTCCGATTGGCGACTTCGCGTCGAGCAGCAGTCCAATCACCCACAACCGCACCCCCGTAGGCTTCGTGCCAAGTATTCGGCGGACATCAACATTCCCGGTCGCGGTGCTGCTTACGTCCAGTACTCCACGAGTTCCCTGCAGCGCCGGCGTCAACAATCCCTGAAGGCCCGAGGGAGGCGAAAAGCCTGATACCTCTCTTAATTGACTGCAACTCGGCGGCTTGCTACCCTGGATCTGTAACTTCCCGGATCTGGACCCGGGATTACTCCCGGAACGAGTTCCACCCATCTCCAGGACACAAGGCATATGCGCATCTCACTGATTCCGGCCATCCTGCTGGTCACCGGTCTTGCCGGCGCCCAGACCCCGATCCAGATCCCGGCCTACTTTTCCACTTATACCTATGCCAGCCACACCCGCGGCTTCAATTTCCAGGTACCGGTGGACTTCACCATCGTCGGACTCCGGGTGCCGGACGAGCAGAAGTTCGGCAAGCAGAACGTGGCGGTCTACCGGCTCCAGGCCCAGGCACCCACTTACCCGGCCATGGGCACCGGGGGACTCCAGTTCTTCAAGGCCGGGGAACCGAGCACCGCGATCATCCCCTGTCAGATCCGCTTCACCAAGGGCGAATGGATCGGCCTCCTGGGCGCCTGTGGTGACACGAACATCATGCACAACTCATACGGAACTCCGGCGACTCCGTACCGGACTCAGGTCCTGGGCCACGCCACCACCCTCTACCGGTTTGGAACCCAGACCAACATCGTGACGACACAGGGAAAGGGAGCCTACTGGGGTCAGTTGTCGAGTCAACTGGCCCGGGTCGAGGTTTACGTCACCTCCACTGCTCTTTCGGCCTCCGGTCCCGGCGCGCCGGGGACCTCCCTGGTCTTCACCCTCTCTTCACCGTCGGATGCAAGTCTGCTCTACCAGCTTGGAAGCTCCTTCTCTACGGGCCCGATCGCGATCGACACCCGGAAGCTCCACCTCTCTCCGGACGACCTGCTCATCCTGAGCACCGGCGGGGCCGCGGCCATGATCTTCCAGGCCTACTCGGGCACGCTCGATGCTCAGGGCAAGGCGACGGCAAGACTCAACATCCCGAATCTGCCGATCCTGAAGGGTGTTCGAATTTACTCCGCTTTTCTGACTCTCCGGGCATCCGCTCCCTCGGGCGTGAGCAGCATCAGCAACACGTTTCTCTTCACCATCCAGTGAACCTGGAAGATAATCAGACGGTGACGGGCTTCTCGGCCAAGGCATATTATCGACCACCCGCATAGCGAATGGCTTCAGGAAGCCCGCACGACGGAGGCGAAAAGCCTGTTTCTTCTCCCAAGATTATTCTCTGTAGTGATCAGGAAATTATTTCCAACGACCTCGCGGTGCTCTGAGCCGTCGGCTATTCGAAGCGCCAGGTGGGCGGCGGGGTGATGGCCGAACGCCACTTTCTGCTCGCCGCGGGTCTGTTGACGGGAGCCGTGGCTGCAGCGCTGGCCATCCTACCCGGCGTGACGCGGCCCGAGGCACACGTGCCGTATGGCCTGATCACGGCGTTCCTCTTCGGGACGGGGTACTCTCAATGGCCTGGACCTGGATCGCGACGAGACTGGCCCTCCGAACTCCCCTTGTCCCTGCGCATCGTGAAGAGTAGACGAGGGAATCTCTTGAGTTTCGCTACCTGCAGGAGTATAACGCCGGAGGGGAGTGCGAAGCCAATCAGGAGCATTGAATCAACGTGACAGATCATCGGTCGAGACTCGGTGGATCCGGGCGGGTCCGCTACGAGCGCTGCAGGTTTTCCACCGCACTGCCGAAGAATCGACTCTACACGGCCGCACACTACTATCTCCTGGGGGAAGAGGGCCTTTGGCGCGTCGGCTTCACGAGTTTCGCGACCCGGATGCTGGGTGAACCCGTGGCACTGGATTTCGATATCGAGCCGGGCTCCCGTATCGAGACAGGGCAGGTCATCGGAAGCCTCGAAGGATTCAAGGCGGTCTCGGATATTCATACTCCTCTTTCCGGCCGATTCGAGGGAGTGAATCCGGATCTCGAAAAAGAGATCCAGCTCCTCGACACCGATCCCCTCGAGCGAGGATGGCTGTTTCAGGTCAGAGGGAACCCGGACGATGACTGCCTCGACGTCTACGGGTACATATCCGTGCTGGATGCGACCCTCGACAGAATGCTGGGCAAGTGTGGTGAATCTCCCGGCGGAGAAGTTCATTGAGCGCACCACCCCGGATCCTCTACTGCAACTGCACCTACACCCAAAACATCTCGGGAGAAGTCAAGAACGAGGTCCTCCGGCAACTATGCCGCTCAGACCGCGACTTTGACGCCGTGGCCGACCTCTGTGACCTGTCCGCCCGGAAGGACCCCGCGTTGCGGAGCATCGCGGCATCGGACCGTGTCTACATTGCCGCGTGCTACCCCCGCGCCGTGAAGTGGCTCTTCCACGCCGGCGGCGCTCCGCTCCCGGAGGCAGGGATCGAGATTCTCAACATGCGCGAGGAGATTTCAGAGGACGGCATCGGCCGGCTTCTTCAGTCGGGGGCGAAAACGAACCAGACCGATGATACCCATCTTCCCATCGTCCTGACGGCGCGCTCGCCGGAGGATCTCTTCGGGTCAATTTCCTCCCTCGTCGAGAACGGATTCGAGGTCACGCGATCCACGCCCCCCCCGCGTCCCGGTAAGGCTGTCCTCGACGTTTCAGAACTGGATCCGGACCAGGCTCTGGACGCGGCCCGGGCGTTCCGGGAACGTACGGACGCACGCGACCTCGAGGCCTGGAAACCCTGGTTTCCGGTCATCGATTTCGACCGCTGCACGAATTGCATGCAGTGCCTGACCTTTTGCCTCTTCGATGTGTTCGCGCTGGACGAACACAAGCAGATCACGGTGCAGAACGAGAGCAACTGCAAGGTGGACTGCCCGGCCTGCGCCCGCGTCTGTCCCCAGGTCGCCATCCTGTTTCCGAAGTACGAAAAGAGCCCCATCAACGGGGACCGTGTCCGGAAGGAGGACGAATCGCGGGAGGCGGTGAAGGTCGATATCTCCGCCCTTCTCGGGGGGAATCTCTACGCCTCTCTGCGGACCCGGAACCGGGATGCCCGGAAGCGATTTTCCACGGAGCGGGACGCCACCAGAGCGCTGGAGGAGCGGAAATACTGCCTGAACAGGATCAAGAAGGAGCTGGACATCCCGGATGAGGTCCTGAATGCCCTGCCTCGGCGGAGGACATCCAGGCGCGCGTCGAACGGGAAAAAGCTGACCGGTCTCGGGACGAGGAAGAATCTCAGCCCCCTCCCACGGAAGAAGACTGGGGAATCTAAAATGCTCTCCGCCATGGCTTCCCTCGCCTACCGCACCATGCGAACCACCGACCTCCGGTTGCTCTGGAAGTTCGCCTACAACTTCGGGTACAAGAGCATGCGGTCGGTCCAGCGCTACAAGGCGCGCCTCAAGAGGGGAGAGACCTTCCCGCCGTTTCTCTACATCTCCATCACCAACGGCTGCAACCTCCGGTGCCAGGGCTGCTGGGTCGACGTCGACGGGCCGCAATCCATGATCTGCTTCGACGACTTGAATCGGCTCATCACCAGCGCCAAGGGGCACGGCAACAGCTTCTTCGGCATCCTCGGGGGCGAGCCCTTTCTGCACCCCGATCTTATCCGTATCCTGAGGGCGCATCCCGATTGCTACTTCCAGGTCTTCACCAACGGTCACCCCCTCACCGACGACGTCGCCTCGGAGCTCCGGCGCGCCGGGAACGTGACCCCGCTCATCAGCGTGGAGGGAACCGAATCGGTGAGCGACGCCCGGCGCAGGGGGAAGAAGGTCCTGACCAGGACCCTGGCAGGCATCGAGGCCAGCGTCCGGCACCGGCTGATCACCGGGGTCGCCACCAGCGTGTGCCAGAGCAACTTCGACGACCTCGTCCGGGAGTCCTGGATCGATACCCTGATCGAGATGGGCGTGCACTACACCTGGTTCCACGTCTACCGTCCCGTGGGACCCGATCCGAATCCCGACCTCGCCCTCGATCCGAAACAGGTGCTGAAACTCCGGCGATTCGTCATGGACATGCGCAATCGAAAACCCATGGGAATCGTCGACGCGTACTGGGACGCGGAAGGGCGGGCTCTCTGCCCGGCGGTGACGGGCGTCAGCCACCACATCAGCCCGTTCGGCGATGTGGAGCCCTGTCCCGTCATCCAGTTTGCCCGCGACACCATCCACGACAATGATGGTGATCTTTACAGGACCATGGTAGAATCCAAGCTTCTCGAGGACTTCCGGAAGACGGCCGCCCGGGCCACGCGCGGGTGCATTCTGCTGGAACGGCCGGATCTCCTCAAGGAGGTGGTGGAGCGCAACGGAACGAGGGACACCACGTTGAGACGGACGGCCATGGCGGAGCTCGAAGCCATGTGCTCGAGGCCGAGTCAGCACGATCCCGGCAACGAGATCCCGGAAGAAAACTGGTTCTATCGATTCGCGAAGAAGCACTGGTTCTTCGGGTTTGGAGCCTATACCTGAGGCATGATCCGGAAACGAACAGACGAGGGCCGGAGGGCGGATGGAGACGGTAGTCCGCTCAAGCTGCCGACCCGGATGCCCCGGCAACGCCATCGCCCGGCCCAGGCCGGCATCCCGGATGACAGGCGGGTCCGGGACCGCTTGAACAGGACGGCCTCGGACCACGTGCAGAGAACCGGAGCCATCCCGCCGCTCACAATGGAGGAGCTCAGGGAACATACGGCCACGGTCCTGAGGGAAGCGGGACTCGACGACAGCCACGAGAAGTACGCGGCGATCCTCGTCAGCAACGCCGCCTGGCGGAACACCCTTGCCCGGATACCGTATGACCGCCGCCTGCTGCTGCTGCCGAAATGCCTGCGCATGGAGGAGAAATGCCAGGGGTCGTTCGATGAGTTCGGCTTGCTCTGCAAGGGGTGCCGCGAGTGCTCCATCCAGGACCTCACGGTGGAAGCCGAGCGCCTGGGCTACGCGGTCCTCGTGGCCGAAGGATCAGCCATCGTCCGCAGCATGATCGATGCCGGCAAGATCGAGGCCATCGTGGGGGTGAGCTGCATCAACGTTCTGGAGAAGTGTTTCCCCCACATGGAGGCCGCGGCCATTCCGGGCGCGGCCGTTCCTCTTCTCCAGGATGGCTGCACGGCCACCACGGTGGACCTGGACTGGGTCTGGGACTGGATCCACCTGACATCGAAGGACCGGACCTACCGCCTCGACCTCGACGCACTTCGCAGCGAGGTCCGGGGATGGTTCGAGGCGGGCTCGCTCAACGAGCTCATGGGCGAGGCAACGGACGAGACCACCCGCATCGCACGGGACTGGCTCGCCAGAGCAGGGAAGAGGTGGCGGCCGTATCTCGCCGTCTGCACCTACATGGCGCTTCAGACCGCGCCGCAGGAAGCTACCACGGACCTGAAGAAAACGGCCATGGCCATCGAGTGCTTCCACAAGGCCTCCCTCATCCACGACGACATCGAAGACGGCGACGAGAAGCGGTACGACCATCCTGCCCTGCACGTGGAGGCCGGGCTGCCGGTCGCTCTTAACGTGGGAGATTTCCTGCTGGGCGAGGGGTATCGCCTCCTGGGTGAGCTGTCTGTGGATCCCCGGATCCGGGTGGAAATGTTGCGGACGGCATCAGCGGGACACGTCACCTTGAGCCGGGGTCAGGGCCGGGAGCTCAGCTGGACCGAAAATCCCGAGCCGCTCTCCCCCCTCCAGGTTCTCGACGTCTTCCGCCAGAAGACGGCCGCGGCCTTCGAGGTGGCGCTCCGCCTGGGGGCCTTCCTGGGAGAGGCCGACGAGGAAACGCACCGGGTTCTCCGTCGATACAGCGAGTCGCTGGGCATCGCCTATCAGATTCGAGACGATATTCAGGACTTCGGCGGGACGAGCACAGCCGGTGATCTGGAGGAGAGGCGCCTCTCCCTCATCATGGCCGTCGCCCACAAGCGGGCCAAGGAAGGCGCCGAAAAGGAACTCGTCGCTTCGCTCCTCCGCCAGGAGACCCGGTATTCCGAGGTGGCCGGGGAGGTGGAACGGATCCTGGCGGACCGCGGGGTTCTCGAGAAGGCAGGCGATCTCCTGGAGGCGTACAAGGAAGACGCGATCCGGATGCTGCGATACCTCTCGAGCCCGACGCTCAAGGGATTGTTGCGCCGCGTCGTCGGCAAGATCTTTGGCGAGCATCCCATCGAAGGATACTGCAGTGAGTTTGAGGCTCGAAATGCTGCAAGCCGCGCGACGAGCTCCCGGGATTCTCGAGAAAGCCCGTGAACCCGTCGTCGCGTTCCTCGAGGAGCAGTTCAACGAGGACGGCGGAGCCCGGGACCGGGCGGGAAACAGCGATCTCTACTATACCGTGTTCCTGCTCGAAAGCCTCCTCGCCCTCGGCCGGGAGCCGCCCGTGGATAGGGTGCGGCCCTATCTCGAGAGCTTCGGAGACGGCGAGGGCCTCGATCTGGTTCATCTCACCTGCCTGGCTCGGTGCTGGGCCGCCCTCCCCGGCACACTCCCGGGACCGGATACGGTCCGGCACCTGATGGAGCGCATCGATTCTCACCGGTGCGCGGACGGGGGATTCGGGCCGACGCCCGGGGCGCCGAGCGGCACCGTCTACCACGGCTTCCTGGCTCTCGGAGCCCTCCAGGACCTGGGAGGGAAGCCGGCCGACACGGAAGGGCTGGGGCGATCCATCACCTCTCTCTTGCTGGAGGACGGGGCGTTCGCCAGCCGGCAGGGCGTTCCCGCGGGAACCACGCCCACCACGGCGGCCGCCGTCACGGTCCTCCGTCAGCTCCGGGCACCGGTGCCGCCGGCTTCTCCGGAGTGGCTCCTGGCACGAGCCGGACCCGAGGGCGGTTTTCGGGCCGCGGATGGCGCGCCGATTCCGGATCTGCTCTCCACGGCCACGGCCCTCCACGCCCTAGTCGGATCGGGGATCTCCATCGCGCACCTGAAGGAATCCTCACTCGATTTTCTCGACACGCTCTGGACCGGAAGGGGATTTTGCGGGACCTGGGCGGATGATACCGAGGACTGTGAATACACCTACCACGCGTTGCTCTCCCTGGGACACCTGAGCCTTGCCTGAGACGAACATCCCTGAACCGCGGCCGACGGCGGTGGACCTGGACGAGGTCGAAAGAACACTCGCCGCCTCCCGGGAACGACTCCTCTCCATGCGTGTTCCTGCCGGGCACTGGGAAGGTGAGCTCTCGGCGAGCGCCCTCTCCACGGCCACGGCGGTATGCGCCCTGGAAATCGTCCGGCGCAATCACAGCGAAGAACAAGAGGACCTCGCGGGATTGATCCAGCGCGGCCTCCGGTGGCTCCGGCATCACCAGAACGAGGACGGCGGTTTCGGAGACACCGTGGAGTGCCCGAGCAACATCAGCACCACCGCCCTCGCCTGGGCCACGCTATCCCTGTGTGGCATCGAAGAGACCCGTTTATGTGCCGAGGCGTGGCTGAAGGAGGAGATCGGCGATCTCACGGCTTCTTCACTGGCCGGGGCCATCGGCCGACGCTACGGAACGGACCGGACCTTCTCGGTCCCGATCCTGACAATGTGCGCCCTGGCAGGGAGGTTCGGCCAGGGGAGAGACGCCTGGAACTCCATTCCGAGGCTGCCCTTCGAACTCGCGGCCTTGCCCCGGTCCTGGTTCCGGTGGCTGGGCCTGCCCGTGGTGAGCTACGCCTTGCCCGCCCTCATCGCCATCGGCCAGGTCGGGCACCACCATCGTCCGACCCGAAATCCGGCAGCGCGTTTGATACGCCTTCTCGCCCGGAAGAGAACCCTTCGGATTCTCGATTCCATTCAGCCCGCATCCGGAGGATTCCTCGAAGCCGCTCCGCTGACGAGCTTCGTCGCCATGAGCCTCGCCGCCGCAGGCGGGACGGATCATGCCGTGACCCGAAGGAGCGTGAAGTTCCTGGTGGATTCCGCCCGGGAAGACGGGAGCTGGCCCATCGACACGAACCTGGCAACCTGGGTCACCACCCTGTCCATACGGACCTTGTCCGCCGGGGGACGCCTCGCGAGAGCCCTCTCGGGGGACGAGCGAAGATCTCTCGCCGCCTGGCTCCTTCGCCAGCAGATGCGGGTCAGGCATCCGTACACCCACGCGGCTCCGGGCGGATGGGCGTGGACCGATCGAAGCGGCGGCGTCCCCGACGCGGACGACACCCCCGGTGCTCTCCTGGCCCTGTCCAGCCTCGGAGACGGCGAGGATCCTGATACCCTCCAGGCGGTGCGCGCCGGCATCGAGTGGCTTCTGGATCTCCAGAACCGGGACGGCGGAATCCCCACCTTCTGCCGCGGCTGGGGAAAGCTGCCGTTCGATCAAAGCAGCCCGGATCTGACAGCGCACTCGCTCCGGGCGTGGAGCGCCTGGAAGGGCTCCCTTCCCGACGCCGTGGAGCGGCGGGTGAAGCGGGCCATGGGCCGCGCCTTCGATTTTCTACTCCGGACCCAGCGGGAAGACGGCGCCTGGATTCCGCTGTGGTTTGGAAATCCCTGGACCGAGGACGAGACGAATCCCGTGTACGGGACCACGCGGGTGCTGATGTGTGCCGGACTGTCGCCGGGTCAGGAGTGGCGGCAGGCGATGGACCGGGGCATGGCCTGGCTGCTGTCGGCGCAGAATCCGGACGGGGGCTTCGGCGGCGGGCCCGGCGTGGCCTCATCCATCGAGGAGACCGCCCTTTCGGTGGAAGCCCTCACGAGCCTGCCCGGAGCCGGCGAGGAAGCCGTGGCCAGGGGATGCCGATGGCTCACCCACAGGACGGCCGCGGGATCGCGGTACGAATCGACACCCATCGGCCTCTACTTCGCCAGGCTCTGGTACCGGGAAGAGCTCTACCCTCTGATATTCACGGTCTCCGCCCTCGAGCGCGTTCTCAGTAAATTCCGACAGGGGATCTGAAACCGGGATTCGTGGTATGATTCCCGGGTATTCACTGAAGGAGGCCGCTCCATGAAACTCCACACTGCTGCGATTCTCACCCTCTGCTGGTTCCTCGGTCCGGACACGGCGCTGTGCGAGGCCCAGGGACCGGAACAACACTGGCCCTCGTTCCGGGGGAGCCGGGCCAGGGGCGTTCAGGAAGGCTATGCAACGCCCGTCACCTGGAATGCCGACGCATCCGAGGGCAAGAAGGTCGAGAACGTCCTCTGGAAGACGGCCATTCCCGGACTGGGTCACTCCAGTCCGGTGATCTGGGACGATCGCCTGTTCGTCACCACCGCGCTGAGCGACAGCGGCAAGGACGTCCTGCGCGTGGGCCTCTACGGCAGCGTCGGATCCGTGGACGACAGCTCCCGGCATACCTGGAAGGTCTACTGCCTGGACAGGAACACGGGAAAGGTGCTCTGGAAGCGGACCGCGCACAGGGGCGTGCCGGAGGTGAAGCGCCACCCCAAGGCCACTCACGCCAACTGCACCATGGCCTTGAGCGGCCGCCGCGCCGTGGCCTTCTTCGGCTCGGAAGGGCTCTACTGCTACGACATGAACGGGAAACTGCGCTGGAAGAAGGACCTGGGCGTTCTCGACAGCGGATTCCACACGGCGCCATCGGCCCAGTGGGGCTTCGGCAGCTCACCGGTCATCCACGACGGCACCGTCATCGTGCAGTGCGACGTCCAGGAGGACTCCTTCCTGGCCGCGTTCAGCCTCGAGAACGGCCGCGAGATCTGGCGCACACCGCGGGACGAGGTCCCCACCTGGGGCACGCCGACGATCCACGAGGTGGGTGACCGGGCCCTGGTCCTCGTCAACGGGTGGATGCACATCGGCGGCTATGACGCAAAGACCGGCAAGGAAGTCTGGCGGCTGGAGGGCGGGGGCGACATCCCCGTGCCCACCCCCGTCGTCGCCCACGGTCTCGTCTTCATCACCAACGCCCACGGCGGCCGGTCGCCCATCTACGCCGTTCGCCTGACCGCCTCGGGCGACCTCGAGCCTCCGACCTCCGACCAGCCGGGAAAACACCTCGCCTGGTTCCGGCAGCGGGAGGGCTCGTACCTCCAGACGCCGCTGGTCTACGGCGATCACCTTTACGTCTGCCAGAACAACGGTGTGCTGGCCTGCTTCGAAGCCAGGACCGGGAAGCGGCTCTACAAGAAGCGACTGGGCAGCAGGAGCCGGAGCGGATTCTCGGCCTCCGCCGTGGCCGCCGACGGCAAGGTCTATTACACCCGCGAGAACGGCGAGGTCTTCGTGCTGAAGGCCGGGCCGGAGTTCGAGGTCCTCGCCACGAACCACATGGGCGAGGTCTGCATGGCCACGCCGGCCCTTTGCCGGGGGACCCTCTTCATCCGCACCCGCGGCCACGTGGTGGCCATCTCTGATATGACGGATGGGTAATTCAGTCGCCCGGGGCGACGGCATAGAGCTGGTGCGTGCCGGCGATGTAGAGGACACCGGCCGCGGCGACCACGGTTCCCTGCTGCAGCCCGGGCAGGGTGTTGGTAGCGAGGACCTTTATCTTGCGGCCCGCCTGAAGAACGACGACGTCTCCATCCCCGTTTCGGATGTAGACCTTCCCGTCCGCGACGAGGGGGGATCCCCACACCGTCGACAGGAGGTCGTGACGCCAGATGCGTTTTCCCGTAGCCAGGTCGATGCACTGGAGGAAGCCGTCGAGTTCGGCGGCGTAGACCAGGCCCTCGTGGACCGCCACGGTGGAGATGCTGCAACCGAAATCCGTGGGCCCGGTACGCCACGCCTCGCCGCTCCCGGTCACATCACCCCGCTTCCTGGCATCGATGGCCCGGAGACAGCCGGGGCCGCTGCCGAGTTCTGGATTCGGCCCCACGGCGACGAGGACCCAGGTGCCGGCGTAGACCGGCGTTGCGAGGAGGTGGTTCTGCGTCTTCGCCTTTTCGTGCGCCTTGCAGTTGAACTTCCAGAGGAGTTTTCCGGTCTCGGGCTCGAAGGCATAGAGCCAGCCATCCCCACCGGGAAAGGCGACCTGGGGCCGGCCCTCCACCACGCCGCAGGCCGGTGATCCCCACTGGCCGTCGACGATGCGGTCCCCGGGCGAGCTGTCCTTCCACACCACCTTTCCGGTGCGCCGGTTCACGGCGATGAAGCTGGGAGCGCCGGGCTTCTTCACCTTGTGCGTGTTGTTGTCCACCCCCTGGCCGGTCAGGACGAAGACGAGCTCACCCACGACGAGAGGAGACGAGGCCGACGCCTGGTAGGGCGAGACGCCAAGGTCCCCCAGCATGTCGAGACGCCAGACAACATCGGCGTCGTGGGCTCCGGTGCGCTTCTCGTCCTTGAAAGGGCCGTCGTTCTCCTTGTCCGCAAAGCCCTCGGCATCGCAGCAGACGAGCTCGCCTCGATTGCTGACGTAGTAAACCCGATCGCCGGCCACGCACGGAGTGGAACAGATGCCGATCTCGACCCAGTCCTCGTCATTACCTGAAGCGAGCTTTTCGTGGACCGCCTGCCAGAGGAACTTTCCGTCCGCCTCCGAGAAACACATCAGCGCGCCGCGATCGCCCTTGACGGCGGGATCGCGGGGCTGGCCGTTGTTGGTCCCGATGAAGATCCTTCCCCCGCTCACCACCGGATTGCTGAAGGTCTGCGTCCCCAGGTTCGCGATCCACTTGATGTTCTTCTTGTTATTTGCATCCCAGGTGGCGGGCAGGCCCTTCTCGCCCGAGACCATGTTCCGGTCCGGCCGGCCGCCCAGCATGGGCCATTCGCCTCCCTGGCCCTGGGAAACCGAGCCAAACGCGAGCGAAAGAAGAAGGCACCAGAGCTTCATGTTGACTTCCTTCAGTTAAATAAACAGGGCAATCCTCACTTCGCCCGTCCGTGCAGGCGTTTGGTGATGGAGGCGACCCGCTCACCGAGCTTCCGCCCGTTCTCGAGCTCGTCGCCGCCCACGCCCGGATCAGACATTCCGGTCACGGCCACGGCGCCGGAGGAGCCGAATTGCATCGTCTGCCTCTCGTGAAGCGGCCCGACCAGAACCATGCGGTTGTGCACCATGAAGAGCAGCAGCGAGAGCACCACGTGCTCCTGGCCTCCGGCCACCTCGCCGCCGGTGGCGAAGGCGCCTCCGACCTTGTTCGTGAAGTCGATCTTCATCTTCCACGACCAGTTGTCGAGGACCGCCTTCATCTCCCCGGGGACGTTCCCGTAGTAGGTCGGCGAACCGAGCACCAGACCGTCGGCCAGGTCCAGGTCTTCCCGGGTGATCTCGGACACCTTCCGGGTCACCACCGTGACGCCCGGAACCCTCGCCACGCCCTCGGCCACGGCGCCGGCGAGCTTCTTCGTGTTCCCCGTCAGGGAGTGGTACCCGATAAGAACGTGCGGCGAACCGTCACCGGACGGGGCCGGTGCCTTTACTTCTCGGCCGACATTTTCTGAATCACCTTCGCCCGCGCAGCCGATAAAAGCCATGAGAGCAGCGAGCATCAACGTGAGGCGAACCATGGATTCGTCCTTTCGGATGGAATCGTTGCTAGCGGAATAACGCCATTCTCCCGCAGGCAGCGGCTGCCGTCAAGGCGCTGAACCGCCCAGGCACCCATGCCTTGCTGTTGCCGTTGTCTTGGGTTAGAAAGAATAGCATATCCTTTCGGCGTGAGCTCGAAAGCGCTCGGGCTCACGCCCCCCTCTCTCTACCCGGCAACGCCTTACGACGTTTGCCTGATCGTGAGCATTTCTTCCCCTTCTCGCTGTACAGATATTTAACAGAAACCAGGCCCGAACCCACGGCGTCCTCGCCTGGGCCGGAATTGATGATGCGGGTGTTCCGGGTCGAAGAGTTCGAATGTGATGTCTGCGGAGGTCTCCAACGGGTGATCGCGCTCATCACCGATCCTCTGGTGATCCTCATCTCCCCCAAGTGCGTGGGGCTCTCTCCCCTCTTACGCCAAACGAAGGTTCATGGGGAGCGCTGCAGTAACAGTAGAGGACTACCTTGGAGAAGAACGGCGACTTCGATGTAGACCAAGACTTCGAGCGGTTTTTGATGACCTACTCTTCGCAGGGATTCCTGAAAAGAGCGTGCAAAGGGCTCATCTTTTCCTTCACCGTCAACGAGGTGACGGATCGGC
>CAZAKZ010000042.1:0-38549 GCA_964485695.1 uncultured Planctomycetota bacterium | reverse complement strand
GGTCAGACCGAAAAAGAAGGGGTCAAGTGTCTACCTGACGACTGAATACTTACCTTTCGGTCAGCAGGGCAAGCTGTTCTACTTGGTTCTGGGCAAGACCCAGCTCCTCTCCGACGCCAGGGCCTTCGGCAGGTTCTGCAAGAAAAACTCCCGCATCGCGGCCAATGAGCTCCGCAAGAAAACGGTCGCCCGGCTGAAGGAGATCGCGGACAGGGAGCAGCCCGCCCTGCTCCGGGCCCTGGGTTCGCCGTGGGTGATGAGCCGGCTCTGGATCGTGAACGCCGTGGTGGTGCAATTGTCGCTGAAGGAGGCCCGGCAAATCCGCAAGCTGAAGAGCGTTCGCTGGGCCTATCCGGCAGGTTTGATCCTACCGGAGGGGGAGGCCGGCACCGTGGCGGAAGTGCTCGAACATGAGCAGCGAGAACCCTTCACCACCCGGAAGAAGACCATTCCCTGGAACCTGGTGGCGCTGAAAGTACCCGAGGTGTGGAAGAAGCTCAAGGTCACAGGGGAAGGCGTCCTGGTCACCTCCTTCGACATGGGCCTCAACTACCGGCACCGGGACCTGAGGAAGAACATCTGGAGGAATCCCGACGAGATCCCGAACAACGGCAAGGACGACGACGGAAACGGCCTCGTGGATGACCTCTACGGCTTCGACTTCACCCGGATGCGGGCCGAGGTGCTGGACACCGGCCGGCGCCAGCACGGCACCTTGACCTCCTGCCTCATCGTGGGCGACGGCACCGGTGGGAAGATCACGGGCGTGGCGCCGCGCGCCAAACTCATGGCGGTCCGCGCTGCCGGCGGCGTCTACCTGGCGGCGCGCGCCTTCCAGTACGCCCTGGAAGAAGGCGCCCAGGTGGTCACCATGAGCTTCAGCATACCCGGGCTCGGGCACACCCGCGGCCTGTGGCGCCTCATGGCCGAACACGCCACGTGCGCGGGGATGGTCCTGGTGTCGGGGGCCGGGAACTTCCAGCAACAGGTCGAAGTGCCGGAACAGATCCGCATACCCGAGGGGATTCCCTGCGTCATCTGCGTGGGCGGCGTGGACGAGAAGCGGCGGCTCGTCCCTTTTTCCAGCACGGGACCCGTGGAGTGGAAGAGCGTCAAGTTCTACGAGGATTACCCCATGCCCAAGGGACTGGTGAAGCCGGACGTCGCGGCGTTTCCCGGACCCAACCTCGGCCTCGTCGGCACCGACGGCGACGACGCCTACCTGGGCGACAACAACCCCCGCCGGGGCAATTCGCTGAGCGGACCGCAGGTGGCCGGTGTGTGCGCGCTGATGCTCTCGGCCAATCCCGACCTCACGGCCTGGCGGGTGAAGCATCTCCTCGAGGCCACGGCCACGGACCTCAAGCCGCGCGGCAAGGACAACCGCACCGGAGCAGGGCTGGTGAACGCCTTCAAGGCGGTCAAGGCCGCAATCAAGGAGCGCCGGCAATAGCAGCTGATCCCGATCACTCGTGGCGCAGCGCTTCCACCGGATCCATGCCGGCGGCCTTCCAGGCGGGGTAGATCCCGGAGAGGAGTCCCACGGCCAGGCTGATCCCCGGTGCCAGGAAAACGGCGTAGAGCGGGGTGCGGGCTTTCACGTCGTCGGTGTAGATGTTCACGATTTCAGGCAGCAGGAGTCCGAACAACACGCCCACGATCCCCCCGGCCAGGGTGAGCACCAGCGACTCCACCAGGAACTGGGAGAGGATGTGCCGCTTCGTCGCCCCGAGGGCCCGGCGGATGCCCACTTCCCGGGTGCGCTCGGTGACGGTGGCCAGCATCACGTTCATGACGCCGATACCGCCCACGAGCAGGCTGATGCCGGCCACACAGGCCAGCACGATGGTCCAGATCCGGGCCGTGGCCTCGGCGAGGCGGAGCTCCTCCAGGGGGACGAAGACCGAGTAGTCTTCCTTCTTGTGGTTCTTCTTCAGCAGGGCTCGGACGTTCTTCGCCACGGCCAGGACGGCCTTGATCTCCTCGACCTTGATCTGGGCCTCGTGGACCTCCACCCTGGAGATGTCGATGGAGCCGGGCATCTGCTTGGCGTTGATGTCGCCGAAGCGTTCCCGCAGGGCACTCAGAGGCGTGTACGCCCCCATGGGCTCGTCCACCGAGGACTTTCCCTTGCTGCTCCCGCCGCGGCGCTTCGCCAGGACGCCGACCACCCGGAACGCGGTGTCGCCGAACCGGAGGATCCGTCTCAGGGCGAACTCCGCGGGAAAGAGTTTTCTCGACATCTCGTAGGTGAGGACGCACACCGGGCGGGAATGCTCGAAATCGAGGGGGCAGAGCCAGCGGCCCTGGACGGCGTGCGTGTTGGTGACGTCGGCGTAGCGGGGAATCGTGCCGAACAGGTTGGCTTCGTACTTGATGCCACGGATCCAGATCTCCTTGGACACCTTCCGGACCGGCACCACCAGATCGATGGCCGGTAGGGTCTCGGTAATCCGGTCCATATCCAGAAACGTCAGGCCGTATTCCACCATGCGGGAGGTGGTCGTGGAGGACTCCTCCACCTCAACAGGCTTCTGGCTGTAGAGGATGATCGTGGTCGGGCCCAGGCGCTTCACCAGCTCCTGCGCCTCCCACTTGGCGCCCTCGCCGATGGCGAGCATTGCGATGACGCTGCCCACGCCGAAGAGGATCCCCAGCATGTTCAGCAGAGAGCGGAGCTTGTGGAGGAGCAGGTTCTTGGAGCCCAGCTTGACGATGCGGATGATCCAGAAGAGGTTCACAGATTCGCCACCCCATCCGCGTCCAGCTCTTCTCTCGTGTGCAGGCTCTCGATCTTGCCGTCGGCGAGGACCATGACTTTCTGCGCGTGCCGTGTGAGCGAGGCGTTGTGGGTGACCAGGATGATGGTCTTGCCCAGGGAGTGGAGCTGGTCCATGACCTCCAGGATCTCCTCCTCCGTGGCCGAGTCCAGGTTGCCCGTGGCCTCGTCGGCCAGCACGATGGCCGGATCGTTCACCAGGGCCCGGGCGATGGCCACCCGCTGCTGCTGTCCGCCCGAGAGTTCCGGGGGCCTGTGATGCAGGCGATCCACGAGGCCGACCCTTTCGGCGATGGCGAATGCCTTCTTACGGGACTCCCCCGGGGAGACGCCCTGGTAGAACAGGGGCACCTCGATGTTCTCGGCCACGGTCAGCTGCGGGATCAGGTTGAAGGACTGGAAGATGAAGCCGATGCTCCGGGAGCGCACATTACTGAGGGCGTCGTCGGAGAGCTGGGACACATCCACTCCGTCCAGAACGTAGGTGCCATCCGTGGGCCGGTCCAGGCAGCCGAGGAGGTTCAGCAGGGTGGATTTTCCCGAACCGGATCGACCCAGGATCGCCCAGTATTCACCCGAATCGATGTCCAGGTCGATGCCGTCCAGAGCGCGCACCACGTTCTCGCCCATGTAGTAGTAGCGACAGACTCCGCGCAAGTGGGCCAAGGTCATTTCGGATCCCTTCCCGGTCCTCGAGAACGTGGCCCCTCCGAACTTCTATCACCGCGGCGACTCCGCTCGCCGCGGCGGCCCCTCTCGCCGGACCTGTCCCCGCGTGAGCCCCGCATGGAGCTCATGTGCTCGCGCATCTTCTTCACCTGCTCGGCCTCGGGAAGGTCCTTGATCTTCTCGTAGAAATCCGGATAGCGCTGCTTGAAAAATTTCAGGAAGCGGGAGGGATCACCCATTCCGGAGCGGCGGCGTTCCCCCTCCGGACGACGCTCCCCTCTGGATGCGTCCCCGGGTGGCGTATCGGCGGCCCCGGTAGGCTTTACCTCGGTGGGCTTTATCTCGGTGGGCTTGCCCTCGGTGGACACCTTCAGATCCTCGGGAATGGAGTCGCCGTTTTTCTTCTTCTCAACGGCCGGGGGACGGGCATCGGTCGGCTCGCTCAGATAGACCCGCTCCCCCTCCTTGAGGCCGGACAGGACCTGGACGTTCTTGTCGTTGTGCTTGCCCACCTCGACGATTCGCGTTTCAGGGCGGCCGCCCCTCTTCACGTAGACGTACCGGGTATCCTTGCCGGCGGTGAATACCGCCTGGATGGGAATATAGAGGACTTTCTCGACCTTCTCGCAGTAGATGGTGACCACGGTGGACATGCCCGGCCGGATCTCGGCGGAATCGCCCTCCACCTTGATTCTCGTCTTGTAGACCTTGCGGTCGGGTGTGAGCCACCCCGAAGAGGAGTCGGGCACCTCCGGGACCTTGGCTACCGTTCCCCTGAAGACCTTTCCTTCCAGAGCCTCCACCTTGATGGTGGCCTGCTGCCCCTTCCAGATCAGGCTGCGGGCGGATTCGTGGATGCTCACTTCCACGATGATCTCGGTCACATCGGGTAGAGAGATGATCTTCTGGTGGTAGCGGACGGAAACACCCTCGGCGATGGGATCCTCCCTGCCCCGGCGCCACCGGCCGGACTGGTTGGCGTAGAGCACCAGGCCGTTCTGGGGGGCGGTGATCTTGCCCGAGGCGATCTGCTTCTCGATGCGATCCAGCTGCGAGATCTCCAGGTCCAGCTGCCGTTTCTTGGACTTGAGGTCGGTCTCGGCCTGGATGCGCTTCTGCTCGCACCTCTCGTTGACGCGTTCCAGGTTGAGCTCTGCCTCGCGCACGTCGGCTTTCAGCCGCTTGAGCTGCTTGCGCAGGTCGAAATCGAGGAGGTTCTTCATCCGGGCCTGGGCGAGCTCGAGGGTCAGCCGCGCCCGTTCCCAGGTAATCTTGTCCCGATCCAGCTCGTTCTTGGTGATGTAGTCCTTGGCGTGGAGCTTTTCGCTCCACTCGTAGACGTCCTCAGCGTTCTTCAGCTCGGCCCTGGCGAGCTTGATCTTGTTTTCCTGCTCCTGGACCTGGACGTCCCGGTCGCCCTTCTTGTCCTCCTCGCCGTTGCCGGCCGGCTCCGCCTCGGTCCTCCCCACGCCCAAGAACTTGTCCAGATCGATCTTTGCAAACGTCAGCTCCAGGTCGGCCTGTGCAATCTCCGACTCGTTCTGCTTCACCGTGATGTTGTAGGACGCCTTCGCCTGGAGGTGGGAACTCTCGGCTCGCTCCTTTGCCAGCTCCTGCTTCTCCTTCTGGTTTTCCAGATTGGTCGTGTCCAGGGTGCAGAGCCAGTCGCCCTTGTTCACGCGGGCGCCTTCCTCGATGATTTTGAGAATCTGGGCCGATGCCTCGATCTCGGAAATGACCCAGGCCGACCTGGAGGCCTTGAGGGCGCCCTGGGCCGTGACGGTGATGACCAGGTCGCCGCGCAGGACCTCCTTGGCCTCGGCGGTGAGTGCGCCGTCGCCTTCCTGACTTCCGGTCCAGCTGGACCAGAGAAGCAACACGGCCACGACCGCCGCCACGATCACGACGGTGAGGATGATCCAGGGTCGCGAGGACTTATTTGCCGCGTTCTGCCGAGGACTTATAGGTTTCGATTCGGTCATCATATTTCAGTCCTTCTGGGTCGAGCTTGAGGATATCCATGTCCCGGAGGAGTTCGAGGTGGGTGGCCAGGTAGTCCACGAGGAGGCCCGAGAGGGCGCTCTGGGCGTTCACGAGGGTTTCCTGGGCCTCCAGCAGGTCGCGCATGATGGCCCGCCCGGCGCGCATCTTCTCCCGGGTCTCGTCCACCTGGCTCGTGGCGAGTTCCACGCTCTGCATCTGAATCTCGTAGTCCTGCTCGATCTGGCGCAGGTCCCGGAGCCTGGCGCGGACCTCCCGCTTCACCGAATCCAGCTGGAGCTCGTGGTTCCTCACGGAGCGTTCATACGAAATGATGGCGCTCCTGTAGGTATTCCTCTGGCGGGTTCTGTCTATGGGGAGATCCCAGGTGAGGCCGGCTCCCAGGGTGACGTTCTTCCAGTCCGCCTGCTCGGATTTGCCAGCCTTGGACGGGACGGTCACGTCCAGGTCCAGGTCCAGGCCCGTCCTGAGGGCGTCGGCGGCGATGACCACCTGGCGCTGGGCATCCTCCATCTCGTCCTTGCTCGTCTTCAGGTCGAGACGGTTCTCCAGGGCCACCCCCATGGCAGTATCCAGATCGATTTTCAGCGCGTGGATGCCCTGTTTCTGGAGCTGGGCGAACTCGTCCATATCCAGGTGGATCTCCGTTTCCACGGGTAGGCCCAGGGTGATCTTGAATCCGTCCAGAGAGCTCTTCAGCGATTCCCGGAGTCGGAGCAGGGTGGTCTCCGACCGCAGCACGCTCTGGCGGTTCTGGTCCACCTGGAACTTGGGTCTCTTGCCGGCCTTGTAGAGCGCCTGCTGAAGGGCGAGGCTCAGCTTCAGGTTCTCCTGGTTGGCCTCCTCGATCATGATGCGGTCGTATTGCTGGAGAAGGCCAAAGTACGTGGAGATGAGCGTCACCACGTGGCGGCGGCGGAATCGTTCGAAGCTCCTCAGGCTGTAGACCACGTTTCGCTCCGCCTGGGTCAGACTCTCCAGGACGATGTGAGAGCCGAAACCCCGGAGCAGGGGCTGGGTGAGGCCGATGGTGAGAAGCGAGGATGCGTCCCAGTGATCCCCGGTGGTGATGGTGCGGGTAAAGGAATGGAGCAGGTTTCCCAGGATGGAGGCGCCCGTCCGGAGGGTCTTGCTGAAGCCGAAGGAGCCCGAGCCGGAGACGTCGGCGTCCCGGCGGTTGCCTTCCACGCCGATGAAGCCGGTGAGAGAGGGTTGCCAGTCGAACTCCCACCGGGTGGTGCTCAGCGCCAGGGCGGAGAGAAAGAGGGTCTCCTTCTGGTTCTGAAACTCCCGGCTGCAGAGGGCTGCCACCTCGAGGCACCGGCCCCGGTTCAGCATCAGGGGCTCGGGCTTCCTTGCTGGGTCCTTATCCGGATCCTTGTCCTTCCTGGCCCTCTCGATGGCCTCCAGGAGGCGCATCCTGGGCGAGTCTTCAGGAATCTCCACCTGGAAGGGCCGTTCCTGGCCGAACACTTCCTTTTGCTTCTCCCGGATGATGGCCAGGGCCTCCTCGTCCGCGGCTCTACGATAGGCTTCGGTGCTGCATCCTGAAACCAGGCCGTGAAGGCCAAGCAAGCATAGGAACAGGCCCGTGGGACGTCGTCCAGACTCCGGATGCTTCATGAAAGGCATTTCTCGAGAAGGTCTCTCATACGAGGCCGGCAAGAAAAACCATCCCGGTGGAGGTTCACAGGTCCTATTCTTATATACGTCGATCAGGAAGCCTACGTCTTTTCAACGAACCTGCTGCAAGACCGCGCCGAACAAGGTATTGTGGCTGACGCGAATATGAAAAGTAGTTCTCTCTTTCGGCCCGGACGAGGAGTATCGGAGCGGACCGGGGCGAAAGGGGATCGGACCCGGGGACGGGACCCCGGGCAGTCGCTGCACCCGATGCGGCCTACTGTCATATCTCATTAGACCAAAATAAGTTATACATCGACGCGCAAGTCCCACCCGGCACCGGAGAAGATCGGCCATGATGAAACGATTCCTTGCTCTGTTCGTGTCTCTTGCCCTGGTCCTCATCACGATCCAGCTCGGATCCGCGCAGCGCAACCAGCGCGTTCGCTGGGCACCCGATGGGAAGCACCTGCTGATCGGAACAAAGTGGCTCGACCCCCTCACGAACGAGGAGGTCGAGAAGATCCCGGTTGATACCGGCAAGAAAACCGTCAATCCCGCCACGGAGTTCCGGAAGGCCCTGACCAGGGCGCTGAAGGGCAAACGCGTCCCGAGAACCCTGTTCCGCAGACAGCGGGGGCGCAGCACCCTGCCCAGAGCCCCCGAGCGGCGGCAGGGCATGCTGACGGCGAAGGGCGGGACCCGCGCCGTGTTGGTGCACGAGGGGAATCTGTGGGCTTGGTCCAGCGGAAAAAAGGCTCGCCGGGTGCGGGACGGAATGGCCGGTATTCGCCGGATGGAACTGGCTCCGGACGGGAGAGCGGTATCCTACATCAAGGACATGAACCTCTTCATTACCGGCGTCGACGGTGGCAAGACTCGTCAGGTCACCAGAGACGGAAGCGAGGTCCTGTTCTACGGTGAGCTGGACTGGGTCTATCAGGAGGAGGTCTACGGCCGCTTCAACTTCAAAGGAACGTGGTGGTCTCCGGACGGCCGGCACCTGGCATTCCTTCGTACCGATGAAGAGGGTGTGGACACGTTCATGGTCGTCGACTTCATCCCGGACCAGACCAAGGTCATTCCCCTGAAATACCCCAAGGCCGGAAGGACGAATCCCCGCGCCACCCTCCACGTGGTGAGGGCGAAGGACGGAAAAACCATGGCCGTGGATCTGTCCAAGTACAAGACCGAAGACGAGATCCTCATCGTGCGGGTCGGCTGGACGCCGGAAGGCGACCGCGTCGTCTTCAAGGTCCAGAACCGCGAGCAGACCTGGCTCGACCTGAACTTCGCCGATCCGGCCACCGGCAAGGTGAAGACGATCATTCACGAATCGTCCGAGGATAGCTGGGTCAACTTCCTGGCCAAGCCCCGGTGGCTGAAGGACGGCTCATTTCTCTGGGAGAGCGAGCGAACGGGATTCAAGCACATCTACCGGTACGACCGGAGCGGGCGGCTCCTCGCCACCCTCACCTCCGGCGATTGGGAGGTCCGGAACGTCGTGCGCCTGGACGAGAAGAAGGGCCACATCACCTTCTACGCCACCAAGGAGAGCGCCATCGGGCTGCACGCCTACCGCGTGGGCCTCGACGGATCGGGCTTCACGCAGCTCACCCGGGAAAGAGGCACACACCGCATCAGCCTCAACAAGGCAGGAACCCTGCTCATCGACTCTTTCTCGAGCCTGGACAATCCCGGGGAGGTGTGGCTCAGGAAGGCGGACGGAACCGACGTACGGAAAATCCGCAAGACGCCGGTCCGTGGGAATCCCAACCTCCCCGAGCTGGTGAAGGTCAAGGCCCGCGACGGCGAGATGCTGGACGTGACGATCCAGAAGCCGAACGACTTCGATCCCGGCGAGAGCTACCCCGTGTGGATCAATACCTACTCCGGCCCGAACGCGCCCTCCGTCAGGGACCGCTGGCAGGGCAGTGGCGGCTCCCGGGGATCCGTCATCCTCCTCAGGATCAACGTGCGGAGCGCCAGCGGACGGGGTATGAAGTACACCAAGCGCTGCTACCGCCAGTTCGGCGTCCAGGAGCTGAAGGACATCGAAGACGTCGTGAAGTGGTTGACCACCGAGCACGAGTGGGCCGATGCGTCCCGGGTGGGGATCGAAGGCGTGAGCTACGGGGGATACATGGCCGCCTACGCCCTGACTCACAGCAAGATGTTCAAGGTCGGCATTGCGCACTCTGGCGTCTACGACTGGCGCCTCTACGATACGATCTACACCGAGCGCTACATGGCCAAGCCCCAGAACAACAAGAAGGGCTACCGTGTCTCCTCCGTGGTCAAGGCAGCCAGGAACCTGCACGGACACCTGGTAATCGTCCACGGCGGCATGGACGACAACGTACACATGCAGAACGCCCTCCAGCTCGCGCACGCCCTCCAGAATGCGAACAAGCAGAACTTCACCCTCATGATCTACCCGAAGGCGAAGCACGGAGTCAGAAACCGCCACTGGACGGACCTCAAGCGGCGAATCATCAAGGAACACCTGTGAGGCCTGTGTGAAAACCACGGATCCCCAGGCTGGAGTCTCACCCGGATGACCCTGCTCTGAACAGAATCATCCCGGCGTAACTCCAGCCTGGAGTACCGAGGAGGGGACCAGGTCATAGTGGGGTGTAACTGAAATTCGGGACACATATTTGTGCGATTTGGGGTCGCTGGCAAGGCGCGACGACCGCCGCGTATTCGGTGAATACGCAAGGGAGGAGCAACGCAGCCAGCGGCACCAAGGCGTGCAAATATATGTCCCGAATTTCGGTTATACCCCACTAGGTTGGAAGATGGAGTGCTTCTCGCAGAGAAAGGACTACCAGCGATCGCGACGGCCACCGCCTCCACCACCGCCTCCACCACCGCGGTTTCCTCGCGGCGCGCGGGGTCTGGCTTCGTTCACGGTCAGTGTCCGGCCGCCCAGCTCCGTGTTGTTGAGGGCGTCGATGGCCGCGCGACCCGCGTCTTCCTCCGCCATCTCGACAAAGCAGAAACCGCGTGGTCTTCCGGTATCGCGGTCCGTGATGATGTTGACGCGCTCCACTTCACCATGGGCACTGAAGAGGTCGTGAATCTCCGACTCGGTGGTGTCGAAGGACAGGTTGCCTACGTAGATATTGAACACGAGATCTTACCTCCCCCGAGTAATTCTGGCCTGACGGGATCCTCGGGGTGCGATCTGCGTCCGGACATGCTAACTACGGATGGAATCCACGGCAGAGCCGTTACCCCATCCCTGAGCCCTTCTGTATAAACTCTCCGCTGAAAAAACGCAAGTCCAAGCGCCGGAATCAAGGGATTGCGCACCCCGTCACGAGGCGGAAATCGCGGCCCTGATTTGTCCATTTTCGTGTCGACCTACCCCGCCAATCCCGCTGGCCCGAGCGGAGAAAAACTTCGTCAAGCCTTTGTCAAAAATAGATTTAGGCCGAGCATGGCCCGATATTCCACCATGGATCACCGGTTCCGGGGCCCACGGACGTTCCAGAAACTCCCCGGAGAGTGACGGCATGAACAGCCTGTGGATATACTCCCGCGGTCCCCGGTCGGTCAGTCCACGACTTCTCGGGCCTTCTTCGCCGCCACCGTATCGGGGAAACGTTCCACGATGCGCCTGAATGCAGGCCGGGCCTTCCGCAGACCCTTGCGGCAGGCCGTTTGCCAGGCCTTCTCGAGTTCCATCTGGGCCTGAAGTTCGAGCTTGATCTGCTTGTCTCTCCGGATTCGCTCGAGCATCCTCCGGGCCTGCAAGCCGATCTCATGGCGTGGAAGCGTCTCGGACAGCGGTTCGGCGATCTCCAAGGCGTGCAGGACGTCCCCCTCCTTCAGGCTCGCCTCCGCCTCATCCAACCGAGCGAGTGCATGCGTTCGAACCGCGCGCTGGATGGCGGCGGCCTCTCCCTTTTCGGGAGCCTCTGCGTACTTCGAGGCGAGCGACCGCTGAACGAGGTTGAGGATTTCACCGAGCCTTCCCCGTGCCGCCCACTGGACGACACACTTGAACTTCTTCTCGGCGGGGGCCTCGAGGTTGAGAGCCAGCCAGTTGACCTGCGGCCGCTTACCGGGCACGAGGCGCGACGGGTCCTGGAGCAGGATCAGGAGCGCTGCGGCGGCGGTGGATGCATCGTCCTCCCCCAGCAACTTCTTTTCGCCGCCGGCGTCTTCGTCGTCTCCGACGTAAATTCCACCATCGGGCTTCTGGCGGTCGATGAGCGAATCCAGCCAGCGATCCGTGAGCTTCTTGTAGACCTTCGTCCCGAGAAGGCGGCAGCCGAGGGTCACACCGAGGCAGTGGAGACCGCCCACATGGTGGCCCTTGTCCATGTTCGGTATCTGCTTCGGAAGGAGATTCTCGTACACCCTGGCGATCTCGTGCTTCCTGTCACGCATGTAGTAGAGGCCGTTCAAGGCAAAGGCGCCCCGGGCTCCGGTGCGGTCTCCGCCTCGCGACCCGGTACCGTAACTGATTCCACGCGCGGAGAGGATCTTGTGGATGCAGGTTTCCACGCCCTTGAAGGTCTTTGCGGGCACCTGGACGCCCTGCGTTCTGGCCGTGCACAGAAATCCGAAGATGATCGCGTCGAGCATTCCGAGGTCCTTGACCGCGTAGTCGAGGCGGTCCTTGAATGCCCCTTCGTGCCACTTGAACCAGCCGCCTGTGACCTCCTGCACGCCCACGAAGTGGTCGACAATGTCCTGAAGGGCGGCCCTGAGCTTTCGGTTCGGGTAAAACTTCCCGTACTCCGCAAGCAAGATGCCCGCCAGCGCCGGATACCAGTTCCTCCTGTGGTTGTGGGCCCGCTTCGCGCCCACGCGCTGTCTCCACCGCATGGCCTCGGCGATGACGTTCTTGAGGTCTTTGGGATGGCGGCCGTCGGCCAGGAGCAACCAGCCCATGATCATCCGGGCGGGAAAGGAGGCTTGACGCAACCGTGCGAGGGTATGGCCCAGGGCCTTATCGTACGCGGTTCTGCACCGTTTACAGGCGCTGGAGTGTTTCGAGTCGTGTTGCTTCGGGATGCCCTGGGCTTCGAGGTGAGGCCCGAGGACGGAGGCCGAGATCAGGAAGACGAGGAAGGCTGGCAGACACCGAATCATGTGACCTTACCTGGGATGTCGCAATGGAAAGCCCCGAGATCCCGATCCCACGGGCTATCATGTTCATACTATGAAATTCACGGTGCCCGGAGCAAGAGTCCTCATGGCATCACCCCGTTTTTCATCGCCTCAGCCGGGACAGGAATTCCTTCCTGCACATCTCACACGCCTCGGCCTCCTTGGCGTCGTGGGCATCGATGACGCCTGCCCGGGCAAAGACACACCTCTCGTCATCACACCGATCCATACCGATGGATTGACCCACCGAGCAGATCGCCTGCTTCACCGTCCGCTCCAGGAGAAGTTTCCAGTTCGGCTCCTCCTTGTTCCGGATGGACCGGAAGCGGTTGTAGGACATCAATACACTTCCCTCCGTGCCGGACAGGGCGAAATCGAATGCGTGGTCCTTGGCGTAGAGGTCCGCCCGGGTGACGGCCAGATACACGGTGCGTTCCCGGCGAAAGGGCCGGATGGCAGCGTTCACGCTGTCTAGCACCTTGTCGGCCTGCCACTGGGGCTCACGCGCAGCCACGAGGGAGGTTTGCACCTCTCCCAGTTCCACCCACCTCTCCTGGAGCTCGCAGATCTTGCACCGTACCGCTCCGACCGTCTCAACGTCAATCAGGTCGGCCGGCTGCTTCTTGAGCTCCTTGAGGGCCTTGAGGGCATGGACGTCGCCACGGTCGAGGAGGTCTTGCAGGACGCGCCTCGAGTCCTCGAAGAACTCCCGGGAGTTTTTCCGGGTCGGACGGGGCATCTCCACGTCCGTCTTCCGGATCACGGTGGAAACCGGGAGGAAGATCTTCAGGTGTCGCCAGATTTCCCTGACCACGAGGGGATCAACAGGCTCCACGGGCAACAGGATGATCCGGGCCTCACTGCCGTCGGCCCCGGATAACGCGGGAAATTCCAGGTCCGGTTCGCGGTCCAGGATGCGCAGTGCACCCAGCCTGACCGGGTTCGCCTCGGCCCGGTCCAGAAGGGTCTCGGCAAGCTTCTCCGCCGTGCGGACCTTACCGTCCACCTTCAGGATCTCGGCCAGGGCGAGGCCGGCCTCGAGTTCCCACGGTGCAGCCTTGACCGCATTTTTCAAGAAACGGAGTGCTTCCCGGGTTCTCCTCTTCTCGCGCAGGCGTTTCACGAAGGCGAGGACGTCACCATACTGCCCCCGTGCTTTGGTCTTCGTGACGGACAGCACGGCCATCCTGGCCCGCTTCCGGAGCTCGGAGATCGAGGGAGGCTTCTTCTCCTGGGCCGGGAATCCGTGGGCCAGCAGGAAGAGCAATGCAACAAGAGCGATGCACCTCGACGTGAACATGTGTTTCAAGGTGCCGTGATGGTAACCATAAGCGAATCGCTGATGTCCCGGATACCGCCCGGGGCGGCGGCCTGGAGGGTGACGAAAGCGGTGTAGAACCGGACACCCACAAGGCCGGAGAGCCCGGGAATCGCAACCCGGGCCTTTCCGGCTCCGGCTCCGTTCAGAACCCCGAAGAAGTCCTTGAAGATGTTCGGGAGCAACCAGTACGAATTGAAGAGCGCGTCCGCAACCAGTGGAATGGTGCGGCCCCCGGCCACGGGGATGCCCGGGCTGTCGCCAAGAGCCACGCCGGCGGCGTAGACCCTGTTCCCGGACCGCGCGGCAACGAGGTTCAGGGCGGCGGTCTGGCCGATCTTCGTCGATCCCCCGAGGGTGATGCGCACGCCGTCGTCGTAGTCCGTGACCTTCAGGTCATCGATGAGGGCCTCGCAGTAGCTGTCGTCCGGTTTGTCGGCGGCCACAAAACGGACCTGAACTCTGGAACCAGGCTTCACGAAGTCCCTGAGGCGGAAGAGGTGTTTTCGCCAGGCCTGGTCCGAGTAGGTGACGGTGTCCACCTGCTTCCACGTCGAACCGCCGTCGCCGGAAACGGACACCACGAACACGTCGTTGTTGGGCTCCGGCCCGTGGTCCATGTACCAGCGCCAGAACTCGACGTACGGATTCCGTGCCGTCGAGAGATTCAGGTCCGGCGTCACTAGGGTGGTCTTCCCGTTGTCCACGTCATCGGCGTCTCCGTTGGAAGTGGCGAGGTTGCCGGTGACGTAGCAGTAGCGGCCCGAACCCGGGGTGTGGTCATTCCCGGTCTGGACCACGTAACTGTTTGAAAAGGCGGTCGTCAAGTATGGATCGCCCCACGTCCATATGCCGGTGGTGGCGTCGTCGCCTGGAACACCGCGGGTCCACGTGGCGGATTCACACGTGTCGTTCACCACCACCCTGGGCGTGCCCACGATGATGTCCAGCGGTTCCCTGAGGGTGTGGCCGTTGAAAGTGTAGTGCACCTCGAGGGCCAGGCGGGTTCCCGGGGCGGTGTATTCGGGGATCAACGCCCGCAGGGGATTTCCACTGTTATTCGCATCGGTATGGCGGGGGATATTCCCCAGGGATGCATTCCCGACCTCCACCCGGGCGTATGGTGTTGCGGTCACCAGCCTGGCCTGGGCGTTCGCGGCCGTCAGGACCCCGCGGTTCCTGACCGTCACCGTCACCTCGATCTTCTCCCCCGGCTCCACCACGCCGTTCGGATTCCCCAAGTCCTTCACCGTCAGACTCTGCGTGATCAGGTAAGGCCCCGCATACTTGATCGCGGTGAGGAACATGTGGAGGTTTTCCTCAGCAAGGGCCAGGATCCTGGACGTGGCGGGCCAGAAGGATCTTCCAAGCTCGGGCAGCCAGCCCCAGAGTCCCGCACTCCCCTCGAACCAGTCCACGGCTGCGCCATTCATGGGATACAGGGTCGTGTTGGCGATACCGGCGCGGTACTTGTTCTGTTTCACCATCTCCGCTGACATCTCCACGTAGGCGGAATGGCGCGGGGACTGTACGTTGGCGTACGAGAACGGAAACATACACAACCCGCCGTATGAGTGGATGTCCCAGGCCATGGTCATGCCCTTGGTAGAACGAGAGAGGATGAATTTCTCCACGTTCTTCGCTGCGGGTTCGCTGAAGGGGCCCGTGCCCCGGTAAGTGCCCGAGCCCGGACTCGGAGAGCTACCCCGGTTGTCGTACCCCCACTTGTAACCGAAATTCCGATTGAGGTCGATGCCAGATCCATTTCGGTTCTTGCGCCACATGCCGCCCCCGCCCGGCCGGATGCTCCGGTTGTACTCGTAACCGTCGACGTTCATCACCGGTAGGTACCAGATCTCCCGGTTGTCGAGGAGATCGGTGACGACCGGTTTCTTCCCGTAGTTCTCCATTAGATATTCGATACACCGCATGCCGCTCATCATTCCGCCGGGCTCCCGCGCGTGGATCAGGCTCTCCATGTAGATCTCGGGTTCGTTCTCGTCCACGTCGGCATTGGCCGACACCTTCACGATCCACTGGTCTCGCTTCTCAAATGTCTTGCCGATGGATTGACGAACCGTGATGAGCTTCGGGTATCGCGTTCGCCACTGGTCGAGCTGGGAGAGGATTTCCGTCCAGGTCAGATAGCCACCCATGCTGCCCCTCTTGAGGGTTGTGGTGCCGGGCTGGGTAAGCCGGGAAGCATAAAAGGCTTCGATGTCCTCGTGGACGACTACGGGCTTGAAACCGAGATGCCTCAGAAGCGGCAAATCCTCGGGGTAGACCAGCGCGTTCAGAAAGACGCGCGACTCCTCACCGAGAATGTCGATGTGCGGGATGCTGCGGATCTTCCTCTCGGCTTCCGGGGTCCACCTCGCGATGCGAACGTGCATGACCGGGTGGGTGCCCTGGGCCCGGATCGGGCAAGGCCACATCGTCAGGGTGAAAGCAAGCAGGCTCACGAGGGCGAAGAACACGCGCATGAATAACCTCCTGTCCGGAATGACCGAAAATCCTCTATTACTCCTGCCCATGCTACCAGGACCGGTCGTCATGCACCAGAATGTGCACGATATTTCATTTTTGTAGGTCGTTTCGTCCACGGCGAGTGGTTCAGGTGAACGGTCTGTGGATATCAGCCTGAGGCAAATCTGCCGCGAGGCCATATCGAGGATTTTTCGACCAGGTTCGTCCTCGGTGGATGAGTCAATACAATGGAAAGTATCGATAAATTCAACATGGCGGACCTGGGCGAAAAAGACCGATTGGGGTCCGCGAAAGTATGTCCACAGGCTGTTAATCCGGAGGGATTTTCCTGATTAATTCTATTATTATCATTATCCAATAAACTACAGACCCGGTATTTGCATAAATGCATCCTTGAAACGCAGTTCTGCTCGATTCAATAATATACGGAATATATAAATGGATCCCTGATGTAGGACGTTCTTGTGAGTTTATTGTAATTATCTTGATTTTTTATCGCGACTTACATTACCTATGCAACACAAGATGATAGTGAATCCATGTTTTTTTTAAGGTAGAGTGAATTATGGCCAAAGGAACAAGAGCAGAGAAAATCAAATTCGCCAAAGAGCAGGTGAAGAAGGGCGTCACTGCACCGGGCAAGCTCCAGAAGATCGTGAAGGAGAAATTCGGTAGCGGCCTGAATTTCAGCGACCTTGGAGTCGTCTACCCCAAGAAGCCGGGCGCGAAAAAGAAAGCCGCCGGCAAGAAGACCGGGAAGAAGAGGGGCCGGCCGAAGGGCAGCAAGAACAAAGCCCGCAAGCCAGGACGTCCCCCCAAAAAGGGCGGCCGTCGTGGGCGGAAGCCGGGATCCTCCAGTGATCAGTGGCTCCTGCTTGCCGGTGATCAAGCAGAGATGTACGGCGGAATGCGCCAGCTTCAGAACCGCGCAGCAGAGCTGTTGAGTGAAGGCTACACGCAGAATGATATCGCGATCTACGAAAAGACCAGCATGACGCTGACGGTCAAGACAGATATCACGCTGTAGGCGAAATCGACCAGATTGGGTCAGCAGAACAGGCCGACGTGGCGCGAGCACGTCGGCTTCTTCATTTTGCACCATCTCTTTTCGTAGTTCGTCACATCAAAAATGCAATCGCATAGAGACGACATGTCGAATCAATCCACTGAATATTCATGATGGTATATTCCACCTGATCATCAATATCATGGCGGAAATATCCAGCTGGCGAAATGCGATAACACCTCGATTAATTATGTATGAACAGGCCTGCATATATTTTAAGTTGGACACCTCATCTCGGGTTTCGATATGAACCGATTGGGTGCCGCGAGAGCAGATTCACGGGCTGTAATACATTGAAACACACCTGGAAAACACTCCTGCCCTTCGATCCCGTACCTCCGCTGCTCGCATGCGGGAACGAGGCCATTGTCCACTTTGCCCGGCGGGATCTCCAGGGGGAGACTCCCGGATCGGCGCGGCGTCTGTGGGCGCTTCCGGCCGTGGATTCAATTCTGCGCAAGCAGCAGAGGAGCGGCGCCTGGAAATATCGCGGTGGCAGAAAGGCGGTGCGCTCCGAGGCGGAGTACGATCAGCTGGAGACCTACAGGCAGCTCGGATGCCTGGTGGAAAAATACGGGATGCAGAAGAAGCATCCCGGCGTCGAGAAGGCAGCCGACTTCCTGTTCAGGTTTCAGACCGAGGCGGGCGACTTCCGTGGCATCTACGGCCGGCAATACACCCCGAACTACACGGGCGGGATCCTGGAAATCCTCGTGAAGGCCGGATATCGGAGCGACCCCCGTATCACCCGGGGATTCCAGTGGCTGCTGTCCACACGCCAGCAGAAAACCGGCTGGGCAATCCCAGTGCTCACGGTCGGAGGAAAGCTGGACATTCCGACCCTGCACACCGAGGCCGTGGCGCCTTCCCTGTCCCGGCCGCCGTCACACCTTGTCACCGGCTGCGTGCTTCGCGCCTTTGCTGCGCATTCCCGGTACCGCCGGACCCGGGCGGCACGGACCGCCGGCGAATACCTGGCCTCGAAACTGATGAAGCGGGGCGAGTATCCCGGCCGGCAGTCGGTCGATTTCTGGACCCGGTTCACGTTTCCGTTCTGGTTCACCGATCTTCTATCGGCCCTGGACTCACTTTCGAATCTGGGATTCCCGGGTGATCACCCCCGCATCCGGGAAGGCCTGGCGTGGCTGGCCCGGCACCAAGACGACACGGGCGGGTGGTCCCTCCGGATGCTGAAGGACAAGAGCGACCCTCACTTGAACCACTGGCTCGACCTGTCCGTCTGCCGGGTGTTCAAGCGGTTTCATTCCGCAGGGTGATCCGGCCCGAGTCGACCGGGCCGGGGGTCAGCGGATCGTCACTGCATGGTCATTGCTGATGTTCAGCACGGCTCCTCCACCAAGGTTCACGAAACCTACATGGAGAGTGATGCCTTTCAACCCTGGGGAGGCCGGCAGCAGGATGCTGATTGCGGCGTCACCCCTGACATCGCATACACCAGTAAACTGCTTGAAGACCGTGGGCAGGGTGTTGCTCACCGATAGCACCAGAAGTGGATCGGGAGCGAGGGGAATGGTGCGCCCCCCCGACACGGGGATCCCCGAGTTTCCCAGCGAGGCGGCCGCCTGATACGGCG
Organism: uncultured Planctomycetota bacterium; assembly: GCA_964485695.1. Taxonomy (GTDB): domain Bacteria; phylum Planctomycetota; class JAFGQW01; order JAFGQW01; family JAFGQW01; genus CAZAKZ01. The sequence goes on along the minus strand of CAZAKZ010000042.1, from coordinate 19,885 downwards.
CAGCCGGAGCCCCCCGGAGCACAAACCGGATCTCGCCTCCGGGCACCGGATTGAACTGGTTCGGATCATCGAGGCACACGGCATCGAAGATCTTGAAGTCATCAACGTGCACGCCGCCGAAGCCGCTGATCCCCACCGGCCCGGGCTTCGCGGGCAGGGCGACAAGGCGTTCCACCTGATGCTCCCAGCGGCCGTCGCCGTCAGTATCCACCCGGGCCACCACGCGCTGGTCCAGAGCGATCATGCGCAGCGTGGCACTGGAAAAGGTGGGCTTCAACGTGCGAAGGGCGGTGGTGTAATCCTCACCCATGGCGTCGAGCTCGTAGACCCAGAGGGAGTTGAAGGTGTCGGGATACTTCGTGAAATCGTTGTTCTGAACCTTGGCCATGAGCAGATCGGCGCCGGCGTTATTGGTGGGAAAGGACGGATTGTTACACCGCATGGTCAGGCCGCCGAACTGCAGCGTGTGCAGGGCACCCTTGTTGTACACCACCCGGCACTGGAGCGCGCAGTCCCGGTAAAGCCGACTCGTCTGCAGGGCGTACTGCCACCGGAACTTCGCCTCGGCCTCGGCCTTCCGGTTCCGGGCCTGCCAGTCCCCCCTGAACTCCTTCCAGGTACCCAGCTGGGTACCCGAGTAATCGAAGGAGTCCACCCAGACCTGGGCGTCAGCCAGGCCGCTGAACAGACAGGCGAACACGCAAGGAATGAGGATGGTTCCGAATGATCGATGCATTGCGGTCTCCTTGTTCACGCTCCCCATCAACGGCATCGTCGATGACATTCTACCCCCTCCTGGATCCAGGTAAAGGTTCAAAAAACCTCCGTGACCCGCACGGAAATGCGGGTGCGTGAGAGACGCTTGCCTTCGACCCGACGCGCGGGTCCCTCTCCGAGCACGCAGGTCGTGCCAGGCTTCACGAGCCTGGCCTGCCGGAACACCACCTCCCGGAGCTTCGGCACCCGGATGGGGCCCACGTCCGGAGAGGCTGGACCGATCCGCCGGAATCCCAGCAAGCTGCTCTCCAGCACGGCGACCTGGAGACGGCACGCTTTCCCGCGCGGCTCCACGGCCACCACGGCCTGGACGCCGTCGAAGCAGGCCCGGTCCACGGGATCGAAGATCTTCGCCTCCTGGGCCACCTCGACGTCGTGGTCCCCCACGTAGCTCTCCTCGCTGCCGGCCAGGGCAAATCCGATCCGGCCGGCGAGGCAAGGGATGCAGAGGTTCGGCCCCAGGGGCTTCCACCCCGCGTCCGATCCCGACCTCCACTCCCGGAGGATCTCGACGCGATAATTCCGCATCCGGTCCGCAGCCGCCTCGCGGAGAAAGGCCGCGGCCGCAGCCACGTTTTTCTCGCGGCCCGTGAAGATCATGTGCGTCTCCCCGCGTGAGGCCGTCAGGGAATCCTCGTCATTGCCCCGGCCGATTTCCAGGGCGGTCTCGAGGAGGAACTCCGCGTCCATGGGCATGACGGATACCCCGGCCAGGGTGGAGTCGCCGCCCGAAAATACCGGCGCCGTGAGCAGGCCCGTGGGGATCACGGCCTGGCGGGAGACCTGCAATCCTGGTGGATCGAGGCGGCGGGCCAGCAGCAACAGGGTGAGGTGCGGATCTCCGGCACCGCCCGGCTTCAGCAGGATTCCTCCTTCGCCGGGAAGGCGCGCAGAAAACGCTGACTGGACATGGTCCAGTCGAACACGCTCGATCTGGATTCCTTTCACGCCCAGACCTTCCGGTTCGGGAGGCCCGGACAGAAGACACCGGGTGAAGAGGCCGAACAGGGCCAGGTCACGGCCGCCGGGGCAGAGAAGCGGCTGCACGGTGAGGTCGTGGCCGAGGAGAAGGGACCTTATTTCCGGCTCCACGATGGCGGCGCCCTGTGCGATCTCTGCATTCACATCATGCAGAACCGCGTCCCGTTCGTGCTCCCCCAGGCTGAAGGCGTCGCTCCCCCGCCCCTCGAAGCTGCCGGAATAGAGAACCAAACCTCGACTACTGGCGGCCACGGCGTTAAAGAGCTTTCGGGCCTGCAGCAGCGGGAGGTGACACAAGACCGGGGAGGACGCCCCGTCCCGGTCCCGGAAGAGGACGTAGTCAAACCGGAACCGCGGAGCCAGGCGGAGACGAAAGCGCCGGGCCGCGTCCAGGGCGCGCTGGACGAGGCCTGAATCCCCCCTCGCATGGAGGACTCCATTGCTGGCCACCAGCCAGTCACGCTCCTTCTTCCAGGAGTCCTTCCCTGTGAAGCCCTTCAATGCTCTCACCAGGGCGTCTGCGTTCGAAAACGGCCCTTGCTTCCATTCAGGAAACAGAACGGGCGGAGGCGTATCGTAGTATCCTACTTTTTCGGGGAGGAGAACCCAGCGGCGATTGGACGGATCCACGTACCACTCGAGGACCGGCCCGAGGGGAGGAATCCGGGCAGACTTGAATGCGTCCATGAGGACGAGTGCCGGAATGGAGCGAACCTTCAGGGGTTCCGTTTTCGGGTCGGACTGGGCCTGGAGGAAGCCGGCCAGGGTGAGGGACAGGATGCAGAGCCTCTTCACGAGTTTCATGACGAGTCCTCCGGTTCGGCAGACAACCGGTGGACGACGGCTCGGCGGGCCCCATTATACTGTTCAGGCACGGTGTTTCTCTCGCGTTCTCAAATTTGTTCGAATTCATCATCGCTTTCAGGCACGCATTCGTTGTACCCGGAGGAGAAAAACATGAAGAGCGCACAGCGAGTCTTGATTCCGGTCCTGGTCCTGTTGCTGGCCGCCTCATGCTCGGGACCGGCCGCAGAAGATCTCGGGGACCGGGGTGATCCCGCCTCCCCGTCGCGTGCGACACAGGAGGCGATGATTTCGAAGGAGTCGAATCCCATGTCAGAGAAGACCCCTCTGGACACCGAGGTGGCCACCTTCGGTGCCGGCTGCTTCTGGTGCGTGGAGGCCGTCTTTGAACGCCTTGAAGGCGTGGTAGGGGTGGCGTCGGGCTACATGGGCGGCGCTGTGGAGGACCCGACGTACGACCAGGTGTGCGCCGGCGCGACCGGACACGCCGAGGTGGTGCAGGTCACGTACGACCCGGCCCGGATCCGGTACGAAGACCTCCTGGACATGTTCTGGAAGCTCCACGACCCCACCACCCTCAACCGCCAGGGAGGGGACGTGGGAACCCAGTATCGCTCCGTCATCTTCCACCACTCCCAGTCCCAGCGCAAAGCGGCCGAAGCCTCGAGGAAGGCTCTGGAAGCCTCCAAGGTATTCCAGGATCCCATCGTGACCGAGATCGTAAAAGCCGCCACTTTCTACAAGGCGGAGGCCTACCACCAGGACTACTTCCGCGGCAACCGGAATCGGCCCTATTGCCACTACGTGATCCTGCCGAAGCTGAACAAGCTCGGCCTGGAGAAGTAGACGCCCGCCGCAGCAGCAGGAACCGAAGACGTGGCCGTTACCCGCCTGTAACGAATTCGGGTGCCCCCCGCCAATCCTGTTTCCCTCTTCCGAGAGGGCGGTCGAAGTAAAACGAGAAACGCACGGGTGTTCGGGGCATCTCCTGCAACCGGAGCGAATTTCCGTCCGTTCGGAACGTTCCTTGCCGTCTACAGTGCGCTGTCCAGCGCGCAGCATCCGGGGTCATCGCCGTTTCTCCTCGTCCGGTTGAGAAAGGTCGATGTCATGTCCCGGTATCTGCCTCCCCTCCTCCTGCTCTGGGCCCTCGTCCCCTCGTTCCTGGAAGGCCAGGGCCGACTCCTGCTCCGCGGCAACCTGCGCGGTGCGACACTCACGCAGACCCGCATCCACGCCAGGATCAAGGACCACGTGTCCGTCACCGAGGTGGTCCAGCACTTCTCGAATCCCAATGCCTTCCAGACCGAGGGGGAATACATCTTCCCGTTGCCGCCCGGCGCCTCGGTGAGCAAGTTCACCCTCACCTCGGGCAACAAGGAGATGCAGGGCGAGGTCCTCTCGGGTGGCAAAGCCCGCAGGGTTTACGAGGGCATCGTCCGGAAGCAACAGGATCCGGCGCTCCTGGAATTCCTGGACTGGGGCCTGTTCAAGGCGCGGGTCTTTCCCATCCCGCCGAGGGGCGAGGTGGCGCTCAAGCTGCGCTACGAGGTCCTCCTCGAGCGCGAGGGCGGCATGATCCGGCTCCACCATCCCCTCACCGGTTCCGGTGCTAGGGGGAATGCCCCCGGAATGCTCCTCATCCGGGTCGACCTCGAGAATCCCGGCCCCCTGAAGACCGTCTTCTCCCCCTCCCACTCCGTGGACGTCCAGCGCGGATCCAACAACCAGGCTTTTATCAGCCATGAAGGCGTAGACACCGGCCGCGATTTCCTGCTCTACTTCACCACCGATACCCGGCCCTTCGGCCTGTCGGTCCTCACCCATCGCCCGGCCGGAGAGGCGGGCTATTTTTTGGCCATCCTGAATCCGGGCGTCCAGTTCGAGGACGAGGAGATCGAGCCCCGCGACGTGGTCCTGGTGCTGGACACCTCGGGCAGCATGGAAGGCGAAAAGCTGGTCCAGGCCAAGGGCGCCCTGACCTACTGCCTGAACCGTCTGGACCGGCGCGACCGGTTTAACGTGGTCTGCTTCAGCACCGATGCCCGGCCCTTCCGGAAGACCCTGATGTCGGCGACTCCGGAAAACGTCAATGCGGCCCTGAACTTCGTGAAGTCACAGACAGGCGTGGGCGGGACCAACATCCACGACGCCCTTCGCCAGGCAGTGCTGTGCCTGGACTCGAAGAAGCGGCCGGGATACGTCCTCTTCCTCACCGACGGCCGCCCCACCATCGGCATCAAGGGTGAAACGGCCATCCTCGAGGCGGTGAAGGCGCAGAACCGCCTTGGAAAGCGCCTTTTCGTCTTCGGTGTGGGCCACGACGTGAACACCCATTTCCTCGATACCTTAGCCGAGCAGAACCGCGGCACCCGCACCTACGTGGCCCCGCGGGAATCCATCGAGGTCAAGGTGAGTGACTTCTATGCCAGGGTGCAGTACCCGGTGCTTTCCGACCTCGCACTGGAATTCGAGGGCCTCACCGCAACGGACGTGTATCCCCGAACCCTCCCCGATCTCTTCAAGGGCGCCCAGGTGGTGGTGATGGGCCGGTACACGGGAAGCGGAAAGCACACGGTGCGGCTGCGCGGCGTCCGGGACGAGCAATTCCATACCTTCAACTACAAGGCCCGATTTCCGGAAGACAACAAGGCCAACGCCTTCCTGCCCCGGCTCTGGGCCATGCGCAAGGTGGGCCACCTCCTGGACCAGATACGGCTGAATGGCTCGAGCCACGAGCTGGTACGCTCGGTGGTGATCCTGGGCAAGCGCCATGGCATTATCACGCCCTACACCTCGTTCCTGGTGGTGGAAGACAACCCCCGTCTGGTCGCGGGCTCGGGGCCGGGCGACCTCGGCGACGTCCACTCCGCCCTCCAGGCCATGGATACCAACCAGTCCCGCAGCAACCGCCTCGGGAACGACCTGCTCCGCAGGCAGAGGGGCGCGGCCGCCACGGCCGTGAGCCGGGGAGCCAACCGTTTGCGCACGGCAGGGGCTGGCCAGAGCGGCGCAGTGCCGTATAACGGGCCCTCGGGAAGCGCCCCGCCGAACCAGGGGCCGGGGAGCCCGGCACCCGCACCAACACCCACGCCCGCACCCACGCCCTCAGGCGCATCCTCCGCCGGCGCTGCGGCTCGTGCCGGTGGCGCAGGCCCCGGCGCAGCTGTCTCAAGACGTGTCAACACCCGTACCGCGGGGACATTCGAGGACTGGGAAATCTGGTGGCTCTTCAACAAACAGCCCTTTCTCAACCTGAAGCGGAACCTGTTCAAAAACCAGGAACAAACCGGATCGGGCGAGTTCTTCTTCGGCCGCAAGACAAAGGCGGCGGCTCGCAAGAACCGCAAGGTTGTCGGTATGCAATACAAGACCGTGGCCGGCCGTTCGTTCGTGCGGGTGCAGGGCACCTGGGTGGACACCCTGTACAAGCCCGAGCTCATGAAGAAGACCCTGGTCGAGGTGGAGGCCTTCTCGAAGGACTACTTCGAGCTGCTGAAGAAGCACAAGGTCCTGCAGAAGCTCCTCACCGTGGGGCCGCGCTGCATCGTGGTCCTCGAGGGAATCGCCTATCACATCGTTCCCCAAAAGGACCCGAAGAAGAAGTGATTCTCACGACGGTTTTTTAGCTCGAATCGAGAAAAAATCGGGACTTGAGGTATCTCACGCCTTGATTTTAGCTCGATTCGAGCAAAAAAAACGGCGTGAGGTCAGCCGGCTTTTTCCTTGTGAGTGATCCGGACTACCCGGACATATCCGGCGCATTCTCTCCGGCCTTGCCACGCCCGGCCGACTCCCGCTCCTCGGCCAGGGTGCGGTAGGCCTCGGCCTTCACCGGGCACCCCAGGGCGTCGTAGGCCTCGGCGAGGCCGCGACAGGCCGGGGTGTGGTTGGGATCGTAGAGGAGGGCGCGCTCCAGCTCCCGGCGGGCGTCCACGGCGTGGCCGGACTCCAGGAGCTGCACGCCCAGATCGGTGTGAGCCTCGGCCAGGTCCGCGGCCAGGGACCGGCCCTTGCGGAGACGCGCATCCAGGTCGGGCAGAGACACCACCGTGGTCCGCGGCTCCTCCCCCTCCAGGTCCAGGAGGAGCTGGCCCCCGGCCGTCATGGATCGATCCTCCAGTTCCACCACCACCTCCCGGCCCTCCACCCGGAACCGGAGCTCGGACAGGGGTGAATCCACCGAGGGAAAGCTCTTCCGGACCAGACCCAGCGCCTTCCGGATCCGGTCCCGGCTCAGGCCCGCCTCCTTGAACGCCTTCAGAGTCCGGAACTGGACCAGATCCCGGAAGGAGTAACGCCCGGCCCCGCCCTCGGCCCGGACCAGGGGCGTCCAGGCCCGCACCTGCTGGACGCTGGTGTCCAGGGCCCGGGCGACTTCCGCGGTCGTGAAAATCAATTTTGCGTTCAAGGCTTCCCCGGGGAGTAACAGCGTCTTCCAGGATCCAGACTCAAAGCGGATCTCGAACTTCCCGCCCGTTCAGGTTTTTGAATTGCCTCTACACATCCGCATCAAAGGTTTATACCATACCCGACCTGGTCAGTTCTGTTCTTCTTATCCGACTTTCTGGAGGAATCCTTATGAAGGCTCTTTCGATCATCCTCATCCTCACGGTCGCGCTGTGCGCAATCGGCTGCGCCCATGGCTTGTCCCCGGTCGTCGGCGGTCTGATCACCAACACCAAGGGGCCGATCAGCGGCGTGGACAACAACGTGGAGTGCTCCAAGCAAGGGATCGCCGAGTGCCAGGGCATCATCTGCGTGGCCATCGGGGACGCCTCCATCGAGACGGCCATGAAGAACGGCGGGATCACCAAGATCCACCACGTCGATCACCAGACCCTCAGCGTCCTCGGCATCTATGCCAACTACAAGACCGTCGTCTACGGCGAATAGAACAGGGCCCGGGCGTTCTCCGAGGTCACCTCCAGGACCTCCTCCTGGGGGACCTCCTTCAGGGCCGCAATGTGCTCGGCCGAGATCCTGCAGTTGCAGGGTTCGTTCCGGGTCCGCGGGTCCGGTCCCAGCACCGGTGCGTCGCTCTCCAGGAGCAGCCGGTCCAGGGGCAGGGATTTCACCAGCTTCTGCTTCTGGCGGGACCGGGCCACCGAGGGCGGCACCGAGAAGAAATAGCCGGCCTCCAGGCCGGCCAGCGCAGACCCGAACTTCCCGTCAAAGGCGTGCATCACCACCTTTTTCGCCGGCGTGTCCCTGAGCACCTCGATGGCGTGCCGGCCCGCCGATCGGGAATGGACGCTCAGCGGCAGGTCCACTTCGGCCGAGAGCTTCGCGAACCGGCGCAGGATGCCGTCCTGGATCTCGTGGTCGGCCCTGTCCTCGGTGATGCGGTGGTCCACGCCCACCTCGCCGATGGCTGCGAGATGGGGCCGGTTCTCGCGGATGAATCCGACGGTCCTCTCTGCCATGGAGAGATCCAGGTGGGACGGGTAGTGACCGGCTGCGGCCAGCAGGAGAGGATCCTCCCGGGTCATCTCCAGGATGCGGACATTCTCGTCGTACGTCTCCCCCACGACCACGATCCGGACCACGCCTGCTGACCGGGCTCGGTCCAGGACCTCTGACCGGTCGGCGTCGAAGCGTTCGTCATGGAGGTGGCAGTGGGTGTCGATGAGCACGGTTCAGTCCGTGGCTTTGGGATCCGGGGGGTTGAACATGGAGTAGACCATGATTCCGCCGGCCAGGTTCCTCACCTTGAATCCGTGTTGGTCTAGGATGCGGCAGGCGTAGTAGCCGCGCTGTCCAACACCGCAGTAGACCAGAATTTCCTTGTCCCTGGGCAGTTCATCCAGACGTTTCCGCAGGACGCCGATGGGGATGTTCACGGAGCCGGGCACCTCTCCGGTCTCGACCTCTTCCGGCGTGCGGACATCCAGGATCACCGCGTCTTCCGGCGGGGGCAGGTCGTCCCACTCGGCCGCGTCCACGTCCCCGCGCAGGCGGTTGGCGGCCGCGAACCCGGCGATGTTCACCGGATCACGGGTCACGCCGTACGGCGGGGCGTACCCGAGCTCCAGGTCCTCCAGGTCGAACACGGTCATGCCGGCCTGGAGGGCCGTGGCCAGGACGTCCACCCGCTTGTCGATGCCGCCCACACCCACGCCCTGGGCGCCCAGGAGCCTGCCGTCCTCGGGCGAGAACAGGATCTTCAGGGTGACGCGCGCCGCTCCCGGGAAGTAGCTGGCCATGAAGAAAGGCCCCACGTATTGCCGGAGATACGGGATCCCGGCCCTCTTCAAGGCCTTCTCCCCGAGGCCCGTGGACCCCACAGTGATGTCGAAGACCCGGCACACGCTGGTGCCCACCACGCCGGAAAAAGTGTCGGGTGCCTTGCCTGTGATGTGGTTGGCCGCCACCCGGCCCTGGCGGCTGGCCGGCCCGGCCAGGGGAAGCCAGGTGGGGGTGCCGAGCTGTTTCTGGCGGACCACGACGGCGTCGCCCACGGCGTAGATATCCGGGTCCGAGGTTCGCATGTGGTCGTCCACCACGATGGCGCCCTCGGGTGTGATCTCGAGGCCCGCGGCCCGGGCGAGGTCGCTCTCGGGCCGCACGCCCACGGCCATGAGCGCCAGGTCGACCGCCACGACATTCCCGCTGGAGAGCTTCACCCGGAGCGAATCGCCTGATTCCTCGAAGCCCTGCACCGCGGTGCCGAGGTGCAGGTCCACGCCGTGGTTCCGGAGGGTCGCATGGAGCGGTGCCGCCATCTCGGGATCCACCGAGGGCATGACGTGGTCGAGGAGTTCCACCAGGGTCACCTGGAGGTATCGCTTGCGGAGCTGTTCGGCCACTTCCAGGCCGATGAATCCCCCGCCCACCACCACCGCCCGCCGGACGCCGCCCTCCACCACGGCGAGGATGGCATCCATGTCCGCCATGTTCCTCAACGTCCGGACCCTCTCGGATTCGACGCCGGCCAGGGGCGGGACCACGGGCCTGGCGCCGGGGGAGAGTATGAGCTTGTCATAGGACTCGCGCGAAACCTCGCCGGTGGAGACCCGGCGAATCTCCACAACTTTGTTGTCGCGGTCCACGGCCACGACCTCGGTGAGAATGCGCACGTCCAGGTTGAACCAGGCCTGGAGGGAAACCGGGGTCATGACGAGGAGCTTATCCCGGTCCTCGATCTCGCCGCCGATGTGGTAGGGCAGGCCGCAATTTGCGAATGAGACGTGCTCTCCGCGCTCGATGAGGAGAATCTCGGCACCCTCATCCATGCGTCTGAGTCGGGCCGCGGCGGCCGCTCCGCCGGCCACGCCTCCGACGATGACTACCTTTCTGCTCATGGATTCACGCTTTCGTCGATAATCCTGGAATTCCTACGATCTCGAACCAGTGTCGCACTTCCCACCGGAGTTCCTGGTAACCTGTAATACAAGATCACCGCCGATGAGTACAATTTCCCCCGAGAAACCGTCGAGTGCGAACAAGGATTGACGCACCGGGAATGGGAGGCTATTTTACCTCTTCGTGAGCCCGGGTGCGGGTCGAATACGAGCCTCGATATGTTCGTGACCCACGGACCTGTTCCCGGTATCTCGACGAAAGAACGGTTGCGAACGTCACGTCGACGTTCATGGTTACAGTGCCGCATGAGGCGGCCCCGATTCAGTTTGGAGAACAGGCATGATCCTTCGAAACATCTCGTGGCTATTGATCCTCTGTGTCTCGATCATCCTCCTCGGCTGCAGCCAGCCCCAGGGCCGCATCATGGGCGAGGAAGAGGAGGACTACGTGGGCGCCAAGGCCGGCGGCGGCACCACCTACGACCGCCTCATCGAGGGTGCAGTGGGCAAGCTGCTGAACCGGCAGAGCGCTGCCGCCCGCGGCATGGGCAAGCTCAAGGTGGCCTACCTGGGCGTGGAGAACAAGAGCGCCGAGGACCTGGCGGACTTCCAGGAGCATATCTACGAACTCATCGACACGTCCATCGAGACCTCGGGCCGGTACCGGTCCATCAGCCGACGGTTCGTGGCCGCGGCCCTTCGTGATACACGGCTCAGAGCGGACGAGCTGTTTCTGCCCAAGCACCGCCGCACCTTCATCAAGGCCCTCGAAACCCAGGGCAATCCGGTGGAGTTCCTCCTGTTCTCCAAGCTCACCTCCGGCACCACCCGGGGCGACGGGGTGAAGCAGCGGGCCTACATGCTGACCCTGGAGCTCGTGGACGTGGAGACCGGGGATTTCAACAAGGAATCGGAACGGATCCGGAAGGCCTACACCCGATAGTCCCGGTCTGACCCGCAGGGTCTCTCGGATCCCGTGACCCGGAATCGGGTCGCGCGATCCGGACTCCCACACCGGAACCACGATGCCCATGAAAAGCACCCGGAACCTCCTTCTTCTCCTGTGCCTGTCGGCCCTGATCCTCGGCTGCGCCACACACGCGGATCGCATGGAAGCCGTTCTCCAGGCCTACGAGGCGGGAGACTACGGGCAGACCTCGACGCTGCTCCGGAAGCTCGAACAGGAAGACGCCGGAAACAGCCACGTCTACCGCCTCGACCGGGGCATCGCCGAGCTGGCCCTGGGCCGTCCGAAGGAGGCTTTGAAAGCGCTCCGTGCCGCCCGCGACCGCATGGACGATCTGACCGTCGAGAACTACTCATCCTGGTTCGGCGCCGTCCTCACCGACGACACCGCCCTGGACTATCCCGGGGAGGACTACGAGCAGATCCTGGTCCGGGCCCTGCTGGCTCTCGCCGACCTCATGGCCGACAAGGGGGACGCCGACGCCTTTGCGCTCCAGGTTCTGGAGCGGCAGCAGGAGATCATGGAAACCTTCGAGGATGACCAGGGCAACCATCCCAAGCAGAACTACAAGCTGGTCGGATTCGGGTCCTACCTCCGGGGTATCCTCAACGAGAACGATCCCATGACCGTGGACGTGGCCAAACGGGAGTTCAAACGCCTCGTGAGCCTCGAGCCGGAGTTCGAGTTCGGTGCCGCCGACCTGGAACGGGTCACCAGCGGCCGCCATTCCGAACCCGGAAACGGCGTCGTCCACGTCCTGGCGCTGGTGGGCCTCGGCCCCATCAAGGTCGAGGTGGAAGAGATGATCTCAGCCCAGGCCCTGGCCATCGCTCAGGCAGCCTGGAACATCCACCGGGACCGCATCGCGTTTCCGAACCTCCAGGCGATCAAGATCCCCGCCCTCTCCTACCACACGGACAATCCCACGGGCGTGGAGGTGCTCGTGGACGGCCACCCGGTCGGCAGCACGGCCACGGTGACGGACGTGAACGAGATCGCCCGGCAGCAGTTCGAGTCCATGAAGGCCTGGATCGTCGCCCGGGCGGTCCTCAGGCGCGTGTTCAAGATCACGGTGACCGAGGCCGCCAAGGAGGCCGCAAGGCAGGCCCGTGGAAAGAAGAAGCCCAATCCCTGGGTCAACCTGGGCATCGATCTGGTCGGCAACATCTGGACGGGCCTGGAGCGGGCCGACACCCGGTGCTGGGCCATGCTGCCGGCCAGCTTTCAGGCGCTCCGCATCGAGGTGCCAGAGGGAGACCACACCCTCACCCTCCACGCCGCCCTCCACGGCCGGAAAGTGGGACAAGCCCAATCGGTCCGCCTCCGGGTCCGGAACGGCTTCAACACCTACGTGATTTCCCTGGTCCCCACGCTCCGGGGCGGCCCTCCCCCTCTCACGTCGGAACCGGAAGAGGAGAAGGCGCCCGAAGGCATCGAGCCCTGATCAGGAGGCGCCCAGCTGCTTCTCGAGAAAGGCCGCAAGATCCCCCACGGTCCTGACGTCCGTGAGATGTTCCGCGTCGAACTGGATGCCGAAGCTCTGCTGGATATCGTAGATGAGGTCAAGGATGGAGAGAGAATCGAAACCGATGGTCTCGATATTGGTATCGGGTGTAACCGAGTCCCAGTCCACGTCCTCCGTGGAAGACTCCTTCATCAACTCTCGGAGCTTTTCGATGATCTCTTCGACTGTCATGAAATCTCTTTCCTCGTGATTGGGGCCGTGTCCGATCAGGATCCTTCCCACCTGCGCAGGACCAGCACGGCGTTGTGCCCGCCGAATCCGAAGCTGTTCTTCAAGGCCACCGGCGCGTCGATGTCCATGGACTCCTTGCCGACGAGGTGAAGGTCGCACTTCGGGTCGGGGTTTTCAAGGTTGCGGTTTCCCGGGACCCTCCCGGTCTCCAGGCCCAGGACCACGGCCGCGGTCTCCACCACACCGCAGGCTCCAAGGAGATGACCGAAGAAGGACTTGTTCGACGCCACCGGAACTCCGTCCGCGGCGGCGCCGAGGACCCGGCGTATCGATTCGGTCTCGCACACGTCGTTGGTGGGCGTGGCGCTGCCGTGGGCGTTGATGAATCCGACGTCTCCGGGATTGAGGCCGGCGGAGTCCATGGCCGCTTTCATGGCCGCGGCCTGGCCCTCCGGGTCCGGCCGGGTGATGTGCTCGGCGTCCGAGGACTCCCCGAAGCCGCAGATCTCGGCCCGGATCGTTGCTCCCCGGTCCAGGGCGGCGTCCAGGGACTCCACCACCAGTGCGCCCGCTCCCTCGCCGAGGACCAGGCCGTCCCGGTCCACGTCGAAGGGCCGGCTGGCCTTTTCAGGATCGGGACTGGCGGACATGACCCCGAGGTTGTTCCAGGCGCCAAAGATGAGGGGATTGATCATGGCGTCGGCACCGCCGGCAAGGACGGCATCGATGTGGCCGTCGGCCACCATGCGGTAGGCCGTGCCGATAGCGGAAGTGGACGAGGTGCACGCCGACACGATGACGTAGTTGGGCCCCTTGAGCTTGAATCGCATGGAGATCTGCGCGGAAACAGCATTGGTGATGAAGCTGGGCACGGTGCTCGGCCTGATTCCGTCCAGCCCCTTCTCGATGAAGCTCCGGGTGGCGTTGAACACGCCGAGGGTCGGTCCGCCTCCGGTACCGAACACGGTGGCCGTGGGCCGGGGCTCCGGCGGCTGGACACCTGAAACGAGGCCGGCCTGCTCCAGAGCCTGATGCGCGGCCAGCAAGGCGAGCTCCATGCACCGATCCGTGGACCTGAGTTTTCTCTCCTTCAGCGCGGCCCCCAGGGCCGCGTCGTCGACCTGGGAGCTGATCGTGGTCCGGTATCCGGCCGTATCGAAGCCCCGGATGGGAGCGAGACCGCACTTTCCCGCCAGCATGGACTCCCAGAACGAAGCCTCGTCGAGGCCGAGAGCGGTCACGACGCCCAGGCCCGTGACCACGACTCTCCTGTTCCCTTGCATTCGGATCATTCCTTGCGTTTCAGAAGTCGTTTCAGATGTGTAGCCCCCCGTTCACGTGCACTACCTGTCCCGTGACGTAGGAGGCGTCGTCCGACAGCAGGAAGGCCACGGCGCCGGCGACCTCCTCGGGCCGGCCGAACCGGCCCATGGGGATGTTCATCTTTTCCCGGGCACTGCTCGAGACCACGGCGGTCATGTCCGTCTCCACCATGCCCGGAGACACGGCGTTGACTCGGATGCTGAACCGGGCCGCCTCCAGGGCCAGGCTCCGGGTCAGGCTCACCAGCCCGGCCTTGCTGGCTGCATAGTCGGCCCCCATCCATTTCCCGGGACCGTGGGCCGCCAGAGAGGCCACGTTCACGATGCTACCCCCCTTGCTCCCCCCCTGCGCCGGACGCATGAGGACGTAGGCCTCCCTGCAGGCCAGCATGGCCGCCTCCAGGTTGACCTGGAAGGTGGCCCGCCAGGCCTCGAGGGTCAGGGAGCGAAAGGCCCGGGCCTTACCCCCACCTGCATTGTTCACCAGGCCGTCCAGGCGTCCGGCGGCCTCGAAGAACGCCCGGACCGCTTCTGCCCCGGATTCCGGCCGCGAAAGGTCACCCGGCACGGAAACGGCGCGGGACCCCAGGGCGGATACGGCCTCGCAGACAGCCTCCACCCGATCCTGATCCCGGCCGTGGATTCCCACCGTGGCCCCTCCTGCCGCCAGCACGTCGGCCACAGCGCGGCCGATACCGCGGGTGGAGCCGGTAACGAGGATCGCCTTGTCTGAAAAATCGTGGGCCATGCACACTCCCGGGATCTTGGGCAGGGTTCGAGATGCGCGAAGAGTACTATTCCGGCCTGTATTCGCCAATGGAAAAACGGCCTCCGGCGGGGTTTTTTCCCTCTGGACCGCCGGCCGAACCATCCGGGACACGACACGATTTCTTTCTCGTCCAGTTTCTTGCGTAAGCCCTGGCTGTGATGTATTGGATCCATGGTGCACGTAAGCCATGGTTGAAATCAGGATCGTGAGAATGAAAACGAAAACAACACTCGTCCTCCTCCTGGGGCTCCTGGTCCTCCAGATCCCGTCTCCGGCCCAGCCTGCCCCAAAATCAGGAGCCGAAAAGGCCTTCCTCGCTCTGGAAAAGGAACTGCTCGAGAAGTGGCAGGCGCGCCGGCGCAAGGCGGGCGGCAGCTTCCGGGCACGCCGGGCCGCCCAGATCGAACAGGGGCGGGAGCTTATCACACGCTGGAAGGCGTTTCTCGTCGAGCACAAAGACTCCACCTTCACCTTCCGGGCCAGGAACTACGTGGCACAGGGGTACCTCCTGAGCGAGAATCCAAAGGCCGCCGAGTCCCTCCTGGTGAGCATGGATAAGGAGGCCAGCACCGTGGAGGAGATCGCCATCGTGGCCATGGGATTCCGGCATTTCCGGGATGCGCCCGAGGCGGGGATGGAGGTACTGGACCGCTTCATCGCGCGGACCCGGGACCCAGAGAAAAAAGCGGGAGCCATGCTCGAGAAACGCACCTTCGTCTCCGCCGGGCGTAGGTCACAACGAAAGGCCCTGCGCCTGGAGATCTCCCGGAAGGTGGCCCGGTTGTATCCCGGCACCGAGGCCGGCCGCAAGGCCGCCCTCCACGTGCGCGCCGCCGAACTCGGGCCGGGCAAGACGCCCCTGGACATGAAGGCGTTCAAGGACCTCGAGGGCAAGGCCATCGATCTGAAGGCCTACAAGGGCAAGGTGCTCCTCGTCGACTTCTGGGCCTCCTGGTGCGGCCCCTGCATGCGCGATCTGCCCGATCTGCTGAAGACCTACCAGGCCTGCCACCGAGACGGCTTTGAGATCCTCTCCATCAGCTTCGATACTGACAAGAAGAAGCTACGCAAGATCATCGAAGAAAAAGGAATGACCTGGCGCCACTACTTCGACGGTCTCGGACCCGACAACAAGATCGGCCGCCTCTACGGCGTGGACGTCCTTCCCCGAACCCTCCTGATCGGAAAAGACGGTCTCGTCGCAATCATGAATCCGAAAGCTTCGACTCTCCTCGACAGGGTTAGGGAGCTGTTGAAGAAAGAGACGGACTGAGCGGCGGTTCTCGGAACGGCAGGATGAGAGTGCCCGTGACAGGCCGGATCACAGTCGCAGATAGGCGCGGTAGTTCGTCTCGGGAAAGATGGCGTCCAGGCCCTCCACCTCGGTGAGCCACTTTTCGTCCAGGGAGGATTTTCCGGTCGCCATGTCGTCCAGCCGGAAGAACCGATCCACGTGGGTCTGGAAACGCCGGAGGGCATAGGTCACCGCGGTCCGGTTGGTAATGATGAAGGGCCAGTCGGAGGACTGGGCCAGGAGCAGTTCCCGGACCGCCTGGTTGAGGAGACGCTCCTTCGCGCCCTGGGCCTGGGGATTCTTCATTGCCAGGTCCACCATGCGTTCCTCTAGGCGATGGAGGTGACGGTACATCCAGGCATTGCTTCCGTTCAGCCACACCTTGCTGGTACCCTCCGAGCCCCAGCTGGAGGGATTGAGATCGACGGTATCCACAAACGTCCCCTCCCCCAGCAGGTCAGCGGGTGTCGCAAGCAGCAGGTCGTCGGGATGCCTGGCTGCTTCACGAATGACCGCCTCCAGGAACTCCGGACCTTCGCTCCACCAGTGGCCGAAGAGCTCGGCGTCGTACGGGGCCGTGAGCACGGGCGCCTGTCCGATGACGTCCCGGATCTGTCCGATCCGGCTGCGCTGTGTATGGACGAAATGACGTGCATGCTCGACCGCTCGCTCCGAGGCCACGGCCGGATCATAGGGTTCCTTGTTGTGGAGGGGCGTGTGGTTGCCCGTCACCTTGTAATACTTGAATCCGAGGTGTCGGCGGACTCCGTCGGGGTGCAGGAAAGGCTTGATGTAATCGTATTCCGCATCGAAACCGAGGTCGCGGTAATACTCCCGGTAGACGTAGTCACCCGGATACCCCTCGGTGGAGCTCCACACCTGGCGGCCGCACTCCGGGTCCCGGGCAAAGGCCGTGGGCCCCGCCGGGGTGGACACCGGAGCGAATACGCTGAACCGGGGCCTGGGATGAGCGTGGAGAACGGCCTGGGATTCGGTGAAGAAAAAGGCAATGCCCTGGTCGGCCAGGATCTGATCCACGCCGCGCTCATACCCGCATTCCGCCAGCCAGATCCCGTGAGGACGGCGGCCGAAGGTCCTTTCGTAACTTTCCACGCCGATGTTCACCTGGGCCCGCTTGGCTTCCTCCGTGGCCATGAGCGGTAAAAATCCGTGCGTCGCCGTGCAGGTGACGATCTCCAGGTGCCCGAGGTCGACGAGGCGCTTGAATCCCGCCGTGAGGTCCCCCCTCCACCGATTCCAGACATTCCGGGCCGTGATCAGTTGATCGTGCATGGCGGCCGCCGCGGCGGCAAAGGGCGTGCCGTGTGTCCGCTCCAGCTCCAGCTCCGAAAGAATGATGAGGTTGTCGCGACGGACTTCATACCGCTGCCTGAGCAGCGGGTCCCGAAGCATCGAAGCCAGGGGCGGAGTGACGGAGATCGTCAGCTTGTACGGCACCCCTTCCTCTGCAAGACGATGCAACCGATAGAGCAGAGGGGTATAGCACTCGGTGATGGCCTCGAAGAGCCAGTCCTCCTCCAGAAACGTCGGGTGTTCCGGATGGCGGATATAGGGAAGGTGCGAGTGGAGCATCAGGCAAAGGGTTCCACCCGGTGCGAAGCTGTCGCTCATCTCCACCCCTCCACCATGGAATCGGGTCCGAAGTCCGAGGAGGGGGCACGGCCGAACATCGAGGAGATACCGAACTCATTGGATGTCGGGGCCCTGAAGATCCAGGGAGGCCCGACGTCGCCGAAGGGAGGGCCTCCTGACGTGGGAAGCGGACCGAGGTCCTGCGATGACGGGGCCGTATCCTTCGTGAAACCACGCGCCAGGCCCATGAACTCGAGGAGCCGCCTGTATCTCTCGAGGAATGCCTCGCGCGCCCGCGCCGATATCTGATCCAGGGTGACCCAGGTCGCGGCGTCATCCGTGGACCAGAGCTCGCTCGGCCGGTCCCTGGGTGTCCGCACCGGCTGGGATTCCATGAGGCGCTCCCCCGTGTCTTCATCCACGATGGACACCTGATAAGCCTGGTCCGGTTCGACATGGAACCAGTAGTCCCCCAGTTCCGGCGCTGGATCCAGGGGCACGGTCTCTCGGCTGCCGCTGGTCAGGTCCTCGAGCATCAATCGCGTGGTGGCGCTCATCTTCGCCCGTAGCGCTTCCGGGATCTCCCAGTAAGAAAAGAGATTGGTCGGACTCTGGACCATGAGCCTGAGCACCGCCTCACCGTAGGGACGCCGGAACGCCTGGAGTATGTGAAAATGCTCGTCCTCTGCAACGGGTCGCTCCGCCGGACGGGGAAACAGCGGCAGAAACTTGAGGGGCATGTGGCGATCGGATCGCGACCGGACCTGGTGGTAGAGGTTCTGGTAGGCCCGGGCACTCTGCTCCCAGGAAAAATCCTGCTGCATACCCGTGGACACCAGCCTGGACCATCTCTCCCGGTCAGCGAAAAGACCAAAGGCGTGTCGGAAAGTAGCCACGAGGTTGTCCCGGGACAGGTCGAGAAAATGAAAGCCCGTGGCTCTGCTCAAGGCCAGATTCTCCTCGGTGGCGGGCACCACCGTATCCAGAAGCCCGCCGACGGCGTGCACCAGGGGAATGGTCCCATACCTGAGGGCATACATCTGGTTGAGGCCGCAGGGTTCGAACCGGGAGGGCATGACAAGCATGTCGGCGCCGGCCTGAATCAGGTGCGCCAGGGTCTCGTCATAGGTGATCCGGACGGCCACGGACCCAGGAAAACGATGGGCGGCATCACGCCACGCACCTTCCAGGTGGGGATCGCCCGTGCCGATGAGCACGAGACGGCCGCCGGATTCCACCAGGTCGGGAATCACGTCCAGGAGCAGATCGACCCCCTTCTGGCCGGTCAACCGGCCGATGAACCCGACCAGAGGGCGGGTGTCTTCGGGATAGAATCCGAAGATCTCCGCCAGTCGTCTCCGGGCCGCGGCCTTGCCCTCCGGCCACGTTTCCAGGCTGTATTGCATCGGCAGGTGGGGATCGGAGCTAGGATTCCATACCGTCGAGTCCACACCGTTAATTACTCCCGAGAGGTGTTCGACCCGCGTCTGCAGCACCGTGTCGAGTCCCCACCCTTTATCGGGCCAGCAGATCTCCTCGGCATACCGAGGGCTCACAGTGGTCACCTGATCCGCGAAGATGATTCCTCCCTTGAGGAGATTCACCAGGCTGTGGCATTCGAGCAGGTGATGGTGGAACAGGGACTGCGCCAGCCCCAGCGCCTCCAGCACGCCGGGATAGGCCCACCCCTGGTATGCCAGATTGTGTAGGGTCAACACCGTCCGCGACTGCGCGAAGTGCGGATCGTCTTCATATCGTGTCCGTAGAAAGACAGGAAGCAGCGCCGCTTGCCAGTCGTGGACGTGGAAGATGTCGATATGCCAGTCCAGGGCCTTGACCGCTTCCAACGCCGCCCTGGAGAAGACGCCGAATCGAAAGGGATTGTCCGGATAGTCGTCGCCGTTTTCACCGTAGAGGTGAGGACGATTGAAGAGAGGATCCGACTTAAACAGGATGACTTCCACGCCGCTGCCGGGAAGCGTGGTCCGCAGGAGACGCGCCGATACCGGGCCTTTTCCGGTCGGAACCTCCAGGTCCAGGCCGAGGTCCGACACATTGGAAACCTCGTCCAGGATCCAGGGATAGGCGGGCATGAACAGCGCAGCGGATTCTCCGAGGTGGGAGAGAGCGGCGGGCAATGCTCCCACTACATCCCCGAGTCCTCCGGATTTGGCCAGTGGATAGGCCTCGGAGGCTACATGTAGAATGCTGGGCGGATTCATACTGATCATCCTGAATCAGAGTCACATCGCCGCAGGATAGACGAGCTTCATCTTCAAACCCTGGTTGAACCTACGACTCAGTTCTCGTCCTTTCTAATGTCTTTCCCTAACGCGGACAAGCCGCAACCAAACAGGGGCTATGCAGCCCGTCCCAAT
>CAZAKZ010000041.1:0-38853 GCA_964485695.1 uncultured Planctomycetota bacterium | reverse complement strand
CCCGGTATCGGCCTCCTCGTCCCCCCCGGCGTCTTCCTTCTCGGTGGTCGGCTCCGGCCGGACGCCCGGAAGCTCCTCGAGGGTGGTTTGAACCGCGCGGATCACCCGGGCCTCACCATCACCCTCGGGCTTAGAGGCGAGGTCCACCTCCACGACTCGAGCCTCGCCCTTTTGCTCCACCGGAAGCAGGAGAAGGAGCGAGGTCGACCGGGCAGCGGCGAGGCGCACGGCCCAGCGAATCTGGGCGGGGATGTCCAGTTTCGAATCGAGGGCAATGGCTGCGACCATCGAAGACCTTCCTCTCAATGAGCTTCTGATCGTCCGGCTGCCGGGGGCAGTTACTGGCCGGACAGCCTCCTCCGGTTCAGAGTCACCTTCACCTCGCTCGATTCACTCTCCACCTCTTTCGGGTAGCGGGGCCGTGAGACGCGGATGCGGTCCGCGGTCTCGGGGGCTCGCCGGATCACCTCGGCCCTCGCCGCCTCGAGGCGGGCCCGGGCAACGGCGAGACAGGCCGCCCGTGTGCGGCGATCGGCGCGGCGTTCGCTGCCGGGCCGGAGGAGATCGCCGAGACGATCGAGGGACTGCTCGATGAGACCTAGTTCCCGGTCGATGGCGGCCAGACTTCGGTTCGCTGTCCTTTCGTCGTCTGCCAGTCGAGCATCGTGGGCGGTCCGAGCTCGAGCCGCGACCTTCTCGCGCATATCGAAGAGGTGCCGCTTCCGATGGCGCAGGCTGGACACGAGAGCCAGGCAGTTCTCCCGCGGCGGATTCGCCCGGAAAGCGATACGAGCCACGTCCTTGCGGCCGAACGAGTGATTCAGGCGGATCTCCAGGCCGTCGTCCTCCAGCAGCTCGTTCACTACGGCCTCGAGGCGTTCCGAGGACGTCTGCGACAGGGTGGTGTCGCCGGCGTCGAAGGCGAGGGGCACGGGCGGCTTGAGGGGCGCCTCCCCTTCGCCGTCGAGGCCCACGAGGCTCGCGGTGCCGCCCACGATCCTGAAGGGAGAGCTGGCTATCGCGGTGGCGATGAGGCGGGCCATGTTGGTGATGGCGGCGGTGGCGAGGTCCTGGGTCGAGATCCGACCCTGGTCGAGGGAGAAATCGAGGTTGAGGCCGATGGCGCCGGCCTCGTCGCGCAACACGAACAGCACGGTCTCGAGGGGCGCGGGGAGGCGGAGGGCGGTGTATAACGGTCCCCCGAAGGATTCCGAGACCTCGAGATCGGTGAAGGAGGAGGTGGAGTCGACCTCCACCACGCCGCCCCGCCTGAACCGGAGCCGGGTCCCTCCGTCGAAGAGGCCCTTCCTCAGGTCCACGCCGGAACCGGCCGCCTTTGCCCTGAAGGCGGGGAGGTCCACGCCGGCGATCTCCGCCTGGATCCGGCCGAGGGGCTCGGGGTGAAGCCCCAGCATCCCGCTCACCGCCGCCTCCTGGAAGATCGGCTTCGCCGTGGCCGGGTCCGATCCCGGCGCCATGCCGGCTTCCACCCGCGCCGAGAACCGCACTTGCCCCCCCTCCTGGGTCAGCTGGCTGGTCAGGCCCGCCACGTTCACGTCCAGGCCGGTGAGGGGGATCACCAGAGGCGGAGTCGTTGTGGTATCCGTGAAGGTGAAGTCCAGTTCCGTGACCAGGAAGCGATCCAGTCGCATCTCCGGTCCCGGTGGCGTTGCCGGCGCCACGGGCGCCGCGCTCTCTTTTTCCTTGGCGGCCGGTTCGGCCCGGGCCTGGGTGACGGACTCCCCGGCCTTTGCCGGATCCGATGCCTTGAACACCAGGCCGCAGACATGGAGGCCGTCCTTGGCGAGGGTGATTGCGCCGGCGGGTTTCATGATCTCCAGGGTGCGGATGTGCACGCCTCCGGTGTCCGGGTGCACCCGCTTCACGTCCACGACCACTTCCTCGACGCCCGCCAGAATCGGGCCTGATTCGCCGGCCCTGAGGGCCACGTCATGAACGTGGACCTCGGCTCCGAAGCCGTTCGGGAACCGGAAGTCGAGGGGGTGGCGCCGCCGTCCCTTCAGGACCACTTCCAGGCCAGCGGTCACGCACCCGTCTTCGAGGCCCCCGTCCTTCATCCGGGACGCCAGGTCGGGCAGCACCTCGAGGAGTTTTCCGGGCCGGACGCCCAGGGCCTTCGCCTTCAGGGTCAGGCCGGGCTCTCCGGCGAACGGGGCCGCCTGCACATCGACACGGAGCCTCTCGACCAGGGGCGGCACGGCCCCCTCCAGAACAAACGACAGGGGCGGCCGTGTGCCCACGTCCTCGCCCAGCAGCGCCAGGGGCTTCTCGTTTCGTAGCCGGATGTCCTTCACCTCGAGGGGCCGACTCTCGGAATCGGTCAGGTCCTTGAAGCCGAGTCGCTCGAGACCGATGTCCAGGGAACGCAGGGTGATCAGGGGCAGGTTTTCGGGCTGGCGCGAGGAGGAAGAGTCTTTCCGCCCTTTTTCCTTTGCCGAGGGCCGGGGGGTTGGTGCGGGCGCTGCAGGCGCCTCCTTCGGGGTCGGCCCTTCTGCTTTGGGTTTGCTCACCAGGGCCAGGCCGGGCACCTGGATCGTTCCGTCCGGAAGGCGCCGCACGTCCAGGGCGAGGCCCTTCGTCTCCACGGCATCCACGGCGATGATCCCGCCGGCCGGATCGAGGCGATCCACCCGGATGCCTGCCCGGGAAAGATGCAGCTTCAGGTTCAGGGGCCCGCCTTCGGCAAGGGTGAGGTCCGAGATCCGGACATCGAGGCTCTGGCCGCCGCGAGGATGGGGACCGGTCTCGGCCTCGACCACGGCGTCGAAGGTGCCGGCGGACAACGTCGGCCGCATGGACGGCGGGAAGAGCCCTGCAAAGGGACCGGCCCGGAGGCCGCGGCCCTCCAGGGTGAGCCGGGTTTTGATCCGCGGATGCAGATTCCGGAGGTTCCCGGACAGGGTCAGGGCGTCCGCGGCGCCGGGCACCACTGCATGGATACGGAGGGTCGTGTCCGGTCCGGGCTTGCCGAGAACGAGTCGGCCCATGGTCACGGAAGCCCGGGCCGTGGTCTCGAGGGCGGGGGTTTTCGTCCGGTCCCGCCAGGCGATGCGGGCGTCGGTCACGCGCACACTGCCCACCGAGATGCCGGTCGATTCTTGTGGAGAATCAGAGCGGACGGGTGTTCGCTCAGGTTGTGGAGGCTGCTTTGGTAAAGGTCCGGGAGGCGTCCCAGCTGAACCGGCCGGCTCGTTCGTTGCCGGCCTGCACCGGAAGCCGAAGAATCCCAGGGCGCCCGTGGCGTCCCGGTCCACTCGCACCACTGGACGGATCACCTCCAGGCCGTCGACCTGCACATCGGCAGGACCCAGGGCGGCGTTCCGGAGGTGCAGGGCCTCGAGGGAGGCGAGGACGACGTCGCCGTCTTCGTACACAACGTCGGTAAGGCTTGCGCTTGCACGGATTCCTCCCTCCGCCATCTGGACTTCACCCTCGAGGCCGGCGCGGAATGTGCCGGCGCGCACTTCGGGCTTCAATCCAGCCGCCTGCAGGTAGGACGCAGCGCCTTGCCAGGAGATCGCTTCGCCGCGCACCTTCAGGGTCCACCGGATCCCGTCGGGCGCTCCGGACACCTCTCCGGTCAAATCCAGCGCTTCGGCGATGCCGGGCAGCTTCGCGTGCCCGCGGACGGTGGCGGGTGGCGTGGACTCGGCCCCCGGACCGAACTCCAGGGCCAGGTTCCTGACCTCGAGGCTCAGGTCTTTCGCGGCGAGGGTCGTTGTCGGGGATACGGCCTCGTCGAGGAACTGCACCTGGTGGTCGGCGACGTGCAAGAGGTCGACGGTGAACTGGCTAGGGGTCGGCCGCCCAGGTCCGGCCGCTGCAGGGGTCGGAGTGCTCGTCGTTTCCTGTTGGACGGACGGAGTCGGCAGGCCGAGGCGCAGACCCGGAATCCGCATCCTTCCCGTGGTCTCGCGTCGCACCCGGAGGCGTCCGCCGGTGATGTCCACGCGATCCATCCGGAGTCGGCCGGAAGCGGAGTCGGTCTTCAGGCCCGTCACGGCGAGACGATCGAGGCCCATTGTTTCACCGGCAGCCGTGAATCGAAGTCCGGTCATGGCGAAGTCGAGGCTCGAGCCGCCGTCCTGTCCTTGCTTCACCCGGGCGTCTACCCGGCAGGCCAGGGAGCCGTCCTTCATCATGGCTTCGACTCCGGCGGCCTCGAGATACGGCTCCAGGGCATGCGGGGCAATGCCCGTCACACGTAAGTCCAGGGACAGGTTCTTCTCTGCTGCGAGGCTTCGTATCTCGCCCTTCAGCTCCATCGCTTTCAGGACGCCGGGGGCTTCCAGGCGCCCCAGGATGCGGGCCACCGGCGCCGGGGCCCGCCCGCCCAGAGAGAGGTTCTGGACGGTGATTCCGGGCACGCGTAGGTCCACGGCCACGGGCGGTGAGGTGGAGGCGTCGAGGAACCGGAGCTCCACGCCCTTCACCTCCAGGGCGGAAAGCTTCCCCTCGAGGAAGGCGCGAGGCGTGGCGGCTGCGGCCTCGCTCCGGTCCTTCGGCATTTTCTCCGGCTCTGAGGTCTTCTGGACCGGCGCCGATACAGCCGGCAGGACCGAGGGGTCCGGGGGCACGGCGCCGAAACCGAGGCCTGCCACCACCCAGGTGCCGGTGGGATCGCGCGTCACCTCGGCCTCGACGCCGGTGATGGTGAAGGGGCCCAGGTCCGCGCGGTAGCGGGCCTTTTCGGCCGGCCTGATGGCGTTCACCTGGAATCGGATTCGCTTCACTGCGGCGAAGGTGTGGTCGTCGGCCTCGGCCTGGACTCCTTGAATCTCGAGATGGCCCTTGAGGCCGCTGTCGGACTCGGAGATCGGTCGTGCTTCAGCCACGATGTCCGCGGCTGCGTTCACGCCGGATGCCTGGGGTAAAATGCCGAAGGCCTTCAGGTAGGGCGCCAGGGGCTCCGGGTGAAATCCTTCCATGCGGAAGGCCCCGGTCATGTCCAGGGTTCTCCCGACGCTCGAGACGCGACCCTCGAGGCGCAGGATATCCAGGAGGGTGGGGGAAGAGACTGTCAAGGAGAACCGAGCGGGCCGCTCCGGGTTGCCCAGGCGGGAGACCCGGAGATTCACGTCCAGGCGCGCATCCACCGGCGGGGTAGGGGCCTGGTCCTGGATGTGGACGTGGAGGTGCTGGAGCCGGAGTGCATCCACCTGAACGGGCAGCGTCAGGTCGATGGCTTCGGGTGTCTCATCGGCATCCGGCTTCTCTGGCTCGTCCGTGGGTGTGTCCGCGTCTCCCGACTGCATCTTCTGCACCAGGTCCAGAAACGGAGCAGAGCCGTTGGCATCACGGCGGAGATAGACATCCAGGCCGTCCACTTCGCACCGGCGTACCACCACGGCACCGGTGAAGAGTTTCATCACGGCCACGTCCACGCAGGCGTACTCCAGGTCCACGAGCGCAGGGCCTCCGGCTTCCGGCGTCAGGCTGAGGTCCCAGATCTCCAGGTCGCCCGCAAGGATGGAGAGGCTGCAGCTCCGGTACGCGCACCGGCAACCGAACTGTCCGGCCACGGTGTCGAGGATCCAGGGCATGGACACGGCGAGGACGATGCGGAGGACCACCAGGAGACAGGCCAGCACCACGATCCCCCTGACAAACCACTTGAACAGGCGCCGGAGCCTGGATTTCCGGGGTGGAGAATCTGTCGTCGTCGGCGAGGTTGTCAAGGCTTGCCTCCTCGTGCGGCGCGGCGCAGGGCCTGGCGCCTGGCGTCGGCCGAGGCCAGGGGATCGTAGCCCTCAATGGCGGCGCCTTGTCCGGTCAGCCAGTCGTGGGCTCGGATGCGGCTGGCCGGGGAGACGTTCTTGAGGAACTGGCGATTCTCCTCGAGGACGAGGGCGTGGAAGTCCTTCCGGTTTTTGGCCGCATCCGCAAACTCCTTGATGAGGTCGGGGTGACGGGCCACTTCTCCGGCATGACGGACGAGGATGGCTTCCAACTCGGGGGAGATGCTTTCCCGGTCCAGCTCCCCCGCCAGGAGGCGCACGGCTGTCCGGTCCAGAATCCATGCGAGGGTAGCCATGGAAAAGTCGTCCACCCCCTTCCGGCGTCGTTCGCTCCCGGCGAGGTCGTGCACGGTCTCGGCCAGGCTTCGCAGGAGCCCTGAGGGAAGGATGTAGAGCAGGTCTCGGGTCAGGTCTGCACCGGCAGTCCGGGCCAGGGAGTCCAGGGCGTCCCGCCGGCGCTCCCGCCAGGTGAGGCCGTCGAGCACGGCGGCCAGACCGGAAGAACCCGGTTCCTGTAGTGATGGAGCCGGGGAGGGACCGGCCGCGGCCAGGTCGTCCCGGCACCGGGCGACTGCTCGCCTCCAGGCCTCGTGGTGGGGATCGGAGGCATCGGGAGCGGCTGACACCTCCACCCCGACAGCCAGGGCACGCGGCCAGTCCCTGGGGAACGGAGAGGGGAGAAGAAAGACCAGGCGGTTCCGGCCCTTCAAGGCGTCCGCATCGAGCAGCACCAGTTCTCCGCGGTCCTGGGCGCTGTGCGAGGCGGAGTCGGCCAGGACCTGCACCCCCAGAGCCGCCTGCAGGGCATCGTCCGGGGAGGGGCCCTTCGGCCGGTGCACCATGATCCGGATGCGGCCCGGCGGTGGCCTGCGGCGGTTTCGGGGAAAGGCGCTGTCGCCGGTGAGGGTCAGGGCCGTGGTGGTGCCAGCAGGCAGCACGCCCCACTCCGTGGCCAGCAGTCGGTTTCGTCCGGACTGCAGGCTTGCGAGGGCTTCCTGAAAGGCGAGGGCGTCGGAGCACGCGGTGAATCGCGTGCCGGTCGCGAGGCGCACGGTCGGAAGCAGGGGGCTGTCGCTTTGCTCCACCACGAGGCGGGAGGAGGCGCCCAGGGGCGAGAAGGCGTGGCCGGACATCTTCTCGAGGCCGAAGACCGTGAACCGGACCCGAAGGGCAGAGGCCAGAGCAGGGAGTTCAGGAGATCGGTAGCCGGGCCCGTCCAGGGGAGAGCCGGCATGGTGCGAGAGGTGCGATTTCAGGGTGACGAGCCTCGGGGGAGGGGGAGTCCAGACAGGTGTCGACGAGCAGCCTGTGAGGACCCAGCCTGCCATGAGCGGGGCCAGAAGGAGGAAGAGGAGGAATCGAGCCATGTATCGAGGAATCCCCGGAATGATTCTCCGGAATGGAATTCCGGACACTCTCTCGGAACGAGAGCGGGAATTGTAGCATGTCCCGACGGGGGTGTCAGGCCCCGATTCTCCGAATCCTGGCGGCCCGAGTAAGGCCTGTGGATAGGCTCTCCCAGGCCGTCAACGCATCCGGTTCAACAGCGTTCCCACCAGCTTTACTCCCTGGTCCTCCAGGTTGTAGACGGCCTGCTGTACCGTCTCTTCCCGGGTTTCCCCGGCCGACACGATGAGGGCGCTCAACTCCAGGGGCTTCAGTATGGCGGAGGTCTCGGCGTACTGAAGAATGGGCGGGGCGTCCACGATGATGATGGGGAAGCGCATCCGGGCCTCCTGGATGAACCGCGTGTAGCGCTCGGAGGTGAAGAGGCCGAGAGGGTGCGGATGGGTGCCGCCGGCCGGCAGGATGAACAGGTTTTCCAGTTGTGTGCTGTGCACCTTGATGCCCATCTTGAGGCCTTGGCCCGTCACCACGTCCTTCAGACCCGGGCTCTTGGGCGCCTTGCAGTAGCTGGCGAGGCCGGGCCGCCGGCAGTTGGCCTCCACCACCAGCGTCGGTTTCGAGAAGGTCCTTACGACCTCCACGCCCAGATAGAGCGCCAGGGTGGTGACCCCCTCCCCGTGAGAGGAGGCGGTCAGCCCGACAAGTCCGCCTTTCCCGGTTTCGTTCAGCTCCAGGCCGGAGATGATGTGGGCGAGGGCTTCACGCATGACGGTTTTGTTGAAGTAGCGGTCCAGGTGGCCGATGCGCGGTTTTTTGGTCTTGACGGACATGGCTTCAACTCCAGTGCTGTTTTTGGTTGTTTTTCTTCAGTAAGGTCGTGTACCGGCATGCGGGAACGGCACCGATGACCTTGTGACCGGCCACCTCTTTCAGCTGTCCCGAGGAGGAGATCTCCCTTACCCTTCGGTAGAGGAGAGAGCAGAGGCCGATGCCCGCCAGTATGCCGAACAGCGCGCCTCCGGCCAGCACCAGCGGTTTTCGGTTCCTCACCGGATTCGGATTGAGCTCGGGGCGCTCGATGACCTTGAGGCTGGTGATGTGGCCCTGCGCCAGCTGGTCCGCTGTTTTTGCCGCCTGGAGGCTTCTCCTGTGGCTTCGCAGCTCCTCCTCCACGAGTCTTCGCTCCAGCTTGATGCCCTGTAGAATCTTGTCCACCCGCCGCAGGGTGTCGTGCCTCAGCCGGAGCGCCTGGATCTCGGACGCGATGGTGGTGCACTTGTTGCTGGTGCCTGCAGAGTCGGCTTCCCAGGTCATCTTGATCTCCTGGAGCCGGGTGAAAAGCGGATTGGGCGTGGCCGTTCCGCCGCTCTGGACCACCATGGGCTCCTTTTGCAGCTTGTCGTTGAGATCCTTGATCTCCTTGTCGATCGCTGCCCTCTGGCTTCGAGGGGTTGAAGCCCGAAGCCTCTGGAGCTCCTGGAGCCTCAAGGAGATGGCTGACCACTCGGGATTGATGGTGGTGTTCGTCTGCGTCCTGAGGCTGGGTTTCATCTTTTTGAGCATGTCATCGAGATATCCGGAGCGTCCGGAAGCAGAGGCGGCCATGACCTGACACTCGGTGTAACTCTCCTGGAGCTGCCCGATCTGGTGCAGAACCTGGGTGATCTCGGCACCGACGTCGGCGATCTTGTACTCTACGCGGAGGTCCTCTTCCTTCTGGATGAATGCCTGGAGCTTCTTCTCCGACTCCTTTACCAGGTCAGCAATAAACTTGATGGAGTCCCGGTCCCGGAAGAACTCCCGGTAGTGGTCTCGGAATACTTCCAGCATGAGATTGGTAATGACGTAGGCAACGCGCGGATCCTTCCAGGCCGCCGTGATCTCCACGACGGTGGTTCCCGGAATCTGCTCGACCACGATGGCTTGGGCAAGGATCAGGCGAAGGAGCTCCCGCCGCTGGTCCTCGTTGTTCTTCACCGCCTGATATTCCGGCGGCATGAGCAGCTTGTCCACCCATTCCTTCAGGAAGCTCCATTCCTTCTTTTCCAGGACGCCCTGGGTCTTCGTTACTGGCCCCAGGTCGATGTTCTCCTTGGACTCCTGGACCTTATCCACGAGGCGATCGAGAAGATCACGACTCTGGAGAATGGCCAGGGTGTTCGCAAACTCCGTGTACGCATGTCGGTCCACGATGGGCGTCCCGCGCAGGGTCGCCGACTCCACCGAGAAACCCTCGCGGGCTCCCGGCTTCACGAGGATCTGGGCGCTGGACTCGTAGGAGAACGTGGTCTTCAGCGCCATGTAACCGGCGGCGGCGGTGCAGAGAAGCACGACAATAAGGAACAGCAGCTTCCTCCGGAGCACTGCCGCAAGGAAGAGCTGCGGTGACATTTTCAGATTTTCTCGGTCATCCATGGCTCGCTACATTCTCAAAGACGATACGTCAGATGCCGTCGCCTCAGGCGCCATGTCCCCCAGGAGAACCGGCGGCATATGCAAGTATCGTGTGGTTTTTCTCTTCTGTTCAATGTCCTTGTATACCCGCCGGATTTGATCGGCGGCGTATCCCAGCACTCGGCCCGTTTCCTCGGGTGGGATCTCGTGGTCGTGGGCGTAGAGCACCAGGTCCATCTCGCCGTACGGCAGAACGAAGTAAAACTCGTCCTGGCCCTGCGGGAGGCTGTAGGTATCCGTAGTAGGTTCCACGTCCCGGAGCTCCGCTGGAAGGTCCAGGGCTTCAGCCAGGGCGTAGACCTGTGTCTTGTAGAGGTGGGCGATTGGCTTCACGTCGGCGGCCCCGTCGCCCAGCTTGACGAAGAATCCCTGGTCGTACTCCAGGCGATTGGGTGTGCCCATCACCGCGTAGTTCAGGCGGTCCGCGTGAAAGTACTCCATCATCTTCCGGACCCGCTGCTTGAAGTTGGTGGCTGCGACGATCTCCATGTAGGCCTGGCTCGGCAGGCGCTTCTCGAGGGTGTTTCCCTGGGGATCTTCCACCACCAGCTTGAAGAAGTTCATGCGATTCGATTCGAGGAGGTTCTGCGAGATGACGATCTTGGACCGCCATCCTTCCCCGTAGTCCGGGAACACAGACCGGAACGCGCGGTCCCGCCACCGATAGCACCCGGCCGCCTCCAGGATCGGAGCGATGTTCGTCCTGGCGTAGTCGACGCCGAGGTGTTCGGCAAGGCGTTTTCCCCGTCTGGATGAGGCCTGGCTGGAGTCGCGTTCGGGCATCATGAGCAGGAAGACCCGCTCCGGCCCGAGGCTCTGGACGGCCAAGGCCGCGGTCACGGTGCTGTCGATGCCTCCGGATACGGCCACAACGGCGCCTCGCCGCCGCAGGTCGCTGCGGACGACGTCGCGCAGCTTCTTGCTGATACGGAGAATCTCGGCATCCGTGTCGAATCGAAGAACGTCTCTAGAAAACATTGTGTTTTACCTCTTGCGTCGGAAGCTGAGTCCGCAGAATCTTGCCCGCCGGATTCTTGGGCAGCCGATCTACGAGGACGATTTGCTTCGGCACCTTGAACGGCGCGAGGCGCTGTTTCAGGAATTTCTCGATGTGGAGGGGGGTGATCGTCGCGCCGGGACGGACCACCGCGAAGGCCTTGACGGCCTCGCCGAGAACCTCGTCCTTCACGCCGATGACGGCGGTCTCGACCACGTCCGGAAGCTCGCTGATGGTGTCCTCGATTTCCTGCGGGCTGACCCGGCCGCCTCCCACCTTGATCATGCTGCGGGAGCGGCCGACGATGTAAAGGAACCCGTCCCGGTCGATGTGACCGAGGTCGCCGGTGAAGTAGAGACCATCCCGGAGCACCCGGGCAGTTTCCTCCGGATCGTTCCAGTAGCCCTTCATGATGTTGGGCCCGCGAGCCACCAGCTCTCCTTCTTCCTCCGGTTCACAGGGTGTTCCGTCGGGTCGGACCGGGTAGAGATCCACGCCAGAAATGGGTTTTCCGATGGAACCGGTCTTCTGCAGCAGGTCAGCGGGCTCGAGGAAGGAAAGGCGGGCGGACGCCTCGGTGGCGCCGTACATGATGTAGATTTTCTTGTCCGGCAGGGCGTTCATCAGCATCTGGATGACGGCCGGAGCCATGGCCCCTCCCGCCTGGGTCACGTACCGCAGGGCCGGGAACTCCATTTCGGCGAAGGCCGTGCGTTTGAGGAGGATGTTGAAGGTGCTGGGGACGCCTGCGAATCCCGTGGCTTCTTCCGACTGCATGCGCTCCAGCGCCAGCGCCGGGAAGAGAAAGCGGTTTTCCACGATGATCGTGCCGCCCGCGGCCACGTGGGTGTTGAGAAGGGATTTTCCGTACACGTAATAGAACGGCAGCACGGCCAGGATGCGGTCCCGGCGGGTGAGTTCCAGGTAGTCCACGATGGCCCGGGTGTTGGAGACCAGATTCCCGTGGGTGAGCATGGCGCCCTTGGGCTTGCCCGTGGTGCCGGAGGTATAGACGATGGACGCCAGGTCTTCCTCCCTGCCCTCAGGCATCGACGTGCCGGATGCGGCTCTGGCAAGGACGTCCGCGAGGTCCTCTTGTACCTCGGGCCCTTCCTGCCCGGCGCACGAGCCGTCGTGAATGAGCAGCCGTGTTTCATCCGGCCATGCCCGTACTCCGCCCACGGACCGGGCCGCCGCGGCGTGGTCGTGGATGACGGCACGCGGGGCGCAGTCGCGCAGGATGTATTCCAGGCCGGAGCAGCCGATGGCCGGATCCAGAGAGACGCACACCCCTCCCGCCTTCAGGATTCCGTAGTAGACAGCGGCGTATTCGAATCCGTTCCTGAACAGCATGACGACGCGGTCGCCGCGGCGGAGGCCGTGGTCTACCAGCCGCCCGGCGATACGATGGGCCGCCTCCGCAAGATCCGTATAGGACCAGGTGCGGTCCGGCAGAATCAGGACCGGGCTGTCCGGGCCGGCAGCGGCGGCTTCATCCAGGAGTTGGTGAACCTGAGCCATCGTCTTCATTCTCGCTTACCCTCGCGCCGCTTCTTCGACCACGACGCCCTTCCGCTTCAGGTAGTCGACGATGCAGAGTATGGAATCGAGGTTTTCCGGGATGATTTCCTCGTCCTCGACCTGGATTCCGTACGTTGACTCCAGATGGCCGACCAGTTCGAGGACACCCGTTGAATCTATGATGTTGTGCTCCAGGAAGGAGTCGTCGTCCCCGATGGGATCCTGGCTCCCCAGAAGAAAGTTGGTCTGGATGAATTTCAGGATGTCCGTCTTTATGTCCATAGCTTGATTCCCTCTGATCTCGTTTCGATCGCAGCGTCTTCTTTCTCCGCCCCTTCCCACCAGGCCGGCGGGGGTGGAGCCATCGTATTGTCGTTCTCTCCGAACAGGATCTGGCTGGAGAGGATCGCCAGAATCGCCATGTCTTCGCGTGGGGTGACCCTGTCTCCGGCCAGGATGCGCGTGCGGCACTTGTTCGTCAGTGCCTCCACCTTGCTTGAGTCGAAGAGGCCCAGGGCATCCAGCTTCCGCTTCGAGAGCACGTCTCCGACCCAATCGGGCAGAGTCTCGCCTGCCAGGAGACTCTGGACGCCCGGTGCGCGGTAGGGCTGCTTGTCCCTCGTCCGGATCTCGGCCGGCACCTCGCGCTGAAACGCCCTCTTGAGCAGTGCCTTTTCTCGCAGGCCCGGCATCCGCAGGCGTTCGGGCAGGCGTCCCGCAAAGGCGAGCACTTCGGGATCCAGGAACGGAAACCGCCCCTCCACGCTGTTGGCCATGAGCATCCGATCGCCCTGGGAGGAGATGAGGTAGCCGTTCAGGAACAATTTCATCTCCAGGTACTGGGCGCGGCTGAGGGGTGAAGCGGCCGGCGGCAAGTCGTCGAGGTATTCCGGCAGCGCCGCCGTCGGATCGTGATCTCCGAGCCAGTTCGCAGCGTCGGGGCCCAGGAAGTTCAGGATGTACGACGTGTTGGTCCATCGCGGGCGGTGGGAGTAATAGGGATCTTTCACGCCCTCGAGGTCTCGGCCGAAGAACCGTTTCCAGTACGCGGCTGCCCGCTTGGGCCCCATGCCCTGGTAGGGATAGAGGCGCGAGAGGAGCGCCGGGCGCATGGACGACTCCGGCCGTTTCGCCCACCAGCGCCGGATCTTTGCCTCCTTGAAGATGTTGTATCCTGCGAATCCTTCGTCGGCGCCTTCGCCGGTGAGCACCACCTTGTAGCCGGCGTCGCGTACCATGCGGCTGAGCAGATAGAGCGGCACCGGTGCAGTGCGAAGCAGTGGGCGTTCGGTCCAGTGGACAGTCTCGGGAAATGCGTTGGCGACGTCCTCGTTGTCGATGCCGAGATACCGGTGTTGCGTGCCGAGGCGCTGGGCCACCATCGCCTGGTACCGGGCTTCGTCGTAGGAGGGGTCGGTGAAGGTGATGGAAAAGGTCTGCAGGTTGCTCCCCACCTCCTCAGCGGCCAGCGCCGCTGTGATGGAAGAGTCGAGGCCGCCGCTGATATAAGCGCCGACCGGTATGTCGGCGCGGAGCCGAAGGCGCACGGCCTCGCGCAGGTGCGCGCGGACGGCGTCCACAGCCTCTGCCGTGTCCATGGGCGTGGGGGCCGGGGTGGGATGGGGCTCGCACCACCGTACGGACCTGCTCACGCGGCCCCGGCCGGCCACCAGCAAGTGGCCCGGAGGAAGCTCACGGATGTTCTCGTATACCGTGCGCGGCGGTACGGTGGACCAGAAAGTGAAGATCTCGGCCAGGCCCTTCAGGTCGGGCCGGAGGCTTACCGCGGGATACCGGGCCAGGGCCTTAACCTCCGAGGCGAAGACCAGACGGCCGTCCTTTTCGGTGTAGTAGAGGGGAGTGATGCCCACCGGGTCCCGTGCCAGCACCAGGCGCTTCTTTCGGCCGTCCCAGAGTGCGATGGAGAACTGACCGTTGAGGTTGCGCGGGAAATCGAGGTCCTCCTCCTCGTAGAGATGAACCAGCACCTCGGTGTCGGATCGGGTCTTGAACCGGTGTCCCCTTGCCTCGAGGTCCTCTCGGAGTTCCCGGTAATTGAACACCTCCCCGTTCAATACCACCTGGATGGTGCCGTCCTCGTTGCCGATGGGCTGGCGGCCGCCGCAGATGTCGATGATGCCGAGCCGGGTGTTGCCCAGCCCCACCTCGGGGCGGACGAAGATCCCGGCCTCGTCCGGGCCACGGTGGTAGAGGGCCTCCACCATCGACCTGAGGACGGACTTCTCCACGGGACGGTCCATGTGGACGTCCAGAATTCCGCAAACTCCACACATATCGGGTTCTTCGTCACTTCGGAGGGGGAAGTTGACAGGGGCTTCCAAATACCGGACGGACACCGGGATTGAATTTCAGATTGAGAGGTGAATCGCGGTGCAGAAGGGGGGGGATACCATCTGTGTGAAGGCTACCCGATCCGGATAACCATGAGGTTGCACGGGGGATAACTTTCCGGACTCCATGGAGATACTGCGCCTGAGTGTACCTCGCGCAAATATATCCACAGACGGTCAGGGCTCTTTCTTCTTCTTTCGATACTCCCTGGTTTTACGAATGTAGGCCTCCGCGTCCGGCGTCTTGCAGCTCGTCTCACCGTGGTCCACCTCCACCGGCCCGATGCGCTTCGCCATGGCCACCGCTTTCTTTTCGAGGTGGTTGCTGCGCGTCCCGATGGAAATGAGGGCCATGTTCATGGCGTGACGTACCCGGTTCTTGCTCGCGTGGATCTGCGATTCGATGGCCTCCAGGTGGGGCTCGAAGTAATAGTCGGGGAGGCCCCGGGGTGCGTCGGCCAGGCGGGCCAGGAGGTTCCAGCCCGTGGTGCAGACCCACTCTCCCTTCGCCCGGGTCCATTTTTGTATCTTCTTTCTGGCCACCGGCGTCAGTGCGGCCAGGCTGCTGAAAGCGTCCGTCACCACGTAGTTGTCCAGGTCCCTGGCCCACGCCTCGAGGGTGCGCTCGTCCATCCCGGTGGGATCCGCGATCATGGTGGCCAGCACGCGGGCGTCGTGGTTCCCGCTCGCCCACAGCTTCTCGGCCAGGGCCTGGTCGACCTTGATCTTCTTCTTCAGCTTCCCGATATTGGCGTAGCTGACGCCGAACATGTTTTCACCGACGCCGTGGCGGGCATAGACCTTACGGTTCTGCACCGTGCCCATGGACTCCAGCTCGGCCATCACGTCCTTGTATTCCATCGCGTTCCTCCTGATTCTCTCGGGCCTGGAGGTTCCATTTTAACGGCTCGATCTGGGAGGGGAAACGAAACTTCGATTGACGAATGGACGGCCCGAATTCCGAAAATTTCTGCATAAGAATAAGATTTTCGGAGGACTTACCAATGAAGAAGTTCATGGTTTTGATGGTTTTCGTCGCTCTGGCCGGCATTCCGGCCTACCTCACCATGTCATCCGGGGGCGCACTCGGTGTTTCCCCGGAGAATCCCGTGGGAGACCTCGAGAAGATCGAGGCATGGTTACTTAAAAAGAACTTCAAGAAAAAACAAGACAAGGCGCACTGGGGGGTATTCTCCCACGTCGAGGGGGCCGAGGACCACACTTTCGTACAGTACAGGGACACGGCGACGAGCAGCTATCGCGGTGCCGTGCATCGCGTCACGCTCATGTTCGACGAAAGCGGCCGGCTCCGGGGCGTGGGCGGAGAGTTCTACACGGGAGAGAAGGAAATCGGCATGACGCTTTCCCGTACCGAGTCGTTCATCCGGGAGCTGTGGGGCGAGACCGCCGGAGCGGATCCCAAGTTCAGGGACGTGGAGACCGGCGACGGACTCCAGTATCAAATGTATCGGATCTGCGAGTTCACGAAGAATGGCGTTCATTACCGGTGGCACAAGCGCTACATGAGTCACCTGAAGGCGAGCAGCATCGTCGACTTCGTGACCATGGTGCGGGAGTGACGCATCCGAACTGACCCTCCCGGAAAGTCCACTTGACAGGATTTCAATTATTCCTTACACCTCTGTGGGATCCCCGTCTGTACCACGTCAGCATTGATGCCCTGGAGTTTGCTCCATGTCGGATCGCGGTTCGTTCGCGAAGCAGGTTCTTGTCGCGGCTGTGTGCACTGTCGCATTCACATTGGCCGCGCATGCCTCCGGGGACAGGGCCGGTAAGGTCCACATCGGAAACGGAAAGTGGGTCACCCCGGAGGAGGCGCAGAAGAGCGGGTTCTTCGAGTACCACCGGCGGTGGTTTCCGTCGAAGATGAAAAAGACGCTGGCCCGGTGGGAGAAGAAGGACAGGAAGCACGCCCACTGGAGGAAAGCCAGGAGGATTTCCACCAAACACTACCGCGTCATCACCAACGTGCCGCGCTTCATCATCGAATACGAGATCCAGCCCTTCCTGGACGACCTCTACAGGAAATACACGCTAGTTTTCAAGGACAAATTCGGGCTGAAGAGCAAGGCCGCTAACAAGAAGTGCATCCATATCCATTACGGGTACGAGGACTACGCTGAAATGAACCGCGAGGGGGGGCAGCCGCAGCCGCGGGAAACGCCGGGTTTCATCATCGGTGGCTCCACCCTGGTGACCTACTACGATGAGACCGAGCCGGAGATGTTCTACGGTGCGGTATTTCATGAGGGTGCGCACCAGTTCGTGCAGGCCATGCTGCCGGGAGCGGTGTTTCCGATGTGGATCGACGAAGCCCTGGCCACCTACTTCGAGGGCTGCTCCTACTCGCTGTCCAGGCGAGCCGTCACGGTGGACTACCTGCCCCCCACGCGCCTCGCCCTGGCAAAACACCTGCTGAGGGAAAAGAAGTCCAACGGGAAACCCGCCTGGGACCTCTACGCGGTCTTCCATTCCCCCGACCACGAGTTCAACGCCCGGCACTACGCCCTGTCCTGGAGTTTTACCTATTTCATGACGCACGGCGAGGACGGACGGCGGAGAAAGGTGTTCATGAAGTTCCTCCGGGAAATGAACCACGCCGGCCAGAAGTACACCGCAGAGGAGAATTTCACCCGCATCTGCAAGGTAGACCCCCACGACCTGGAGGCGGAGTGGCGCGCCTTCGTGCTAGGGCTCAAGGCGAGGAGAAACCCGGAGTCCCCGATTCTGACCCGCATCGGCAAGAACCGCGCGGGCCTCGACCTGAAAAAAGGCGACCTGGTTCTGAGATTCGACTTCCAGAGGATGACCAGCACCGAGGAGTTCGAGAAGCTGTGGAAGGCCCGTCCGCGGGATCGCGCGGCGCGCCTCGAGGTGGTTCGCCGCACGCCGGTGGCGGGCGTCAGGCGCTACGAGGCGAAACGCGTGACCGTGGTGGTTCCTCCGGAGGCCGTGATCGAACTGGCAGCTCTGGCTTCCCTGCCCATGGATCCCAATCTGGAGGATTGACCGCGGCCGTGACGAGCCTGACGCGATTGATACAATAGTTTCCCATGGAGCATAATAGATTTCCTCCCGGCAAGATCCCCTGGGAGTTCCTGGCCGACAAGGTGAAGACCCCCCTGCCGCCCGAGGTGCTGCTGGGCCCCGGTTGCGGGGAGGACGCCGCCCTGGTGACCCTGGGCGAGGAGGTGTGGGCCGTGGCCTCGGATCCCATCACCTTCACCTCGAAGGAGGCCGGGAAGCTCTCGGTCGTGGTGAATGCCAACGACGTGGCCGTGCGGGGCGCGAAGCCCATGTTCTTCACGGCCGTGGTCCTGGTCTCGCCGGATGAGGCGGCGCCCTCGGAGGTCGAAGCCGTCCTCGGTCAGATCCGGGAGACGTGTTGCCGCCTCGGCGTGACGCTCCTCGGCGGCCACACCGAGGTGTCGCCCGGCCTGCCCCGCACCGTGATCTCCGGCACCATGCTCGGAAAGGTGACGGGGCGGCCCCTCACCACCGGGGGCCTCGGGGAGGGCGACCGCATCGGTATGACCCGGTGGGGCGGCCTGGAGGGCACGGCCATCCTGGTGGAGGAGTTCGGGGATCGATACCGGAAGCTCCACGGGGAGGATGCCCTGGAGGAGGCCGGCGAGATCCTGGCCGGGGATTGGATCTCCGTGGTTCCGGAGGCGGCCCTGGCCGCGGCGAATCCCCACGTCACAGCACTTCACGACGTCACCGAAGGCGGCGTGGGCGAGGCGCTTCACGAGATGGCCCGGGCCGCGGGCCGGCGCCTGGATGTAAAGCGCGAGGGCATCCCGGTGCTACCGGTCACCGAGGCGCTGTGCCGCCGGATGCACATGGATCCCCTGGGCCTTATCGGATCGGGTGCGCTGCTGGTGGGGTGCGCGGAGCCAGGCGCGGCCAAGCTCGAGGCGGACTATGCCGGAGCGGGGATCCCCTTCACCTGGATCGGCCGGGCCGGCCCTGCTGTTGCCGAACCAACCACCGGCCTGCCTCGGTTCGAGCGGGACGAGGTCCTGAAGGCGTGGCTCCTCGAAGGCATCGACGCCTTCCTCTTCGACATGGACGGCACCCTCATCCATTCCGTGTATGACTGGGTGGCCATCCGGAAGGACCTGGAGGTGGAGGGCCACTCCATCATCGACGAGATCAATGCCATGGAAAGCCCGAAACGGGAGAAGAAGTGGGCGTTGCTCGAGAAATACGAACGTGAGGCATCACGCAAGGCCGAGGTGAAGGACGGGGCCGTGGAGGTCCTCGACTTCCTGCACAGAAAGGGAGTGAAGACCGCGCTGGTATCGAACAACTCCGGCGAAAACGTCGAGTTCCTCATGGAGAAGTTCGGCCTCACGTTCGACACGGTGGTGACCCGGGATACCGGTCTCTACAAGCCCTCGGCAGCGCCGCTCCTGGAAGCCATGCATCGCCTCGGCGTGGAGCCCCACCAGTGCATGAGCGTGGGCGACTACCTCTTCGACGTCGAAGCCGGCCGCGCGGCGGGCTGCCGCAAGGTGTGCCTCCTCTACGACCGCCGCTTCGTGGCCGAGGCGGATTGCGATTTCCCCGACCTCCGGGCGTTTCTTTCATTCCTGGAGCTTGCGCTGTAGTTCACTCCTCGAGCCGGCCTGAGCTATTCGACGGTCACGCCGAAGGCCTCGGATATCTCGAGTAACTTCCCGCCGGTCGCCAATACGATCCCGGCCAGGAAGAACCGCGTTCCGCGTGGTACGGCTCCCGGGAGGCGTATCGACGCGCCGGCCTCGCCTCGAATGTTGAGCGTTCCGGTGAAGCCGACGAACATCGCGGGACAGGACAGAGACATTGCCAGCAGCGGATCCGGATTGAGCGGGATATTTCCGTAGCTCGTGATCGCGAGAGTGATGAGGATGCAACACAATCGCGACATGGATCAACTACTGAGAATTACCTTAATCCTCAGTCTACTTTCTAGGGTCAGCCTGTCAAGCTCCCCCCCCTGGCGCACTCTCAGATACGTCCACCTGATGGCTTCCGGTTACGATTTGAAACGGAATCATGGAGGGCCGGCCGACCGCCACATCATTGTAAAAAGAACACGGAAATGGTAAAAAAGCGCTATGTTCAATCTCTGAACGTGGCCCGCTCCGGGGACGATGGGTCCGACACGAATGTGCAAATGTGGTAGGAGACTTCGGTCATGAACATGAAGCTGTCAGGCTGGATCCTGGTGATGGTGCTGGCCGGTGCTGCCGCTTCGCAGACGTATCATGCTGATGAATACATCGCAGGCGGAGCATGGGCGGCCGTCTCGCAGCCCACCAACTTCCTCAAGGGGGTCATCCTGCTCAAGGGCAACGGTACGGTGACGACCGTGGCGCGTCCGCCGCAGCATGCCGTCTCCTACTGCATGGACGTCGACAACCGGCACTTTGTCGCCTTGATCACGTGGGACTTCGTCTCGACGGCCGCACCGGGCCAGGCCGGGCTGTATCGATTCGATCCAACGACCCTGGCGCAGACCACGATCTACGGGCCGGACACGATCAACTTCTACCGGCCGTACCACCTCCACGTGAATACGGACGGCGACTACGTGTTCAACGGAATGATCCGCAATCCGACCAGTGTGGACTATCGCGTGATGAAAGTCGACCGCAACGGCGTCCTGACCACGTTGCTCACCACCGCCCGGATCGGCCGCACGGCAGCGCCGTCCGGGTACATCGGCCGCAACATCGACAACGGCAACCTGTTGATCTGCGACAATACGATCGTGCCCGGAACCCTGCAATGGCCGGTGCTCGAGCTGGCTCCGGATGGAACGGTTCACAGCTTCAACGACGGATCGAACTATGGCTGGAATCCTTGTTCCAAGCACCATTGCGAGCAGAACGTCCTGAACGGCCATGTCGAAGGGCCGTATCACGACCGGCTCTATCGTCTCACACCCGGGTCGGCTCCGCGCGGGGTGATCGCGACCCTGCGTGCGGGCGCGCAGACCGCGGTCCGCGTGTATAACGGCAAGTTCGATCTCCAGACCGCACCGGTGCAGCGATGGGTGTCAACACCGTTTACGCCGTCCACCACCTCGACCGTCAACCAGTGGCTGGCCTACGTGGCGATGGACGGGACCGTCACCTCGATGCGGTACACGTCGCTCATGCGAGCGGTGAGCAACTACGACTTTGTCTTTTACCGGGGCCGACATATCCAGACCCTGAAGACCGGACCGCACAAGTGGACGATCCTGCTCAGCTGTCCGCGAAGTCCGGGGCGCCCATATATGCTCGCCGCGAGCCTCTCCGGTGTCCGGCCGGGCGTGGCGCTTCCCGACGGCAGGCGCATCAACCTACGGATCGACGAGGCCACTCGTCTCACTCTGGGTAACCTGGCGCCGGCGATCTTCAATCCGGGCCCGCTGGTGCTGAACGCAAGTGGAGAAGCGCGCGGCACACTCGACCTCACATCGCTCAGTCCACCGCCGGGGGGATTCGGCGTTCCACTCTGGATTGCGCTCGCCGTTCTCGACGCGAACGCGCCGAGCGGCATACGGTACTTGCCGGATACCCATGTGATGCGGATTTGATCAGGCCGCCTGCGTCTGAATGGCCGGTCATGATTCGATGAGACCAGGATGTAATCGGCGAGCGCGGTCCGCAGTGAACAACGAACAGCAATTTCTACTTCGCCAGAGAGGAGTGAGGACAGGATGAAGATTCTCATGAGCATGACAATCCTGGCTGTACTGCCCTTCACCGCGGCCTCAGGTGATATATTCGTTCCGAATCCGCCGACCTCGTTCGGCTGCAACAACTATCCCTTCAATCCCTACAGCCACGGGGAATGGCGGTACCAGCTGGTCATACCCGCCGCCATGATGGGCGGCAATCCGGCCCGGATCACCATGGTGTCGTTCAGGCCGTGCAACAGCGTCACCTTCAAGGCGATGAAGTTCGAGATGACCATGAGCCACACCACGATGTCAATAATGCCCTCGCCGACGTATGCTGTGAACCTGCCGAATCCCCTGGTCGTACTTCCGGCCGGACCCATCACCTGGGTGCGTACGAAAGATACCTGGAGCACCCTGACGCTGGCGAATCCCTTCCAGTACAACGGCGTGGACTGCTTGACCATCGAGGTGCGGTACCAGGGCGGCTCCCTGCAGGGGAATACCTCCTCCACCGACCATCAGACCATTACCCCGAGTCTCGCCTACTACCGGGTCTATGGCCAGGGGCCCGGGGCCTATTCGAGCCCCACGGCCCAGTCGTTCGATCCGCTGGGCCCCCTCCTCGTCCGGCTGACCTACCCCGACGCCACCATCACGGGTTCCGGATCTCCCAGGCCGGGAGCCACCGTGATCCTGGCCCTCAGCTCTCCGGCGGACGCCGGCCTGTCGTACCAGGCGGGCACGTCGCTGGGCACCGGTCCCGTCCCGATCGGGAAGCGCAGGCTCCACCTGTCCCTGGACGACCTCCTCCTCATCACAATTCAGGGGCACCTGCCCATGATCTTCAAGGGGTACACAGGATTTCTGGATTCGAGCGGGAAAGGAAGCGCCGGCATCGCCATTCCCGGTAATTCAGCTCTTGTCGGCGTGCGCCTGCACAGCGCCTTTCTCTCCCTCAAGGCCGGGGAGCCCTACAACGTCAAGTCCATCAGCAACACGTACAGCTTCACGATCACGAAGTGATACCCTCACCTCACGGCTGCGCCGTCGAGCTGAGGCCAAGGCGATTCGCAATGTTGTTCACGGGCACGATACCGAAAGATACGGCAATCGTGTTATGACCTATGCGTTCAATCCCCATCAAGGTCTTGTAATCGTTCGTGCAGAGATTGCCGGATCCACCGGGAGCTCGGTTCTTCGCCTGGCACTCGATACCGGTGCGACGAGCACGATGATCAATGCAGCCATGCTGATTGCTATCGGCCATGATCCAGCCCTGTACGAGGATCGCATTCAGGTAACGACCGGGAGCAGCGTGGAGTATGTTCCACGCGTCACACTGAAAAACATCACGGCTCTAGGGAGGGACCGCGCTGGATTTCCCGTGCTCAGTCACACATTGCCGACAAGTGCAGGGGTTGATGGCCTTCTCGGGGTGGATTTTTCAGAGGACAGACATTGAAAATCGATTTTCGAAATGGCCTGATCAGCCTTGATTGATGGTTCTCGGTTTCTGTCCCATCGATGGCCACAAGGCCGGATAGTTCTCGCCCTAGCCCTCACTCCCCAAGTTTCCGCGGCGCCTCGCCCGGCTTCATCTCGAAGACGGCGGCGCCTGAGAACCGGATTGAGTGTTTCTTGCCCTCCAGGATCACGGTCTTTTCCACCGTCGAGCCGTTGACGAGGGAGACCCGGTCGACGAACACACGAAGGTCCTCCGGATAACGCACGCCGTCTTCGTGAAAAGCAGGGCCGAGCTCTTTCAGGACGTCTTTCTCCGTGGTTTCGTGTTTCGCCAGGACCTTGCGGAGGGGTGCAGGGGTACCGTCGAACCGGGTGGTGAGGCCGCCCACCACCCGGAAGCGGCTCTTGCCCCGGGCCAGGGCCACCAGGAACCGGAGGGTGGCTTCGTCGGCGAACTCCGGGTGATAGACGAGGACGTGCTTGAAGGGGCGGCCGCCGTACGTGGCCTTGCCTCCGGTCATCTTCAGGCTGCCGGCAGCGATCTCGTACGTGGGCACGGCGGCGGCGCGATGGCCCCTATCCCAGAGGCGGTTGAGAAAGGTCATGGTCCGGGTGTAGGGCGAGGTCTCGTCCGTTCGACTCACGTCATTGGTCATCCACGGCCACCCGAGGATCACCAGGGTATCCAGGTCCGGCACCGTGGTGACGTGGCGGTCCAGGACCCGGAGGCGGTTCTCCACGCGGCAAAGGATATCCAGGAGGTCCCCCTTTTCCAGGGGGTATCCGTGGTGGGCGTCGGAGTAGGCGTGGTAGTGGACGCGGCCGCCGTAGCGGGCGCACTGGACGATCTCGTCCAGGATGGCGTCAGGTTTCATGGCGTAAAACATGTGATACCACACCGGACCGCCGGCTTTCAGGGCCAGACCCATGCGCACCGGAAGGGGCGTGTACTCATCGGTCTGGCCGTAGTCCCGCGGCACCGACCACCAGTCCAGAAAGGTCAGGCTGATTTCCAGATCGCAGTAGTTCTTCCGGGTTTGGTTGGTGGGGTGAACGCCGACGAAAGTGTCCTTGCCCAGGATCGACTTCACTTCCCGGTAGAAGCGTTGCTCCACCCGGGCGATGGCGCGGTGGTGATGCTCGTTGTACCGGCCGAGAGCCAGGATGCGGGCGGTGCGGTCCCCCCGACGATCCAGTAGGATCCGAGCCAGGGCGTCCACCAGGTCGGTGTCGTAGGTCTTCCGGAAGGCGCGGGCCGAGGCCTCGGAGTAGAAGAGGTGCTTCTTCCACCGGTCGACCTTGACCGGAAGATAGGCGAACTCATCCAGGGCCGCACCTTTGAGGCCGACGTCACGATAGCCCGAAAGCACCTTCCGGAAGGCTTTCGGATAGGCATCGGAGAACATGTCCGGATGGTGGAAGGTCCGGAGGACCAGGGCCGAGACCCCTTCGCCCGCGCGGGCCGGTCCGCAATCGAGGGACAATACGCCGTCGTTCAGAGAGGACCGAACCGCCTGGATGGGAGTCAGCTCCGCTTCCTTCCCGAACACCCCGACCAGGCGCATGCCGGCCGGCCGGGCAAGGTCCGGTGCGCTTTCCGCGAACAGCAGGGGATCCGGAGCTACCTTCCCGGTGCCCTTGCCCGCCTCGTCCAGGACCATGTCCACCCGCTCCACCAGGCCCTGGCGCTCACCGGGCGCGAGGTCCCCCCGGACGCCGAGGTAATACCGGAGGTCGAGGCCGAGGCCCACGCCGCCTTCCTTCAGGACGGCGACCACCTCTCGGAACAGAGGCTTGTACTTTTCCACGTCCACGAAGTCCACGCCGAGGTGCGGGTAGCGCGGTGTTGCGAACACGATGTCGAAGGGGCCGCGCTCGACCAGGTCGCGGGCTTGATCCAGGTAGATCCGGTTCTCGAGGATCTCGGGGCGCCAGAACCAATACGTGAGGCGTGGATGCTTGTGAGACCGCTCAGGCCGGGGCCGCGGGTACATCTCCGGCAGCAAGGCGAACGTCAGGCCGGCCGTGACACAGGCCAGGAACACGAACAGGAAGGCCTTTTGCCAGGGCTCGTTCAGCGTCGGCGAAGAAACCATGAGAGGATTCCGGTGCGGGTGACCTCAGGCTCCCGCGCCTTCCGCACCACCTTGAGCTCGGGAATCTCGTCCAGGAGTCGGTCAACCAGATGGTCCGGCTTGATGCTGTCCGCCTCCGCCTGGTAGTTGAGCAGGATCCGGTGGCGGAACACCGGTCCTGCGACGTGCACCAGGTCTTCTTCTTCGACCCGGTCGCGGCCCCTCAGCAGGGCCCGCGCCTTGGCGCCGAGGATCAGGAACTGGTCCGCCCGGGGGCCGGCACCCCACGACACCCATTCCCGGATGAAGTCCGGAGCGATGTCCTGGTCCGGCCGGGACATGCGCGCCAG
Organism: uncultured Planctomycetota bacterium; assembly: GCA_964485695.1. Lineage (GTDB taxonomy): Bacteria > Planctomycetota > JAFGQW01 > JAFGQW01 > JAFGQW01 > CAZAKZ01. Next base: position 13,856 of record CAZAKZ010000041.1, on the reverse strand, counting down.
CGTCACGGCGATCCTCTCCAGGGACTCGGAGATGGGGTGCTCGTGCACTGTCCGGGTGAGCCACAGGATCTCCTCCCGGGTCAGGACCGGCTCCAGGAGCACGGGATCCCGGGTGGTTGTGAGGCGGATGATCTCGTATTCCTCCTCGAAGGAGGGGTAATCCACGTTGACCAGGTACATGAACCGGTCGAGCTGTGCAGCCGGGAGAGGGTAGGTGGCTTCCTGCTCGATGGGATTCTGGGTGGCGATGACGAGGAAAGGAGCATCCAGGCCGTGCCGGCGTCCAAGGGAGGTGACCTGACGCTCCTCCATGGCCTCCATGAGGGCGGCCTGGGTCTTGGGGGGCGTGCGGTTGATCTCGTCGGCCAGGAGCAGGTTGGTGAAGATGGGTCCCTTGATGAACCGGAACGAACGCTCACCGGTATCCCGGTCCTGCACGATGACCTCGGCGCCCGTGATGTCCGAGGGCATGAGATCGGGGGTGAACTGGATACGGGAGGTCTCGAGGCCCAGGGCCTGGCCGAGGCTCTTGACCAGCAGGGTCTTGGCCAGCCCAGGCACCCCTTCCAGGAGGCAGTGGCCCCCGGAAATGATGGCCCCCACCAGGAGGTCCATGACGGCCTCCATGCCCACGAGGGTCCGACTCAGGTTCGACTGGATATTCTGGTAGTCCTCGCGGATGCGCTGGAGCTTGTCACCTATATTTTCTTTGGTATCCACGTCTCTGGCTTCTGCAGCCGATTCAGGATCTATCATCGTTGTTTGTAGTGGTCATTCAATGTGTCCAGCATTCTATCGAATATTGGTAGAGGATGCTGGACCCGCGATCTGCCGCAAAGAGCAAGGCCGAAACACGCGCTCGAAAAAATACTGGAACACTATTTAACCCAACAGGTTAGGGTCACCTCGAATGTTACCCAGGTTTTACACATCTGTGACATGCCCACCCCCATTCCATGCGACTGTATCCCCTGAGGGCAGATTACCAGGCTGGTGTCGGATCTTTACGGTTCCGAAACTGCCTGGCAGAAAGTTTTTCGTCCCTGAAAGGGCTCTCGAGACAAAAGAAGAGAAACAAAACTCCAGCGCGGGGGGGGGAACGGGCAGGATCCTACCGGTCGTTCTCTCTCTCATACTACTACTATTAACGATCTTAAGTACATACCCGGCCACGGGTTCCTTCCTATCAGCCCAAATGGCCTCCCCCGCGCTTTTTTCCTCCAACCAGGCCCTCACCCGTTTCCACGAGAAGTTCTCAAGCGCGGTTGTCTCCCTCGACGTCAAGAGCAGAAGGACGGGTTCCCTGGAGGGTCTCCTCAGCCGCCGCAGGAATCCGTTCGGAGGGACGGCTTTCTTCATCGATCCGGAGGGCTATCTTCTGACGGCCTCGTCCATCGTCGAGGACGCCGGGCGCATCGAGCTCACCACGGCGGACGGCCGGACCTTCCAGGCCGGGGTGGTGGGCGCCTCACCAACGGGCGGCGTGGCTCTGCTGCGCATGGTGCCGCCGCCTTCGGAGCCGGTGAAATGGCTGCAGCTCGGCAGCAGCGGCGCCACCCCGGTCGGGGCCCAGGCCTTCACCCTGGGCAATCCGTTCGGCACCCTGGAGCGCACGGGCCAGGTGGCCGTCTCGCGGGGGATCGTATCCGGGCGGTATCAGATCCACGCCTCGGGCCGATACAAGGGCGAAGTCCTGGAGACCGATGCTGCGGTGAATCCCGGCGCCTACGGCGGACCGCTCCTCGACGAGAAGGGTGAGGTCATCGGCATTCTCCTCGAGGCCTACTCCTACAATCGCTGGCTTGGAACCGCGCTGCCCATCGACCAGGTCAAAGCGCTCATGCCCCTTCTGAAGAGTCGAAAGGAGCCCGGGCCGGGGGAAGCGGGATTCGTCTGCGAGGAACGAGTCATCCGGCGGTATCGTGCCCGGGTCACTCAGGTGGAAAAGGGAAGCGCCGCCGAGAAGGCGGGCCTCAAGGTCGGGGACGAGATCGTGGAGTTCGGAGGATCCGAGATCGAGCAATACGCTTCGTTTTCCAGCGCCCTGTATCGGCTACCGGCGGGATCCGTGGTGAACATCCGGGTGATTCGCGCCAGGTTGGCACGGATTCCGGAGGATAAAATGGTGCGCCTTTCCTTCGAGGTCGGCCCGCCCGGGGCGATCCTCCCCGCTGCGGAACGTGGAACCCTCGGTATCCGGTTTGCCGGGGACAAGGGAACTCCGGGCGCAAAGGTGACCTGGGTGGCAAAGGATGGGGCCGCGGGCCGGGCCGGAATCCGGCCGGGTGACGTCCTCCGGCTCATCGAGGGCAAGAGCGCCAACCCGGGCCTGGTGAAGGGCATCCTGGGGGCGAAGCGGGTCGGCGATACGGTCCGGCTGCGGTTCAGCCGCAACGGGTGGAAAAAGGAATTCCGGCTGCGGGTCCGACCGTTCCGACGCTTGTAGGGGTGTGCCCCATGAAAACGAATTACCTCGCTTTGTCGCTCATCGGGCTGTTCTTTTCGTGGGCCCGGCCCCTGGCCGCGGAGGATCCCCCCGAGGTCGTGGCCCCGGCCTCGGTATCGCGGGCGCTTCGTGGCGTGGCCGAAGCAGCCGCGCCCGCCATGGTCAAGCTCCACGTGAACCGCTATGGCAGGTCGAAGCGACGATCGAAGTGGGAACGCGCGAGCCGGAGAAGACTCAAGCTGCGCCTGATGAGAGAATTCAAGGATCGCTTCCGGGACAAGAAGGACATGGACTGGTCCACCTTCTTCCGCTACCTGCAGCGGCCGGCCGGCCCGGTATCCGGTGTCATCGTGGACCGGTCCGGCCTCGTTGTGACGAGCCGCTACAACGTCGAGGGACTGGTCCGGTCCGTCCAGGTGGAGCTCATGGATGGTCGGTTCTATCCGGGCCGAATCCTGGGCTGGGACGCCAACCTGGACGTGGCCGTGGTCCGGATCCAGGCCGCCGGCGAGACCTTTCCGGCCCTGGCCATGGAGCCGGTGGAATGCCCGGCGGTGGGATCTTTCGTGGTGGTGGTCGGCGCCTCGTGGGGCCGGGTGCCGTACACCTCCAATCCGGGCATGGTCAGCGCCCACAACCGCCTCGGCGGTTCCGCCCTGCAACTCGCCGCGCACCTGAACTACGGCAACACCGGGGGCGCGGTGCTGGACCTCGAAGGGCGGTTCATCGGCGTGGCCGGCCACGTGCGGCCGTTCAGCCGCACCGGCCTCAACTCGGGCGTGGGATTTGCTACCGGGATCACTCGACTCCTGAAGGTGCTGCCGGACCTGGAGAAGGGCCGTCGCAACGAGCACGCGTCGGCGCCCTTCATGGGCATACGTTCCAGGGAGGTGAAAAAGGAGAAACGGATCTACGTTGCCCAGGTGGCCCCCGGCTCCGGCGCGGACGAGGCCGGCATCGAGGCCGGAGACATCCTCGTGTCCGTGGCGGGGCTGCTCATCGAGGACTCAAACGACCTGCGCCTCGCCCTGGCCCGGTGTCGCGTCGGCCAGAAGGTGTCCGTGGTGGTGAACCGGGGCGGGGTGGTCCTGCGCCTTTCCGTCCGGCTGGAGGCGCGGCAATGAGGTGGACGAGGGTCTCGAGCATCACGGCGGTTCTTCTGCTCCTGCTGGGTGCGTCCGGCCTTGCCTGGACTCAGGACGATCGGGTCCGGGCTCGAAAGGAGCAGGCTGAGCTCCGGGCCCTGGTCGAGAGGTGCGCCCCGGCCTTCTGCGCCATCGGCGCCGGCTCCGGCGTCTGCATCCGGAACGACGGCCTCATCGTCACCAATGACCACGTGGCCGGAGGGCGCGAGGAGTGGGCCGTGTTCTTCGGCGACGGCCGCCCCGCGCTCAAGGCGAGGCGCCTGGGCGTGGACGAGCGCGGGGATGTGTGCCTCCTCAAGGTGGTGGGGGATTTCACGGATCTGCCGTTCATTCCCCTGGGCGACGCCAACCGTCTCCGGGTGGGAGAGCGGGTGATGGCGCTCGGAAATCCATGGGTACTTTCCCAGGACGGAATGCCAACGGTCACCTTCGGGGGGATCAGCTGCCTGCACTACAACCAGGGCGGCTACTCCGACGCCATCGTCACCGACACGCCTGTGAATCCCGGTAACTCGGGCGGGCCGCTCATCAACATGCGCGGAGAAGTCGTGGGCATCAACGGCCGCATTGTCACCCGGTTTCACGGGCACAAGATCAACACCGGCGTGGGCTTTGCAATCCCCTCCGGCCAGATCCAGAACTTCATGAAAACGCTGTCGGGCGAGGACTTGATCTGGCACGGCGCCCTCCTGGACGTGAGAGTAGATTCCTCCACTGATCCGCGCGGGGTGCAGGTCTTGACCGTGTACAAGTCCTGCCCCGCGTACCGATCGGGACTCCGGTACGAGGATGTCATCACGCGCGTGAACGGCGTCCCCGTCACCACCGAGGCCCGGTTCGAGGGCCTTTTGGCCTCCTACCCGGCGGGCTCCCGGGTGGTCCTGTCGGTGATCCGGGAAAAGAAACCTCGGGATATCGAGGTGACGCTCTCTTCGGTGGAGACTCCCCTCACCGGAATCTTCCTGAAGGTCAAGTCTCCAGAGAGGCCCGTGGACCCGACTCTGATCCTCGAGATCGACCGGGTCCTGGGCGGCAGCCCGGCCGAAGAGGCGGGATTCAAGGCGGGGGACGTTCTGACCCACGTGGACGGCCGGATTCTCGAGACGGGCAACCAGTTCCACCACTGGATCCGGTATTCCCATCCGGGAAAGACCCTGTGGATCGCGGTGCAGCGGGGCGATCGGTCGCTGATCCTGCCCCTCACCCTGTCGGGCCGGCGGAAGCCGCGCCAGGATCGTTGAAAAATTCAACGCTACCCCCTATTTTTCAGGCCCATCTCCCGGATGATCTTATCCCCGGAAAGGAATGAACCATGAGATCCGCAATTCACGTCACCCTGATCCTGGTCCTGTCCATGGCCCTGGGCTGTGGGGACGGCGCCTCCAGGACCGCGAAGAAATCCAGCGACGAGGGAAAGACCGCGCCCGAAGCCGCCAAGATGGAGAAGCCCGAGGCAAAGAAGTCTGAGGCAAAGAAGCCGGAAGCCGAGAAACCGGAGGAGAAGAAGCCCGTGGTCGTAATACCGAAATCGGCCAAGCGCCCTGACGACGATGATCCCGCCCCCCAGGTGGAGATGAAGACCTCCCTGGGCACCATCACCCTGGAGCTGAACCGCACCAAGGCGCCCATCACGGTGAAGAACTTCCTCCAGTACGTGGAGGACAAACACTTCGACGGCACCATATTTCACCGCGTCATGAAGACGTTCATGATCCAGGGCGGCGGCTTTGATGCGGACAAGAAGCGGAAGTCCCTGCGGGATCCGATCAAGCTGGAGTCGCAAAACGGCCTCTCCAACTTTCGCGGCACCATTGCCATGGCGCGCACTGGCATCCCCGACTCGGCCACGGCCCAGTTCTTCATCAACGTGGTGGACAACGGCTACCGCCTCGACTATCAGCCGGGCCGATTGGACGGCTATGCCGTGTTCGGCAAGGTGACCCAGGGCATGGACGTGGTGGACAAGATCCGGGATACGCCCATAGCACCCCAGGGAGGGGCTTTTGCAAACTGCCCGGTCAAGAACGTGATCATCGAGTCCGTGCGCAGGCTGTAAGGCCGACCGTCCCCATCACCGGAGAGCGGCACGGTCGATGCGCTCTCCGGTCTCTCCGTAGACTTCCAGCAAGACCCGGTCGCCGTCCACTCGGAAGAGGCAGTAGTGCTGCTGGGCGCTGAAAGCGGCCACGTTTTTGTCCCAGGGCGTGGCCCGGTCCCGGGCGTAGTAGGGGGCGCCGCATCCTCCTGAGACGATCTGCCACACCGGGTGCTTGAACTCCGGATTCAGGGTCTTATCGATGCGGGTGCGGCTGTAGTTGTGTTCGTGTCCGAACAGCACCGCCGCCACCTTGGGGCATCGGGCCACGGCCTTCCAAAGCGCGTCTCTCCTCTTCACCACGTAGGTGCGGTCGATGCCGCCGTTCTTCAGCGGGGCGCCGCCGTGATACCACTGGCCGTCATGGACGTGTCCGCCGCAGGGGAAAGCCGGGTCGTGGGCGAACAGGAACACATGGCGGACGGACTCGCCCCGGGCCGCTTCCTCCAGGCGCTCCTGGATCCAGCAAAGCTGGTTGTCCAGGACGTATCCCTCCAGGTTGCCGCCGAACTCCTCCGGCCTGTTGCAGTACCAGTAGTTGGTGTTGAAGGAGATGAACCGGATGCCGCTGCGGTCAAAGGCGTAGACCGACTCCTCGTAGGGCGGGGCCTTTTCGTGCTCCGGCGTCGGGGCCCCCGGCGGATTCACGAACTCGTCCGCGAACACCGCCTCGGCGCTCGAGGCTCCCGGCTTGTCGAAGGCGAGGAGCGAGACGTTCTCGGTCTCCTTGCCGTCGGCGCCCCGGGTGCGGGTGACGAGTTTTCCCAGGTCGACGAGGGATTCGTGATTTCCCATGCCCTCGTAGATGGGAATGTAGTGGCCCACGCACTCCACGGCCGATTTCCAGGTGCGCAGCTGGCGGCGGAACTCCTCCTCGCTCGTGACGCCGCCATTGATGAGGTCGCCGCCGAACAGCATCAGCTCCGCCCCCTGGTGGTAGGCGTGGCGGCTCAAGGTGCGGAGCATCCGGACGTTGACGCCGTCCATGGCCCGTTCCCCCGAGCCGTAACCGGCGCGGGAATCGGACATGAACGCGAAGGTCAGGGTCTTCGAGTCGGGGGCGGGCGTTTCGAACCAGAAGGGGCGGCCCGGGAAGGCCTTTTTTCCCATCCTGACTTCCACCCGGTACCGGCATCGCTTTCCGGCCTCGAGGCCGTCCAGCCCCACCTCGTGCCGCAGGCCGGCCTTCTTGGACGAGGGAAACCCGCGGCCATCCGCCACCACAGCTCCCCCGGACGGTAGGTCCGTGCGCCAGGAAATCACGGCCGTGGTCTCGGTGACGAGGTCCACGAACGGCCCCTCCACCACACAGGGAATTCGTTCTCCGGCGGACACGGCGAATCGGCCCTCGAGAAACCGGGTCACCTGGTTTCCCGGGTCCTGGATCTCCAGCCGGTAACAGACCACGCCTCCGCGGTTCTTTTTGAAGCCGGCCAGGTCGTACCGTGCGTGGTTCATCCTGGCGAAGTCGAGAGAGATCGCGTGGCTCGTAGAATTTTTCTCGAGGGCCTCCACCGACATCCAGCGGTACCGGGGAGTGGGCAGGACCTGGTCAGGCATGTAGGTGCCGTAGTAGCAGGTCGCTCCCGGGGTCGGGCGGCGGGTGCGGAAGGTCAGGACGGCCTTGGCGCCCTTGTCCTGGATGAGGACATCAGGAGGGGCGGCCAGGATCAGGCGGAAGACCTGTGCCGGAACGAGACGGGGTGTGCGCGGAGGCGATCCCACATGGCCGGGCTGGGCCGACGTCAGTGGAAGCAGAACCACGAGGAGAAAGAACCAGGTAAGGGAAAGAAAACGACCCATGCGCAGGCGATCTCCCGATCAGGTGTTGTATTGGAACGGCAAAGGCAATTGTAGCCCTGGCTTGAGGATAGAACGAATTGAATAGGAAGGCAAAAAACCACGAGCGGCCGGAGGAAACCGCTCGTGGTCGGGCCTTTTGAATATGGAGGATTTTATTCGGAACAGGGATTTCGCATTGAGACAGAGGGGACGTGGTATCGACACGCCCGGGCTCGATTCTCGATCGAGTATCACCTGTTCGTATAAAATATACAACATATACAGAAAATAGCAAATTGTGTTTTGGGCAATCAGGCAGAAAGTTGATTTTCCGTGATTGAAGTTTCAGGGATTGAACACCGGCCGGGACGTTGAAGGCCAGTAGAGGAAACGCAAGAGAGCATGCTTCAAACCACACGATGGAATCCTCGGCAGATCGAGGGACTCACGAATCGCATTGGTATCCGTTTTTCCCCCGTCCTCGGCGACTACATGCCCGAGGGATTCGCCGTCTGCCCTACCTGCGACAACCACATCATTCCAGGATGCCGGGGACCGGTGCACGGTGGACGCGTCATCACCCTGACTCTGCAGTGCCGCGGCTGTGATACCCGGCTCGAGCGCGACTTCCTGGAGATCTCCCTGGGACGGGTCGTTCCCTTCTACCGCCGCGATGCGGCGTTCTGAATCTCGGTCCTTTGACAGGTTGTTAACCCGCCAGGATACTCGGCCCTGATATTCGTACCGCAGGTAAGGAGGTTGCATCCTGTGGTATAACAGCCCGTGTATAATTTCTCGCGGACCAGAATATTCACAGGCTGCCTGCAGCGGGAAGCGCGAACCATGGACGGACCGGATGCGATTCTCATTCATTACGGCGAGATCGCTCTCAAGGGCCGGAGCCGACCCTACTTCGAGAAGATGCTCAGGAAGCGCATCAGGGAGTCCGTCGAGCGCCTGGGTGCCGGCCGTGTGCGCTGGGAGATCGGGCGCCTGACCCTCGACCTCGAGGGCGCGGACGCGTCCGCCGTCCTCGGAGCCGTGGGGCGGGTGTCCGGCATTGCTTGGTACGCCCCCATGCGGCGCCTCGCCAAGAACATGGAGGTCTTCAAGGAGGCGGCCGTAGAGCTTTCGGCGGGCGACACCGGCTCCTTCCGGGTTACAGTCAAGCGGTCGGACAGAAGGTTTCCCGTGACTTCCATGGAGATCGCCCGCCATATGGGGGCGGCTATCGTCGAGGCCACCGGCCGAAAAGTGGACCTCACCGGCCATGACCACAACTATTGCCTCGAGATCAGCGAGCGGGGCGCCTACTTCTATTCCGAGCGACTGCCCGGCATCGGCGGCCTTCCGGCCGGCGTGAACGGCCACGTCGTGGTGCTCCTCTCCGGCGGCGTGGATTCCTCGGTCGCGGCCTTTCGCTTGCTCCGCCGAGGGGCCACGGTTCACGCCATCCACTTCTTGAACGCGTCCATGATAGAGGACCGGATTCCGGACAAGGTCGACCGGCTTGCAGCCCTGCTGTCCCTGTATCAGGGAAAGCTCACCCTGTTCAAGGTCGACTTCGAATCGGTGCAGGCGGAGGTGGTGAAGGGGGTCCCCCCGCGTCTACGCACCGTGGTCTACCGACGCTTGATGCTTCGCGTGGGAGAGCGGCTGGTCCGCGACAACGGGTGGGACGCCCTCGTCACGGGGGATGTGGTGGGCCAGGTGGCGGCCCAGACCTTGAGCAACCTGGGCGCCATGACGGCGGCCGTGGACTCGCCCGTGTTGATGCCCGTTTCGGGAGACTGCAAGGAGGATCTGCAGAATACGGCCAGAGCCCTCGGAACCCTTGAAATTTCCGCGCTGCCTTATGAGGATTGTGTGAACCACGCGGCTGCGGTCAATCCGGGTCTCCACGCCTCTCCCGAGGATTACGAGGCCGTGGAGACATTTGACGTCGAGGGCCTGGTGGCCGCGGCCCTGAACAGCATGGAAACGATGCGGTTTCGATTCGGCGACAGGGTAACGGCGATCGGCGATTGATTTGAGCGATAATCACACATCCGCGGGCACCCGGGCGGCAACGCCTACCCGGGAGGTCTTACGTATCGCCCTTCCCGCCGCCCTCGGCCTGTTGAGCTATGCGGTGATGCAGGCCATCGACTGCGCGCTGCTGGGGCACTACAACAAGATCGACCAGGCCGGCGCCGGCCTCACCTTCATCCCGGTGTGGGCCCTCATGTCTCCGGTCCTCGGCACCATGACCGGCATCGCCACGTTCTCGGCCCAGTACACCGGTGCCGGACGGTACAGGCGGGCCGGCCGCCACCTTCGCGCCGCCCTGATGCTGGCGGCCGTGGTCTCCATTCCCTACTTCCTCTTCGCCGCTCTCGCTCCGGATATCGTACACCTCTTCCACGCACATCCTGATGTGGCCACGGCCGGCGGCCACTACCTCCGCATTCGCCTCTTTGGGGTCTTGTTCATGGCCATCGGCTTCGGCACGGGCAGCTTTCTCCGGGGTACGGGCGACGCCGTCACTCCGCTGAAGATCAGCCTCGTCGCCAACGCCCTGAACCTGGTCCTGGATTATCTCCTCATCTTCGGCCGGGCCGGCCTTCCCGAGATGGGCGTCCAGGGCGCCGCTCTGGCCACGGTGCTGGCCCAGGCCTTCGAGGCGGTGAGCTTTCTCTACCTCCTGTTCTCGAGGGGCCGGATGCGGCGGGAGTTCGGCTTCGGAATCCGGGGCAAGATCCACTTCGGGGAGGTGCGGCGACTGATCCGGGTGGGCGGACCCATCGGCGCCTACTGGTTCAACGAGGCCGTGGCCTGGGCCGTGTTCTTCGGGCTGCTGGGCTCCTTCGAGGATCCGTCGGTGATGGCGGCCAGCTTCGCTGCCTTCCAGGTGTGGCACCTCAGCTTCCTGCCCGTCATCGGCCTGCTCCAGGCGGCTCAAGCTGTCGTGGGCCAATACGTGGGGGCCGGGAATCCCGCCATTGCCAGACGCCGCGGATTCCTCTGCATGCGTCTGGGCGTGGCCTTCATGCTGGGCATGAGCCTGCTCATCTTCCTGTTCCGCGGATCCCTCATCGCGGTCTTCAGCCCTGACCCGGCCGTGGCCGTAATCGGCACCGGGGTGCTGGTGTGGGTGGCCGTGGCGCAGCCCTTCGACGCCATGGCCATGACCGCACTCGGATCGCTGCGCGGCGCCGGGGACACGGCCTTTGCCTTCTGGGGCCTGAGCCTCATCGTCTGGATCGTCTTCCTGCCCGTCTCCTACCTCATCGCTTACCCCCTCGGGGGCGGCCCGACCGAGGCCTGGATCGGTGCAGTGATTTTTCTCGTGTTTTTGGGTGCCGTGACCGGGCTCAGGCTCCGGAGCAGGGCGTGGGAGGGAAAAAGAGTTTGAACGTGGTGAGGATCTCCGCCCTGAGCCTGGCTGGGCTGGTCATCCTGGCCGGATGTGCGCCGAAGCCACCGACGCTGTTTCCGGACGGTATGCCGTGGGAGCACAACGACACCGAACAGCGCCGGGAGAAAGAAAAAGAGCCCGAGCCCCTCGGCCGGTGGGCCGTGGAGGCGGACGTCACCTTCCTGTCCGAGATCGCCTCTCACCGGTGCTGGACCGGCCGCTTCAACCGTGCGGACGGGGATGCACGGGGTGAGACCTACAACCTCCGGCTCTGGTACACCCTCCACGAGTTCGACCTGGACCTGTACGGCTGGAGGGTGCGGCCCCGGCTGGAGATCCCCGCCACCCTAGGCATCGTGGACGAGCGAGGGCGGAAACCCTTCCGGACCTACAGCCTCGCCGGGTTCCTCCGCTGGGTCGACTTCCCCTGGAACCGCTACCTCCACACCACCTTTGGCACCGCCTTCGGCATCCACTACACAGAACGTATTGTCCGCACCGACCAGGAGCGGCACCCCGACGAACACCGGTCGCACTGGAAGTTCTACTGGCCGATCCAGGTGACCTTCGCCGTGCCCGGATACGAGCGTTACCAGTTCGTGCTCTTCAACGACCACTTCTCGAGCTATGGCGTTTTCGACGAGGGGGGATACGACGCCTGGGGCTTCGGGTTCCGGTTCATTTTTTGACCGGGGGGGGCGGGGCTTCCGTTAAATTATAGATCGGACGATGGTAAAGTAAGGCCCGACCGTGAAACGCCGTAAACAGGAGTCGCGCATGAGATCGAGGCTGGCTTGCCTTTTCCTCCTCGGCGCCGTGGCCGCGGAGGCCCGGGGCCAGTGGATTCACCGTGGCGCCCTGAAGACATTCAAGAAGAGCGAGAACGGGATCCACATCGAGTTCGAGCGCGGCTCCGTGCTGCTCTCGTTCGTGACCTCGCACGTGGTCCGGGTCCGGTGCTGGAGGGACTTCCTGTATCCGGAGCACCCCTCGTTTGCGGTGCTTCCGGTGGAGCGGAAGCCGCCGCTGGTCATGCACCTCAACAGGGAACCCGATTACGGCTTTGCCACGTCGGCCATCGAGGTGGTCCTGAAGGTGAAGGACGGCTCCCTCAGTTTCAACGATTTCAAGGAAAGCGAAACGTTCCTGGCCGAGGGTCCGCGCGCCTCGGCCGTCCGGGCCGACGGCAAGGTGTCCCGGGTGTGGATGCGGCTCCCCGCGGATGAGCACTACTTCGGCTTCGGCGAGAAGGCGGGCCCCCTCGACAAGCGCGGCCGGTCCATCGTGAACTGGAACACCGATGCCTATTTCTACGGCAGCGGCACCGATCCCCTTTACCAGTCCATTCCGTTTTACCTCGCCCTGCGGGAGGGCCGGGCGTACGGCCTCTTCCTGGACGCGCCCGAACGGTCTTCCTTCGACATGGGCAACCAGGAGCGGGACACCATTTCCTTCGGCGCCGAATCTCCCGTCCTCGACTACTACGTCGTCTTCGGGCCGCACCCCAAGGACGTGATCCGGCGCTTCACTGACCTCACGGGACGCATGCCGCTGCCGCCGCACTGGGCCCTCGGATACCAGCAGTGCCGCTACAGCTACTTCCCGGAGAAGCGGGTGCGGGAGATCGCCCGGGCGTTCCGGGAGCGGAAGATTCCCTGCGACGCCCTCTACCTCGACATCGACTACATGGACGGATTCCGGTGCTTCACCTGGGACAAGGAAAAGTTCCCCGATCCCGGGAAGATGATCCGGGACCTCACGGCCATGGGTTTCAGCACCGTGGTCATGATCGATCCGGGCATAAAGGCCGAGGCGGGCTACTTCGTCTACGACCAGGGCCTCGAGGGCGACCACTTCGTGAAGAATCCCGACGGCACCGTCTACAAGGGCCGGGTGTGGCCCGGCGACTGTGTCTTTCCCGACTTCCACCGCCCGGAGACCCGCGCCTGGTGGGGCACGCTCTACAAAGATCTCCTGACCCTCGGCGTCCGCGGCGTCTGGAACGACATGAACGAGCCTTCGGTATTTGACGGCCCCGGCGGTACCATGCCGCTGGACGTTGTGCACCGCGTCCGGGGCAAGAAGATGCCGCACGCGTACTGCCACAACACCTACGGCATGCACATGATCCGGGCGACCCGGGAAGGCATCCGCGCGCTGCGGCCGGAGGAGCGCGTCTTCGTCCTCACCCGGGCCAGCTACGCCGGGGGCCAGCGCTACGCGGCCGGATGGACCGGCGACAACCGGAGCTACTGGGAGCACCTCGAGCAGTCGGTGCCCATGGTGTTGAACTGGAGCGTGAGCGGCCAGGCCTTCTGCGGCCCGGACGTGGGCGGATTTTCCGGCAGCCCTTCGGCCGAGCTCCTGACCCGGTGGATCCAGGTCGGCGCCTTCCTCCCGCTCTTCCGGAATCACACCAGCAAGAACACCCGCGACCAGGAGCCCTGGGTGCACGGCGAACCGTACGAGGGCATCAACCGCCGGTTCATCGAGATTCGGTACGAGCTCCTGCCGTTTCTCTACTCGCTATTTCGCGAGGCCGCGGTCACCGGCGTTCCCGTGGCCCGGCTGCCGCTCCTGGAGTTCCCCGAATGGACCTCGTCGCTGAAGCCCTACTACGACGCCCAGTTCATGGTAGGGGCCGACCTCTTCGTCTCTCCGGTGGTGCGCATCGGCGAGAGAAAGTGGCCCGTCTACCTGCCCGAGGGACTCTGGTACGATTTCTGGACCGGGCTCAAGCGAGCGTGCGACGGCAAGCGGTTCAAGGTGGACGCGGGGCTCAAGACCCTGCCCGTGTTCGTCCGGGCGGGGGCGGTGATTCCCATGCAGTCGGTGGTGCAGCACACGGGCGAGAAGCCAGAGGGGCCCCTCGTGCTTCGAGTCTACCCGGGAAAGACCGGGCGCGTGTTCCCTTTCTACGAGGACGACGGCATCTCCTATGTGTGCTCTCCAAGGACATATGTCCGATAAACATGCACGAGTTTGTCCGGC